>NZ_JBEXMH010000044.1:0-84633 GCF_040610415.1 Amycolatopsis sp. NPDC004079 | reverse complement strand
GGTGCTTGTCAAGGCATCTTTCCCGCCTTGACAAGCACCCCCGCGCCGTAGTCACACTCAGCTTCGGGGTGCCCCACGCAACCGTGGACGCAATGTCGCCGCCAGGCGACGAGCAGAACTACTCAGCCGCCATCCGCTCCCGAAGAGAACGAGGCCGCATATCCGTCCAGACCTCGTCCACATGCTTCATGCACTCCTCCCGGCTCCCCCGGACCCCGTCAGCCCGCCACCCAGCCGGAACCTCCTTGTCCGCGGGCCACAGCGAATACTGCTCCTCCGCATTGACCAGAACCTGAAACACCGCACCGTCATCCATCAGAACTTCCCTTTCTCCGTCACTGACCAGAAGTCTCTTCCAGTTCCCGAACCCGGGGCGCGGCAGGCAACCCGCGCAAAGTCCCGCTAAACGTGGTCACAAGAGTGACCACAGCGATCGACCCAGTACAAGCCAGCACCGCGGACGCAGCGGGCAACGCCTCGACCAACCACCCGCCCAACGCGGGCCCGGCCGCGGCAGCCAACCCGCCGGTCACCCCCAGCACCCCGCCGAGCCGCCCCCGCAACCCGTCCGGAGTGGACAACAACTGATAGGTGGCAATAGCAGTATTGGCAGCAGGCGGCAAAAACGCAATAGCCGCGAACAACGCACCCATCACATATCCATTGTGGACGAACACGGCAAGCGGCGTCAACAAGGTCAACGCCCAGAACACCCCGATAACCAGCCCATACGCACTAAGCCACCGATGCAGATACGGCGCAGCCAACGACCCGAGAATCCCCCCGGCCCCCAACATCGCCGCCATCACGCCAATCTCCCCGGCCGGAACCCCCCGCTCATTGGCCAGCACAATGATCACGAGGTAATACGCGGAAAAGAACAGATTCAAACTGACGACGCACAGCACGGTCGCCCGCAACGCGGGCCGGGACCACACCCACCGAAGCCCCTCGACAATCTCCCGCCCAAGATGCTGAGGCGGGCCATCCGCGGGACGCTCCGCCTGCCGAGGCAATCGCACGAACAACAACGACACGAACGCGATCACATGCGCGACCAGATCAAAGAGAAACGGAACAACCCGCCCCACCGCGAAGAGAAACCCGCCCAGCGCAGTCCCGGACAACTGCCCCGCGCTAGTCCGGGCAGCGTTCATCGCCACCGCGGACGGCACCTGCTCCTCCGCCACCAGCCGAGGCAAACTGGCCTCCTCAGCCGGCTCGAACAACGCCCGGCTGAGCCCCATCACGACGGCCACCACAACGAGCATCCACACATCCGCGACGCCCCAATACAACGCGAGCACCAGCCCGCCCGCCGCGACCGCCTGCGCAGCCTCGCAGCAGAGCATGATCCGCTTGCGATGCCACCGATCCACCAACGCACCGGCAGGCAACCCGGCAACGAGCTGACTGATCGCCACGGCCCCGAGCACCAGCCCGGACTGCGCCGCGGACCCGGTGAGCGCCAGCACCAGCAACGGAAACGCGATGGTGGTGGTGCTGAACCCGGCCTCGGAAACGACCTGGCCGGTCCAGAGCAGCCGATAGTCGCGATTGCCGACGATCCCGCTCATGCCTCGTCACCCCGGCAATCCGCGGCAATAGCCCGCAGCGCGTCCGCGAATCCGCGGGCCACCCCGGCGACCGTCTCCCGTTCGTGCTGGTCCGGCAGGTAGAACCACGAGAACTCCAACTGCCCCTCCCGCACTCCGCCCACCACCTCGAGCGCGTGCAGCGACCGGTTGGCCGGATCCTGGTCCCGCCCCAGCGGCGGAAGCGAACGCAGGAACAACCCGTCCCCGGTCCCGGTGTTCTCCCCCTGCCCCAGGTAGTTGAACGCGACCCGCGGAGCGGACCGGCCGAGGTCGGGGAAGCGGAAGGACCGCAAGACCCCGTGCCCGAACCCGTTCCCCGGCACCGCCCGCAACTGCCGCCGGACTGACTTGACCAAGTTCCGCCAGTTCGCGCCCGGATCGACTGCCAAGGCGACCGGAAACAGCGTCGTGAACCACCCGACGGTCCGGGTCAGGTCGACGTCGTCCAGGATCTCCTCCCGCCCATGGCCTTCGAGATCGACAGCCACCGCGGACTCGCCTGTCCAGCGCGTCAAAGTCCAGGCCAGCGCAGTCAGCAGCACGTCGTTGATCCGCGTCCGATAAGCACCGGGAGCGAGGTGCAGCAGGGCATCGGTCTCCCGCGCGTCGACGCGAATGGTCACCAAGTCCTGCGGCTCAGGAGCAGCACCCGCCCGATCCACCGGGATCTCGCAACCCGGCAAGTCCCGGGCCCAATGCGCACGCTCGCCGTCCAGCGCCCCGGATTCGGCGAACTCCCGCAACCGCCGTGCCCAGTCCCGGAACGACGTCGTCTTCGGGCCCAGATCAGGCTTCTCCCCGGCTTCGATCTGCCGGTAGGCCCGCTCCAGGTCCTCCAGCAGGATGCCCCACGAAACGGCGTCGACCACCAGGTGGTGGGCGACCAGGAAAAGCAGCGGATTCTCCGCGCTATCCGACAGCAGAGCCCGCAGGTGCGGCGGCCGGGCCAGGTCGAAGCTCGCCTGAGCGTCGTCGGCCGCACGTTCCAGGTCCACAGTGGACACCAGGCGCAGCACGGACCCGGAATCCACGGGGTCGTTGTGCTGAATCCACCCCTCGGCAGTCTGCTCGAACCGCAGGCGCAGCGCATCATGCTGCGCCACCAGCGCATCGATCGCCTGCCGCAGGACCTCCTCGTCCACCGGGCCGTTCAGCTCGATCAGCACCGACTGGTTGAAATGCGCCGCATTCACCGGCGAGGCATCCAGGAACCACCGCTGGATCGGCGTCAGCGGAACCGCCCCGACCACGGCTTCGCGATCCTCCTCGGCCGCATCGGCGGGCTGGACCACGCTCGCCAGCTCAGCGACCGTCTGGTGCGTGAACAGGTCCTTCGAGCGCATCGCCAACCCGGCCTGGCGAGCGCGGTGCACGACCTGGATGCTGAGCAGCGAATCCCCGCCGAGCTCGAAGAAGTTGTCCGCGATGCCGACCTGAGGGATCCCGAGCACCTCGGCCCAGACGTTCGCCAGCAGTTCCTCCAGCTCAGTCCCGGGAGCGACGTACTCGGCGGTCTGCAGCTCCGACAAGTCCGGCTCCGGAAGCGCGGCGCGGTCGATCTTCCCGTTCGGGCTCACCGGAATCGCGTCCAGCGGCACGAACACCGACGGGACCAGGTAGTCCGGAAGCGCCTCGCCCAGGAAAGCGCGCAGCTGAGCGGTTTCGCCGACCACATAGGCGACCAACCGCTTGTGCCCGCCGGCCTCCCGGGCCACCACGACGGCCTCCCGCACGTCCGGGTGCCGTCGCAGCGCCGCCTCGATCTCGCCCAGTTCGACGCGGAAGCCGCGGATCTTGACCTGGTGGTCCACGCGTCCGGCGAACTCCAGGTCCCCCGCCGCCGTCTGCCGGACGACGTCGCCGGTGCGGTACATCCGCGATCCCGGCGGGCCGAAGGGGTTCGCCACGAACCGGTCGGCGGTCAGGCCGGGCCGGGACAGGTAGCCGCGGGCCAGCCCGGCGCTGCGGACGTACAGCTCGCCGGTCGACCCGATCGGCGCCTGCCGGAGTCCGGCGTCCAGCACGTAGGTCTCGGTGTTCCGGATCGGTTTGCCGATCGGCGGCGGGCCGCCCGGCGACAGCGGTTCGCTCCACGAGGTCGCGACTGTGCACTCGGTGGGTCCGTACGCGTTGATCATCCGCCGCCCCGGCGCCCAGCGGGCGACCAGTTCGGCCGGGCAGACGTCACCGGCCACGACCACCGTGCGCAGGTCCGGCAGCGGCACGTCGGGCACGGTCGCCAGGGCGACCGGCGGGAACACCGCGTGCGTGACCCGGTGTTCGGTCAGCACCTCGGCCAGGTGCGCGCCGAGCAGCGGCCCCTCGGGCGGAACGACGAGCGCGGCGCCGGCGGGCAGCGTCAGGCAGATCTCCACGACCGACGCGTCGAAGCTGGGCGAACTGAACGCCAGCACCCGGTCGCCGGGGCGGACCTGGAAGTGGCCGATCGTGGCGGCGGCGAGGGTGGCCAGACCGGCGTTCGGCACCACGACGCCCTTGGGCCGCCCGGTCGAACCGGACGTGTAGATCACGTATGCCGGTTGCTCCGGGTCCACCGGGAGACCGAGGTTCGTGTCCGCGTACTCCGCGGCGTCGAGTTCTTCGTCCACGACCAGTACCGGATCGGCGTCGCGCAGCATGAACTCGATGCGCTCGGCGGGATAACCCGGGTCGACGGGGAGGAACGCGGCACCGGTCTTCGAAATCGCCAGCTCGGTGACGACGAGCGCAGTCGAGCGCGGCAGCCGGACCGCGACGATCCGTTCCCGGCCGGAACCCCGCTCGGCGAGCAGCCGGGCCAGCTGGTTCGCCCGCGCGTTCAGCTCGGCGAAGGTGATCTCTCCGGAGGCGGACACCAGCGCGGGAGCGTCCGGCGTCCGCGCGGCCTGTTCTTCGATCAGCTGCGCCAGGGACGCCGTCTGGTCCGTCGCCGCGGTGTCGTTCCACCTCCGCAACTGGTCCGCTTCGGACTGCGGCAGCAACGGCAGGGAAGCCATCGACTGGTCCGGCTGAGCAGCGAGAACGGTCAGCGCGGTCAGCAGCCGATCGGCGAGCCGTTCGATCGTCGCCGCGTCGAACAGGCCGGTGGCGTAGTTGATCGCGGCGTGCAGCTCGCCGCCGTCCTCCTCGAACTGCACGAGCAGGTCGAACGTCGCGCTCGTCGCGGGCAGGGCGACCTCCTCGGCGACCAGCGCGCCGCCGCCCGGACGGTCGCCGGTGTTCTGCAGCACCACCATCGCCTGGAACAGCGGCGTCCGGCTCGGATCGCGGACTGGCTGGGCGGCGTCCACCACCCGTTCAAACGGCACGTCCTGGTGGGCGAAAGCGTCGAGCACCGTGTCGCGCACTTCGCCGAGGAACTGCCGGAACGACCCGCTTGAGTCCACTGTGGACCGCAGGACGAGGGTGTTGACGAAGAAGCCGATCAAGCGTTCCAGCTCGGCCCGCTCGCGCCCGGCGGCCACCGTGCCGACCGCCACGTCCTCCTGCCCGCACCACCGCGCCAGCACGACCTGGAAAGCCGCGACCAGCGTCATGAACAGAGTGCCTTGCTGCGCGCCCGCGAGTTCGCGGAGGTTCGCGGCGACCTCGGCGGGGATGTCGAAGCCGAACCAGTCCCCCTCGCTCGCGCGCACCGCGGGTCGCGGCCGGTCGGTGGGCAGTTCGAGCGGCGAGAGGCCGACGAGCCGGTCCCGCCAGTGGTCGAGCTGCTCGTCGAGGTCGGGGCTGTCGAGGAAATCCCGTTGCCAGGCGGCGAAATCCGCGTACTGCACCGGAAGCGCGGGCAGCCGCGGCTCCTCGCCGCGGACATAGGCGGAGTAGCAGGTGTCCAGTTCGGCGGCCAGTACTCCGGCCGACCAGCCGTCGGTGACGATGTGGTGCAGCACCAGCAGCAGGACGTGGTCGCCGGACTCCTCCCGGAACAACCGGGCGCGCAGCAGCGGTCCGGTGCGCAGGTCGAACGGCCGGAGTGCCTCGCGGACCAGCACTGCCTCGTCAAAATCCGCCACCGGGAGTTCAACCGGCGCGGGCTCGTGGACGACCTGCACGGCGTGGCCCTCGATCGCGTCGAAGGTGGTGCGGAGCGATTCGTGCCGGGCGACGACCGTGGTCAAGGCCTTTCGCAAGGCGTCGATATCGAGTTCGCCGCGCAAGCGCAACGCGGTGGGAGAAATGTATTCCCGGCCGCCGGGCTCGAATTCGTCCAGGAACCACAAGCGCTGCTGTGCGAACGACAACGGCAGCGCGCCGTCCCGGGTGACGACCGGGATCAATTCCGCATCAGCCTGCCGCGCGGGGAGTTCGGCGGCGAACTGGCCGAGCGTCGGCGCGGAGAACAGCATCCGCGGCGACACCTCGACGCCGAATTCCGCGCGCACTCGCGAGGTGATCCGCATGCTGAGGATCGAATCGCCGCCGAGCTCGAAGAAACTGTCGTCGGCGCCCACGCGGTCGATTCCGAGGACATCGGCCCAGATCGCGGCCAGCCGCTGTTCGGCGGCGGTCCGCGGCGCGACGTACTCGGCGGTTCCGGCGCGCCCGGGAGCGGGCAGCGCACGGCGGTCGAGCTTGCCGTTCCGGTTGAGCGGGAGCGCGTCCAGCGACACGAACGCCGACGGGACCAGGTGCTCCGGCAGCCGTTCGCGGGTCCACTCGCGCAGGCCCTGCGATGCGCCGACGATGTACGCGACAAGGCGGCCTTCACGGGCGATGACGGTGACGTCGGCGATCGCCGGATGCCGCCGCAAGACGGTCTCGATCTCCCCTGGCTCGACCCGGAACCCGCGGATCTTGACCTGGTCGTCGACGCGGCCGAGGTAGTCGAGCGAGCCCTCGGCGGTCCAGCGGACCTGGTCGCCGGTGCGGTACATCCGCTCCCCCGGCGGGCCGAAGGGATCCGCGACGAACCGGTCCGCGGTCAGCCCCGGCCGGCCGAGGTAGCCGCGCGCGAGCTGCGGTCCGGCGAGGAACAGCTCGCCGGGCAGCCCGGGCGGCACGGGTTCGCCGGTGTCGCCGAGGACGTACGCGCGGAAGTTCGTCAGCGGACGGCCGATCAGCGGCTGCTCCCCGACCACCGGCGCGTGGATCGAGTCGACGGTCGCTTCCGTGGGACCGTAGTAGTTGTGCCCGGTGACGTCCGCGGCGGCCAGCTGCTTCCACAGCGTTTCGGTGGCCGCCTCGCCTCCGGTGATCACCGTGCGGGGCCGGACTTCGCCGGTCGCCAGCCCCGCGTCCAGCAGCTGCTGAAGGTAGGCCGGGGTGAGGTCGAGCAGGTTGAGCCCGTGCGCGCGGACGGCGCGGACCAAGGCGAGCGGGTCGAGCCGGGTGTCGTCGTCCAGCACGTGCAGCTCGTGGCCGTCGATCATGGCCAGCAACGGTTCCCAGGACGCGTCGAAGGCCAGCGACGCGGTGAGCGCCGCCCGTTCCCGCCCTCGGTCGAGGAAGATCGCCCGGTGCGCGACCAGCAGGTTCACCAGCGCGCGGTGTTCCACCACGACGCCCTTCGGCGTGCCCGTCGAACCCGAGGTGTAGATGACGTACGCGGCGGTGTCCGCGTCCGGCCGCTTCGAGCACGGCGCTGGCGGTGCGTAGCTCTCGTCCGGCCTGCCCAGCACGACCACCGGACGCGCGTCGTCCAGCAGGAAGCGGACGCGTTCCTCCGGCAGATCCGCGTCGATCGGCAAATACACCGCGCCTGCCTTGAAAATCGCCAGGAACGCGATGACTGCCTCGGCCGAGCGCGGCAGCATGACGGCCACCACCCGCTCCGGCCCGGCACCTCGCTCGATCAATTCCTCCGCCAGCCGCGTGGCTCGGGCGTCGACCTCCGCGAAGTCCAGGACCGTGTCGTGGAAGACCAACGCGGTCTCGTGCGGCATTCGCGCGACGGTCGCGTCGAACACGTCCAGCACCGTCTCCGCCGGGAGGTCGGCCGGATCACCGTGTCCCAGGGCCAGTACCTCGCTTCGCTCGTCGGCGGTGAGCGGCGAGAGCGAGCCGACGCGACGCTCCGGATCAGCGGCGATCGCCCGCACCAACTGGGCGAGGTGTGCGGCGAGCCGCTGGGCGGTGGCTTCGTCGAACAGCTTCGGGTCGTAGGACAGTTCGAGCCCGAGCCGGTCGTGGAGGTAGGCGGTGAGGTTCAGCGGGTAGCTCGTGGTGTCCAGCGATTCGACGTCCAGCACCCGGACGCCGTCCTGCCCGCTGTCTTCGATCGGGTAGTTCTCGAAGACCACCACGCTGTCGAACAGCGACGCGCCCGCCGGGACCCCAGTGAACGTCTGCAGCTGCGACAGCGCCAGGAAGTCGTACCGGCGCGCGTCCGCCTGCTCCGCCTGGATCGCGCGCAGCCATTCGGCGGCCGACTGTCCATTCCGGACTTCGACCCGCGTCGGCACGGTGTTGATGAACATCCCGATCATCGCTTCGACGCCGGGCAATTCCGGCGGGCGGCCGGAAACCGTCGTGCCGAACAAGACGTCCGGCTCGCCGCTGTAGCGCGCGAGCAGCAGAGCCCACGCTCCCTGCACGACCGAGTTGACCGTCAGCGCGGCGGTTTTCGCCATCTCGCGCAGCTCCGCCGACTCTTCCGCGGACAGCTCGACCAGCAGCGTCGCCCCGGATTCCGCGCGGTGTGCCTCGCGGGGACGGCGGTCGTATGGCAGCGGAGTCGGCGCGGCGAAGCCGTCGAGTACTTCGCGCCAATGCTCCTCCGCCGCGGCCCGGTCCTGCACCGCCAGCCACGCGAGGTAGTCGCGGAACGGCCGGCGCGGCGTCAGTTTCGCTGGCGTGCCTTCGACAATCGCCGTGTACTGCTCGCACACCTCGCCGAAGACCTGGGCAGCGCTCCAGCCGTCGAGCAGGACGTGGTGCGAGGTCCAGAGCAGCTGCACCTCGTCGTCGGTCAGCCGGGCGATCTCCAGGCGCATCAACGGCGGGGCTGTCAGATCCATGCCCGCGGCCAGGTCGGCTTCGAGCAGTTTCGCCAGCTCAGCCTGCTGCGCTTCCGGAGCGAGGCCGCGCCAGTCGTGCTGGCCGACCGGCACCCGGACCCCGCGATGGACCCGCTGCACCGGCTCGTCGACGCCGTCCCACACCGTGCTGCTGCGCAGGATCGGCGTGCGGTCCGCCATCCGCTGCCAGGCCTCGGCCAGGGCGCGCGGGTCCCGGATTCCGGCCAGCCGCAGCCGGAACTGGTCGAAGTACGCGCTCGACCCGCTGTCGACCAGGCTGTGGAACACCATGCCCGCCTGCAGTGCGGTCAGCGGGTAGATGTCCTCGACCTCGCGGCCGTCCCCGGCGAGCCGGTCCACCGTCGCCTGGTCGAGCCGGGCGAGCGGGAAGTCCGACGGCGTGCGGCCGCTGGCCGAGGCGCAGTGCGCGATGATTTCCCGCAGCGCCTCGACGGTCGCCTCGGCCAGGGCGCGGACGGTCGCCTCCTCGTGCACCTCGGCGGAGTACTCCCAGGTCAGGTGCAGTTCGCCGGATTCGACCACGCCGACGACGTCCAGCAGGTACGGGCGGACGCTGTCCGGCGCGGAGTCGTGGCCGAGGCTTTCCCCGCGACCCTGGTAGAGCCCGTCCTCGGCGGTCCCGACGTCCCAGCGGCCGTGGTAGTTGAACGAGATCCGCGGCGTCGGGTCGTCCCGCAGCGGCGACTCGGTGAGATAGCGCAGCGCTTCGTAGCCGACGCCCTTGTTCGGGATGGCGCGCAGTTGTTCCTTGACCGACTTGAGGATCGCGTCCCAGCCGTCGCCGGGCACGGTCAGCGCGACCGGGTACTGCGCGGTGAACCAGCCGATCGTCCGGGACAGGTCGAGCGGTGCGGCGACGTCCTCGCGGCCGTGGCCTTCCATCTCGAGCACGACCCGGGAGCGGCCGGTCCAGCGGGCCAGTACGCGGGCGAGGGCGCTCAGCAGGACGTCGTTGACCTCGGTCCGGTACGCGCCGGGCACGTCCTGCAGGAGCGCGGAAGTCTCAGCGCGGCCAAGGGAAACCGACACCGAACGCGCCGACTCCGCGGTGTTGCGCCCGGAGCGGTCGACCGGAAGTCCGGTCTCGACGCCGCGCAGCACGCTCCCCCAGTACTCGGCCTCGCTGTCGAGCCCGCCGCTGCGGACGTGGTCGGCGAGCGTCCGGGCCCAGTGCGTGAAGGAGCTGCCCGTCGGTTCCAGCGGTTCGCCCTGATAGGCCCGTTCCAGGTCGCCCAGCAGGACGCGCCAGGAGACGCCGTCCATGACGAGGTGGTGCGCGGTGAGGAACAGTTGCGGCGAACGGTCCCGGAAGGTGAACAGGACCGCGCGCCACACCGGGCCGTTGACGACGTCCAACGAGGTCTGTACGCGCACTGCCTCTTTGTGCATTGCCGCGACTACGTCGTCCACTTCGGACAGATCGGCGTGCCGCAGGATGTCCGCCGGTTCCGCGGCAATCGGTTCCTGCTGCCAGCTGCCGTCCACTGTGGAGAACCGCATCCGCAGTGCGGCATGCCGTGCGGTGACTTCAGCGATCGCGGCGGTCAGTCGCGAAACATCCACTTCGGACAGTACAAGGTGGACAGACATGGTCAGCCGCCACGGCTGCGCCAGATGCTCGAACAGCCACGACTGGATCGGCCCGAGCGGCGCGGGTCCGGCCTGCTCCGGCACTGGCGCGACCGGGCCGCCGGTCGTGACGACCCGGCCCAGTTCCGCGATGGTCTGATGCTGGAAAAGGTCCTTCGACGTCACCGTCAGCCCGGCCTGGCGAGCGCGGGAGACGACCTGGATGCTGAGGATCGAGTCGCCGCCGAGGCCGAAGAAGTTGTCCTCGACGCCGACCTGGTCGACGCCGAGCACTGTCGACCAGACCTCGGCGAGCAGGGTCTCGATCTCGGTGCGCGGTGCCACATAACGGTTTTCGACGCGCGCGCCGGGTGCGGGCAGTGCTCGGTGGTCGAGCTTCCCGTTCGCGTTGAGCGGCAGTTCGTCCAGCGCGACGAACACCGCCGGGATCATGTGCGCGGGCAGCGAGCGGGAGAGATACTCACGCAGCACCGTGGTCCCCGGCACCGTGCCGGTCAGGTATGCCACCAACCGCCGGGCATCCCCGGTGCCGTGCGCGACGGCCGCCGCGCCGGTCACGTCCGGATGCGCGGAGAGCGCCGCCTCGACCTCGCCCAGTTCGATGCGGAAACCGCGGATCTTGACCTGGTGATCGGCCCGGCCGCGGTAGGCGAGTTCGCCGGTCGCGGTCCAGCACAGCAGGTCGCCGGTGCGGTACATCCGGGTGCCGGGCGCGCCGAACGGGTCCGCGACGAACCGGGACGCGGTCAGTCCGGGCCGGTTCAGGTAGCCGCGCGCGAGGCCCGCGCCCGCGGCGTACAGCTCGCCGGTGACGCCGGGCGGCACCGGTTCGAGGCAGGCGTCCAGGACGTAGGCGCGCAGGTCCGGGATCGGCACGCCCACCGTCGCGCGGTCGTCGAGCACGCGATAGGTCACGTGCACGGTAGTCTCGGTGATGCCGTACATGTTGATCAGCTGCGGTCCGTCCGGATGCCGCCGCCGCCATTCCTCCAGCCGCACCGGATCCAGAGCCTCGCCGCCGAAGATCACGTACCGCAGGCTCAACGGTGCCGAAGGCAGCGCGCCGAGCCGATAGAACGCCGACGGCGTCTGGTTGAGCACGGTCACCCGCTGTTCGGCCAGCAGGGCCAGGAACTCCTCCGGCGAGCGAACCGTGTCGGACGGAACCACCACCAGGCGGCCGCCGTGCAGCAGCGCGCCCCACAGCTCCCAGACCGAGAAGTCGAACGCGTAGGAGTGGAAGAGCGTCCAGACGTCCTGGTCACCGAAGCCGAACCAGTGGTCGGTCGAGGAGAACAGCCTGGTCACGTTCGCGTGCGGGACGAGAACGCCCTTGGGCACGCCGGTGGAACCGGAGGTGTAGATGACGTACGCGGTGTTCTCCGGCCGGACCCGCACCCCGGGGTCGGTGTCCGGCTGGCCGTCGGCCGCGACCGTGTCCACGACGCACACCGGTTGCGCGTCGGCCAGCATCGCCTCGATCCGCGCGGCCGGGTAGTCCGGGTCGACCGGCAGATATCCCGCGCCGGACTTCAGCACGGCGAGAATTCCGACGACCAGGTCGGCCGAACGCGGCAACCGCAGGGCCACCAGCCGTTCCGGGCCGGCGCCCTCGGCGATCAGCCGGTGCGCCAGCCGGTTTGCCCGCCGGTCCAGCTCGCGGTAGGTCAGTTCGACGCCTTCGCAGGTCACCGCGACGGCGTGCGGGGTGCGGGCGGCTTGCGCGGCGAACAGCCGGTGCAGCGTCGGTTCCGGGGCCGCGACCACGGTGGGGTTCCAGTCTCGCAGGACGCGGTCGCGCTCGTCGGCGGTGATCCACGGCAACCGGCCGAGCGCCCGCGCGGGGGTCGCCGCGATTCCGGCCAGCAGGATGCGCAGCCAGTTGCTCAGCCGTTGGATCGTGCCCGCGTCGAACAGGTCGGTGTTGTAGTTGACGACCGCGTCGAGCCGCCCGGCGGCCTGCTGGAAGTGGATCGCCAGGTCGAAGCCGGCGGTCACGATCGGCGGCGCGACCTCCTCGACGGCGAGCCCGGGCAGCGCGGGGCGGGCGTCCGGGGTGTTGTGCAGCACGACCATGACCTGGCACAACGGGGTGCGGCTGGGGTCGCGTTCGGGCTGGACGTCGTCCACGACGCGGTCGAACGGGACGTCCTGGTGCGCGAACGCGTCGAGCACGGTGTCGCGGACTTCACCGAGGAAGGCGTCGAAGCCACGGGTCAGGTCCACAGTGGACCGAAGGACGAGAGTGTTGGCGAAGAACCCGATCAGGCCTTCCAGTTCGGTGCGTTCCCGGCCGGACACGACGGTGCCGACCGCGACGTCGTCCTGCCCGGACCACCTCGCGAACAGCAGCTGGCAGGCGGCGAGCAGGGTCATGAAGAGCGTGCTGCCCTGCTGCCGGGACAGCTCGGCGAGCCGCGCGGTGGTGCCGGCCGGGACGCTGAACTCGTGCAGTGCGCCGTTCTTCGTCCGGACGGCCGGGCGGGGCCGGTCGGTGGGCAGCTCCAGCGGTTCGAGACCGGCGAGACGGTGCCGCCAGTAGCTGAGCTGGCTGTCGAAATCGGTGCGGTTTCGTTGCCAGACGGCGTAATCGGCGTAGTGGACGGGCAGCGGCGGCAATCCCGGTTCCTCGCTGCGCGTGAACGCGGAGTACAGGGTCGCGAGTTCGCTCAGGAGGACGCCGGAGGACCAGCCGTCGGTGACGATGTGGTGCAGCACCAGCGTGAGCACGTGGTCGTCGGGGCCGAGCCGGGTGAGCGCGGCGCGCAGCAACGGACCGGTGTGCAGGTCGACCGGTCCGGTCGCGGCGGCCAGCGCGGTGGCCAGGTCTCCGTCCGCAGCCCGCAGATCGACGGCATGCGGCGGGTGGACGATCTGCACGCCGCGGCCGTCGACCGTCGCGAAAGTCGTGCGCAGGGATTCGTGCCGGGCTACCAACGCGGTGAGCGCCTGGTTCAGGGCAGGCACGTCCAGGTCGCCCCGCAACCGCAGTGCGGTCGGCGAGACATACTCGGTGCTGCCGGGGTCGAATTCGTCGAGGAACCAGAGTCGTTGCTGGGAAAAGGAAAGCGGTGCTTCGAACGGTCCGTCGCCGCGAGGGAGGAGCGGGATCGCTTCCTGCGGCGCGGACGCGGCGGGCAGCTGTGCGGCCAGCAGCGCCGGGGTCGGCGCGGTGAAAACGAGCCGGGCGGGGACGTCGGTGCCGAGTTCGGCACGCAGCCGCGCGACCACCCGGATGCCGAGCAGCGAATCGCCGCCGAGGGCGAAGAAATCGTCTTCGACGCTGACGCGTTCGATGCCGAGCACCTCGGCCCAGACGTCGGTCACGAGCTGTTCACGCTCGTCTCGCGGGGCGACGTACTGCGCTGACGCGGAAATCTCCGGTTCCGGGAGCGCCCGGCGGTCCAGTTTGCCGTGCCGGGTCAGCGGAAGCTGGTCGAGGTGCACGAACACCGACGGCACCAGGTGCGCGGGCAGAACCGTGGCCAGTTCGCTCCGCAAGTCAGCGGGCTCGCCGACGACATACGCGACGAGTCGGCCATCACGCGCGTCGACGGCCGCATCGATCACACCCGGCTGGGCGCGCAGGGCGGTCTCGACCTCGCCGGGCTCGATGCGGAAGCCGCGGACCTTGATCTGGTCGTCGGTCCGGCCGAGGTGTTCCAGCCTGCCGTCGGCGGTCCAGCGGGCACGGTCGCCGGTCCGGTAGAGACGGGTTCCGGGCGCGCCGAAGGGATTCGCCGCGAACCGGTCGGCGGTCAGGCCGGGCCGGCCGAGGTAACCGCGCGCGAGCTGGGCTCCGGTGAGGCAGAGTTCGCCGGGGACTCCGGCCGGGACGAGCCGGAGCTGGTCGTCGAGGACGTACGCGCCGACGTTCCCCAGCGGACGGCCGATCGACGGCCGGTCTCCGGTCACCCGGGCCCACGTCGCGTCCACAGTGGACTCTGTCGGGCCGTAGTAGTTTCCGGCGGCTACCCCGGATCCGGCCAGTTCGTGCCACAGGCTCTCGCCGATGGCCTCGCCGCCGACCATCAGGAACCGCGGCCGCCGCTCGCCCTCAAGCAGTCCGGCGGGCAGCAATTGCCGCAGATAGGACGGGGTCACGTCGAGGAAGCCGATGTGCTCGTCGCGGAGGTACCGGGTCAGCGCGGCCGGGTCGAGCCGGGTTTCGTCGCTGATCAGGTGCAGCTCGTGCCCGTCCGCGAGCAGCAGCGGGCCTTCCCACGACGTGTCGAACGACAGCGACGCCGTGAGCGCCACCCGCAACCGCTCGCGGCCGAACGCCGCGCGGTGGTTGACCAGGAGGTTCACCAGGGCCGCGTGCTCGACCACGACGCCCTTGGGCGTGCCGGTCGAACCGGAGGTGTGGATGACGTAGGCGGCATCCGACGGCTGCGGCGCGGCCGGGCGCGGACCGTCGGTGAAGCCGCCGATGCGGTCCAGCACCACCACCGGCTTCGTGTCGGCCAGCAGCACCTCGATCCGCTCGGCAGGCAGGCCGGGATCGATCGACTGGTGCACCGCCCCGGCCTTGAGCACGGCGAACAGCGCGATGATCGCGTCGGCCGAGCGCGGGAGCAGCACGGCCACCACCCGGTCCGGCCCGGCGCCCCGGCCGGCCAGATCCGCGGCGAGCACGTCGGTGCGGGCGGCGAGTTCGGCGAAGCTCAGCCGGACGTCGCCGCAGACCAGCGCGGTCGCCGTCGGCCGGGTCCGCGCCTGGCGGTCGAGGAGGTCGACGATGGTGCCGTCGGGGACGTCGACGACTGGGCCGCGCCAGCCGAGCAGCTGGGCTTCCTCGGTCTCGGTGGTCAGTGCCACGTCGGCGATCCGGCGGCCCGGGTCGGCGCTGACCCCGGCCAGCAGCCGCAGCAGGTGCGCGATCAGCCGGTCGATCGTCCCGACCTCGAACAGTTCGGTGCTGTATTCCACGAGCCCGGCGAGGCGGCCGCCGGATTCCTCGAACTCGACGGTGAGGTCGAAGTTGGCCGAATCCCGCGTCACCCCGGCCGGTTCGGCGGCCAGGCCCGGGAACACCGGCCCGGCGCCCGCGTTGTGAAGCAGCACCATGACGTCGAACAACGGGTTGCGACCGGGGTCGCGGCCCGCGTGCACGGCGTCGACCACTTCCTCGAACGGCACGTCGTCGTGCGCGAACGCGTCGAGGACGGTCTGCCGGGCCGCCGCCAGGTGATCGGCGAACGACGCGGACCGGTCCACTTCCGAGCGCAGGACGACGGTGTTGACGAAGAATCCGACGACCCGTTCCAGCTCCGGCCGGTCCCGGCCGGAGACAACGGTGCCGAGCGCGATGTCCTCCTGGCCGGTGTAGCGCGCGAAGAGCGCCTGGCAGGCCGCGAACAGCACGGTGAACAAGGTGGTTTCCGAGGTCCGCGCCAGTTCCGTGAGCCGGCGGGCCACGTCCGAGGGAACGCCGAACTCGCGCACCGCGCCGGCCGTGCTGCGGGCGGCCGGACGCGGACGATCGGTCGGCAGCTCCAGCGGCGTCACCCCGGTCAGCTGCCGGGTCCAGTGCTCCAGCCCGGCCGTGCGGGTCGGGCGATTGTGTTGCCACACCGCGAAATCCGCGTATTGCAACGGCTGCGCGGGCAGGTCCGCGCGCTCGCCGTCCCGATAAAGGAGGCCGAGTTCTTCGGTCAGCACTCCCATCGACGCGCCGTCGGTGGCGATGTGGTGCACGCACACCAACAGCACGTGCTGAGCCAGACCAAGGCGCACGAGCACCGCACGCAGCAACGGCCCGTGCGTGAGATCGAACGGCCGCGAATACTCCGCCTTCAGAACAGCGTCGAGGTCTTCCGGCGCGGCATCCACCACCGGAAGCGCCACCTCATACGGCGGCTGAACGAGCTGCCGGGGCTCGCCGTCGACCTCGTGGAAGGTCGTGCGCAACGGTTCGTGCCGGGCGACCAGCAACCGCAGCGCAGTCGCCAGCGCATCGACATCCAGGTCGCCGTTCAACCGCAGGGCGAACGCGCTGTTGTACTCGGGATCGTCCGGGCGGAGCCGGCTGAAAAACCACAGCCTGCGTTGCGCGGACGACAGGGGCACGGGGCCGGAACGGTCGGCGGCGGACGGGATCTCCGGCGCGCGGCCGGCCGTTCCGGCCATCCGGCGGCGCAGCGCTTCCCGCAGGTGAGCGGGCAGCGCCGCGATGCGGTCCTCTCGGGACGACGTCATGGGGAGTCCTCACGATTCCAGTTCAGCGGCAAGGCGTTCCAGCTCGCTGAGCACGAGGTCTTCGACGGTTTCGGCCAGCGCCGCGACGGTGCGCGCGGCCAGCACGTCGGCCGGGGTGAGCCGGACGTCGAAGAGCGCGCTCGCTTTCGCGGAGATGTGCAGGCTGCGCAGCGAATCTCCGCCGAGGGCGAAGAAACTGTCCTGCGTGCCGACCCGGTCCGCGCCGAGCACCTCGGCCCAGATCCCGGCGAGCGCTCGCTCGGTCTCCGTCCGCGGTTCGACGTGTCCGGTCTCCGCCGCCCGCGGCGCGGGCAGTGCGCGTCGGTCGAGTTTTCCGTTGGCGCTCACCGGAAGCCGGTCGAGCGCGACGAACACCGACGGCACCAGGTAGTCCGGCAGGGACCGGGCCAGGAACTCCCTGAGCACATGTTCTCCGGCCGCCCCGACGACATAGGCGGCCAATTGCTTCGCGCCGGGCTGGTCCTCGCGGACGAGCACCGCAGCCTGCGCGACGTCGGGGTGCTTGGCCAGCACGGCCTCGACCTCGCCCGGTTCGACCCGGAACCCGCGCAGTTTGACCTGGTCGTCGCGGCGGCCGAGGAATTCCAGCGTGCCGTCGGCCCGCCAGCGGACGAGGTCGCCGGTGCGGTACATCCGCTCCCCCGGCGGGCCGTCCGGGTCGGCGACGAACCGGTCCGCGGTCAGGCCCGGCCGGTCGCGGTAGCCCCGGGCGAGGCCCGCGCCGGCCAGGCACAGCTCGCCGGGCACGCCCGGCGGCACCGGGCGCAGGTCCGCGTCGAGCACCCGGGCGCGGGTGCCGTCGAGCGGGCGGCCGATCGGGATCCGGTCCGGCGGCGGCGCGTCCATCGGATAGGCGGTGGCGAACACGGTCGTCTCGGTCGGGCCGTAGCCGTCGACGATCCGCAGCCCGGGACACGCCGCCAGCACCCGCCGCACCGCCTCGGCCGGGACGACGTCGCCGCCGGTCCAGACCTCGCGCAGGCCGGTGAAGCACTCCGGCGTCTCCTGGGCCAGGATCCGGAACAGCCCCGCGGTGACCCACACCGCGGTCAGGCCGTGCTCGCGGACGAGGCCGCGCAGCAGCGGGGCGTCGAGGCCCGGGTCCGGGCTGGTGACGACCCAGCCGCCGGTGAGCAGCGGCACCCACAGCTCGTAGGTCGCGGCGTCGAACGCGAGCGGCGAGTGCAGCAGGACCCGTTCGTGCGCCCCGCAGCGGAACCGGCGGTCGGCGGCCAGCGCGGCGACGTCGCGGTGGCGCACCACCACGCCCTTCGGCACCCCGGACGAGCCGGACGTGAACATCACGCAGGCCGCCTGATCCGGGTCGACGGTGATGTCCGGATCGCTGTCCGGTTCGTCGTCCACAGAGGACAGCAGAACCGTCTGGGCGAGCGGATGCTCTTCCGCCGCGACGATGAACCGGACGCCGTCGAGCAGCACCCGCTGCCGCTCGATCGGTGCCCGCGCGTCGATCGGCAGGTACGCGCCGCCTGCCTTGGCCACCGCCAGCTCGGCGATCACCGCGGCCGCGTGGTCCACGGCGAGCCCGACCGGTTCCTCCGGCCGCAGCCCGAGCCCGGCGAGCCGGTTCGCGAGGCGGTTGGCCCGCCGGTTCAGCTCGGCGTAGGTGACCGGTTCGCCGCCGAGCACGGCGGCGAGGGCGTTCGGCCGGACGCGGACCTGGTCGGCGAACAGGTCGGGCAGCGACCGGGGTTCCGGTTCGCCGCAGGTGTCGGCCCGTTCCGCGAGGAGCCGGGTCTCCGCCGCGGTGATGACCGGGACGGCGCCGAGCGTGCGGTCCCCGTCGGAGGTCAGGCCGCTGAGGATCTCCAGCAGCCGGGAGGCCAGGTCTGTCACTGTCTCGGGGTCGAACAGCGCCGGGTCGTACCCGACGTCCACCGACAGCTCCGAACCGGGCGAGGCGACCACGGTGACCGGGAAGTTCGTGGTCTCCCGGGCGGACAGGTCGCGCACGGTCAGGCCGTGTCCGGCCGCCGCGCCGGTGATCGGGTAGTTCTCGAACACCACCAGGCTGTCGCACAGGTTCACGCCGCCCGGCAGGCCCGCCCAGCCCTGGACCCGCGCGAGCGGGACGTGCCCGTGTCCGCGCGCTTCGGCTTGCGCCGCTTGCAGCCCGGCGAGCCAGTCGGCGACAGGAATGCCCCGGTCCACCGCGACCCGCACCGGCAGCGTGTTGATGAAGATGCCGGGAATGTCGTCCACTCCAGGCACTTCGGCCGGACGTCCGGAAGCGGTGGCCCCGAACACGACGTCGTTCTGTCCACTGTAGACCGACAGCAGCAACGCCCACGCTCCCTGCAGCACGACGTTGTGGGTGAGGCCGTGGCGTTTGACGAACGCGTCCAGCCGGGCGGTGGCGGCCCGGTCGAGGCGGACGGGCAGCCACTCGGCCGAGCACGGGGCGTGGCCGGACGGCGGGGTCCGGTCGCTCGGCAGCTGCGTCGGGCCTTCGACCCCGGCGAGCGCGGTGCGCCAGAACTGTTCGGCGGCGGCCTGGTCGTGCTCGCCCAGCCAGGCGAGATAGTCGCGGAACGGCGGCCGGGACGGCAGCGGCTGCCGGGCATAGGCGGTGCAGACGTCCGAGAGGATCTGGAAGACGCTCCAGCCGTCGAGCAGGACGTGGTGGAACGTCCACAGCACCAGGACTTCCGTGTCCGAAAGCCGGGCGAGGGCGACGCGGGCCAGCGGCGCGTCGGCCAGGTCGAGGCCTTGCGCCCGGTCTTCGGCGAGCAGCCTCGCCAGCTCCGTACCGTGCCCGTCGAGGCCGGTCCAGTCGAGGTGCCGGACCGGCAGTTCGGCGTCCCGGTGCACGACCTGGACCGGCTCTTCCACGCCGGCCCAGACGAAGGACGTGCGCAGCACCGGCGTGCGGTCGACGACCTGCTGCCACGCCTCGCCGAGCCGGTGCGGGTCGGTGACGCCTTCGAGCACGAAGGTCGCCTGCTCGAAGTACATGCCCTGCGAGGTCTGCGACAGGCCGTGGAAGACCATCCCGCCCTGCATCGGCGTCAGCGGGTAGATGTCCTCGACGTTCCGGCCCTCGACCAGTCGGTCCACTCCTGCCTGGTCGAGCGCGGCGAGCGGGAAGTCGGACGGCGTGCGTCCGCCTGCTTCGGGCTCGGCGCAGTGCGCGATGATCTCCCGCAGTGCCGTCAGCATCTGCTCGGCCAGGGATTCGACGGTGTCGCCGACGGTGGCGTGGGACCAGGTCAGTTCCAGAACACCCGCTTCGACCCGGCCGACGACGTCGAGCACGTGTGTCCGGGGCGCGTCCGGGTCGACGTCGGCGTCCAGGCTGCCGACGCGGAACAGCCCGCCTTCTGCCGCGCTGAACTGTCCGAGGTAGTTGAAGCTCACCTGCGGATCGATCGCTGGCGCGGTGCCAGTCAGGTAGCGCAGTGCGCCGTAACCGATGCCCCGCCGCGGAACCGCGCGCAACTGTTCCTTGACCGCCTTCAGCGCGCGGCCCCAGTCGTCCGGGACGTCCAGCGCGACCGGGAACATGCTGGTGAACCAGCCGACCGTCCGGGACAGGTCGATGCCCTCGAACAGGTCCTCGCGGCCGTGGCCTTCGAGGTCGATCACCGGGACTGCGCCGGTCCAGTCCCGCAGCACGCGGCCTAGCGCGGCCAGCAGCACGTCGTTGACCTGCGTCCGGTAGACCTCGGGGACGTCCTGCAGCAGCGCGCGGGTTTCCTCGGCGGTGAGGCGGACGGTGACCTCGCGGGTGTCGGCGATGACGCCCGGGTCGGCCGGAATCACCGGCGGAAGGGACTGCCAGTGGGCGAGTTCGTCGTCGAAACCGCCTGCCTCGGCGTGGTCGGCGAGCCGCCGGGACCAGGCGAGGAACGACGTCGTCTTCGGCTCGAGGTCTTCGCCGCGATAGGCGGCTTCCAAGTCCTCCAAGAGAATCCGCCACGAAACACCGTCGATGACCAGGTGGTGCGCGGCCAGCAGGAGTCGTCGCCCGTCGAGGACCGCGTTCAGCAGCGGACCCCGCCGCACATCGAACACGGGCTCGCCGACGAGCAGTTCCGCCGGTCCGGCCGGATCGCTGTGCTGAGCTTTGTCGAACCGCAAGCGCAGCGCGTCGTGGTGCTCCCAGACCGTCTTCAAGGCCCGGCGCAGCGCTGGTTCGTCGACGTCCTCGGCGAACTCCACGACGACCCGCTGGTCGAACCGCTCCGGCTGGGTCTCGAAGTACCACCGCTGGATCGGCGTGAGCGGTGCTTCGCCGACGACCGGGCCCTGCTCCGCTTTCGGCCCGCGGTCGCCGCCCGCGTGCGCGGCCAAGGCGGCCAGCGTCGGGTGCCGGAACACCTCGTGCGGCAACAGGATCAGCCCGGCGCGGCGGGCCCGGGAGACGACCTGGATGCTGAGGATCGAGTCGCCGCCGAGTTCGAAGAAGTTCGTCTCGGCCCCGACGTCCTCGACGCCGAGCACCTCGGACCAGATCCCGGCCAGGACCCGTTCGGCCTCGGTCGCCGGGGCCGTGCGGGTGCCGGTGGCGGCGAAGTCCGGGGCGGGCAGCGCGTTCCGGTCGAGTTTTCCGTTGCCGGTCAACGGCAATCGGTCGAGCCGGACGAACGCGGCCGGGACCATGTAGTCCGGCAGGGTCCGGCCGAGGAACGCGGACAGCTCGTCCGCGTCGCCGGTGTAGTAGGCGACGAGCCGCTTGACGCCGTGGTCCTCCCGCGCCAGCACGGCGGCCTGGGAGATCCCGGGGTGCGCGGCCAGCGCGGCCTCGACCTCGCCGGGTTCGATCCGGAACCCGCGGATCTTGACCTGCTCGTCCACGCGCCCGGCGAAGTCCAGCTCGCCGTTCGCGGTCCAGCGGACCAGGTCGCCGGTGCGGTACATCCGCTCCCCCGGCGGCCCGAACGGGTCGGGCAGGAACCGCTCGGCGGTCAGTCCGGGAGCGCCGTGGTACCCGCGCGCCAGGCCCGCGCCGGCGAGGTGCAGTTCGCCGAGCGCGCCCGGCGGCACCGGCCGCAGATCCGGGCCGAGGACGTAGGCCCGCGTGTTGTCCAGCGGCTTCCCGATCGGCACGACGTCGGGCACCGGGCCGAGAACCGGGTGCGACAGCGCGAAGGTCGTCGTCTCGGTCGGGCCGTAGACGTCCACGACGGTCGTGTCCGGGCAGGCCTCCCGCACCCGTCGCACAGCGGCCGACGGGACGGCGTCGCCACCGGTCCAGACCTCCTGCAGGCCGCGGAAGATCTCCGGTGCTTCGCGTGCCGCGAGCCGGAACAGCCCGGTAGTGAGGAACGCGGCGTTGACCCGGTGCTCGGCGAACAGGCGACCGATGGTCTCCAGGTCGAGGTCTCCGGGAGGGGCGACGACGACCGTGCCGCCGCTCAGTAGCGGCACCCACAGCTCGTACGTCGAGGCGTCGAAAGCCTGGGACGCGTGCAGCAGGATCCGGTGGTGCGCCGCGAAACGCCGGTCCGCCGCCAGCGCCACGATGTCGCGGCGGCTGGGTGCGACGCCCTTCGGCTTTCCGGTCGAACCCGAGGTGTACATGACGTACGCCAGGTTGTCCGGGTCCGCCTTCGGGAGCTGCGTGGCCGCGGTTTGGTCGCCGGGCACGACGATGTGTCCACTGTGGACCTTTTCGGCGGTATCGCGCCACGCGTCGTCGGTGACCAGGATTTTTACGCCGGACAGGAGGGTCTTGAGCCGGGGCTCGGGCGCGCGGGTGTCCAGCGGCAGGTAGGCGGCACCGGCCTTGATGATCGCGAGTTCGGCGATGATCAGCCCCGGAGAACGGTCCATCAGCACGCCGACGAGCGTTTCCGGCTTCGTGCCGAGCGAGACCAGATAGCGGGCGAGGCGGTCGGATCGCCGGTCCAGCTCCGCGTAGGTCAGGCGGATTCCGTCGCCCGCCACCGCGACCGCTTCCGGCGCGTGCCGGACCTGCTCGGCGAACAGTTCGGCCAGGTCGTCTTCCGGGAGCGGCTGGCCGGTGTCGTTCCAGTCGCGGAGCACCTGCCTTCGCTCGGCCGCTGTGAGCAGGTCGATGTCCTCCAGCGACTGATGCGTGCCGAAGGCCTCAAGGACAGAGGTGAGCTGGCGAGTGATCCGCTCGGCAGTCTCCGCGTCGAAAAGATCAGGGTCGTAGCCGACGTCGAGGGTCAACTGCTCCCCCGGCGACGCGACGACACTGATCGGGTAGTTCGTCGTCTCGGCAGCGTCAACGTCACGCAGCCGTAGTCCGGGCGTCGACGCATTGTCGATCGGGTAGTTCTCGAAGACCACGATGCTGTCGAAAAGGCTTCCGCCGCAACCGCTCCACGCCTGCAGCTTCGTCAGCGGAAGGTGGCCGTAGCGGCGGGATTCGACCTGAGCAGCCTGCAACTGAGCGAGCCACTCGGTCACGTCAGACCCGGCCACGGTGATCCGCACGGGCAGGGTGTTGATGAAGATGCCGGTGATGTCGTCCGCGCCCGGCAGATCGACCGGACGGCCGGAGACCGTGGTGCCGAAGCAGACGTCGCGCTCGCCGCTGAGCCGCGCCAGCACCAGCGCCCACGCGCCTTGCAGGACGGTGTTGAGCGTGAGACCGGCGCGGCGCGCGAAGTCCCGTAGCTGTGCGGAATTCTCGACCGGCACGCGCAGCCATTCCGACGACCGGCTCGTGTGCGCTTGCGCAGGAGCGCGGTCATACGGCAGCCGGGCCGGTGCGACGAGACTGCCTAGTTCGCGCCGCCAGTGCTCCTCGGCCGCGGCGTCGTCCTGCCGGTCCAGCCAGGCGACGTAGTCGCGGAACGGCGGTCGCTCGGGAAGCTCGGCGCGAGCGTAGGCGGCGAAGACGTCGGACAGCACGCCGAAGACGCTCCAGCCGTCGAGCAGGACGTGGTGGAACGTCCACAGCACACGGACTTCGGTGTCCGACAATCGCGCGAAAGCCAGCCGCAGCAACGGCATTTCGGTGAAGTCGAGCCCTTGGGCCCGATCGGCGGCGAGCAGGTCCTGCCACGCCTGGTCGCGTTCGTCCGGGGTCCGGCCGCGCCAGTCGTGCCGGGCGATCGGGACCGGGACCTGCCGCTGCACGACCTGGACCGGCTCGGGCACGCCTTCCCAGGCGATCCGCGTCCGCAGCACCGGCGTCCGGTCGACCACCTGCTGCCACGCCCGTTCCAGCGCGGCCACGTCTTCGACGCCGTCGAGCACGAACCCGACCTGCTGGAAGTAGACGCGCTCGCCGGGTTGGGACAGCGCGTGGAACACCATCCCGGACTGCATCGGCGTCAGCGGGTAGACGTCTTCGACGTCTCGGCCGTCGCCGACCAGATCATCTACTGTGGACTGATTCAGCGCGGCCAGCGGGAAGTCCGACGGCGTCCGGCCGCCCGCTCCCGGCTCCGCGCAGTGCCGGATGATCTCGCGCAGCGCGGTGGTCATCTCGGCGGCAAGAGTGTCCATAGTGGACCGGTCGTGGACGCCTTCGGCGTAGTACCAGGTCAATTCCAGCTCGCCGGTCTCGACGCGGCCGACGACGTCCAGCAGGTGCGCGCGAGCCGAGCGCGGGCTTTCGTCGGACTCCAGCCGGCCGGAGCCGAACTGGCCGAGGTAGTTGAAACTCACCTGCGGGTCGATCTCCGGCGCGGCACCGGTCAGGTACCGCAGCGCGCCGTAACCGATCCCCCGGCGCGGCACCGCGCGCAGCTGCTCCTTGACGGACTTGAGCGCGCTGCCCCAGTCGTCCGGGACGTCCAGCGCCACCGGGAAGACCGTGGTGAACCAGCCGACGGTCCGGGACAGGTCGACGTCGTCGAACAGCTCCTCGCGGCCGTGGCCTTCCAGGTCGACCACGGACGTCCCGCCGGTCCAGTCGCGCAGGACGCGGCCGAGCGCGGTCAGCAGCACGTCGTTGACCTGCGTGCGATAGACCTTCGGGACATCACGCAGCAGCGCCCCGGTCTCTGCCGCGGACAGCCGGACGGTCACCGAACGCATCGAAGCGACGGTCGCGTCGCCTCGGCCGTCGACCGGCACTGTGGTCCGGCCGGACACGCCTCGCCAGTAGCCGAGTTCGTCGTCGAATCCGCCGGCGGCGGTGTGCTCGGCGAGCCGGATCGCCCAGTCGCGGAAGGACGTCGTGCGGGGGCCGAGATCGATCGGTTTGCCCTCCAGCACCTGGTTGTAAGCGCGCTCGAAGTCCTCGATGAGCACGCGCCAGGAGACGCCGTCGACCACGAGGTGGTGCACGGAAAGCCGGTCCTGGTCGAAGCTGACCAGCGGTGTTTCGGCGCCGATCGGGCCGTTTTCCTGCAGCCAGTGGGTTTCGCCGCGGGCGAAGCGCATCCGGAGCGCGTCGTGGTGCGTCAGCAGCGCCTCGACGGCCGCGCGCGCCGCGTCTGGATCGACGGTGCCCAGCCGGACGTACTGGTGGAAGTGGTCCGGCTCGGCGGTTTGCGTCGCGAAGAACCAGCGCTGGATCGGGGTCAGCGGCACCGGGCCGTGGACCGGGCCGCGTTCGACGGCCGCCGTCGCGGTGCGGGCCGCCGTGGCGAGCGCGGCCGGGGTGCGGTGCGCGAACAAGTCGCCGGGCTGCAGTTCCAGCCCGGCCCGGCGGGCGCGGGAGACCACCTGCATGCTGAGGATCGAATCGCCGCCCAGCTCGAAGAAGTCGTCCGTCGCGCCGACGCGTTCGACGCTGAGCACGTCGGCCCAGATCTCGGCGATCGCGCGTTCGCGCTCGGTCCGCGGCGCGACGTGGTCCCGCGCGCCGAACTCGGGCGTCGGCAACGCCTGCCGGTCGAGCTTCCCGTTGACGTTCACCGGGAACCGCTCCAGCCGGACGAACGCGGCGGGCACCATGTAGTCCGGCAGCGTCCGGCCGAGGAACTCCGCCAGGCCACCGGTTTCGCCGACGACATAGGCGACCAGGCGCTTCACGCCGCCGTCCTCGCGGGCCAGCACGGCGGCTTGTTCGACGCCCGGGTGCTCGCCGAGCGCGGCTTCGATCTCGCTCGGCTCGACCCGGAAGCCGCGGATCTTGACCTGCTCGTCGGCCCGGCCGACGAACTCCAGCGCGCCCTCGTCGTTCCAGCGCACCAGGTCGCCGGTGCGGTACATCCGCTCCCCCGGCGGCCCGAACGGATCCGCGACGAACCGCTCGGCGGTCAGCCCGGACCGGCCGAGATAGCCGCGCGCCAGTCCCGCGCCGGCGATGTGCAGTTCGCCGGGCGCGCCGGGCGGGGCGAGCCGGAGGTCGTCGTCGAGGACGTACACGCGGGTGTGGTCGAGCGGCTCGCCGATCGGGACGACGTCCGGCACCTCGCCGGGCAACGGGTGCACGGTCGCGAACGTGGTGGTCTCGGTGGGGCCGTAGACGTCGGCGACCAAGGTGTCCGGGCAGGCGGCCTGGACGCGGCGCAGCGCTGCCGCGGGGACGGCGTCGCCGCCGGTCCAGACTTCCCGCACGCCCGCGAAGACCTCCGGCGATTCCTGCGCGACCAGCCGGAACAGCCCGGTGGTGAGGAACGCGCCGGTCACGCCGTGCGTGGTGAGCGAGCGGCCGAGCGTCTCGACGTCCACGTCTCCCGGCGGGGCCAGCACGACGGTGCCGCCGTTCAGCAGCGGCACCCACAGCTCGTAGGTCGCGGCGTCGAAGGCCTGTTGCGAGTGCAGCAGAATCCGGTCGTGCCGGGCGAACCGCTGGTCGATGGCCAGGGCCACGACGTCGCAATGCCGGGCCGAAACGCCCTTTGGACGACCGGTCGAACCGGAGGTGTAGATGACGTACGCGAGCTGTTCGGGATCGACCCGGACGGCTGGCGGAGTGTCCGTGGCACCGCTTTCGCCGGTGATGATGGCGCCGGTGTGGACCTCCTCGGCGGTCGCCAGCCAGGCCGCGTCGGCGATCAGCACCGTCACCTCGGCCTCGTCGAGGAGCAGCCGCAACCGCTCGGCCGGAGCGCGCAGGTCCAGCGGCAGATAAGCGCCACCGGCCTTGATGATCGCGAGTTCGGCGACGACGAGTTCCGGCGAGCGGTTCATCAGGACGGCGACGCGGTCCTCCGCCTGGATACCGGCCTCGATCAGCCGGTGGGCCAGCCGGTTCGCGCGGACATCGAGTTCGCGATAGGTGATCTGCTCCTCGTCCGTCACCAGCGCGACGGCGTCCGGAGTGCGGCGAGCCTGGGCTTCGAACAGCTCCGGCACCGCCTTGGCCGGGAGCGGCCGCGCGGTCTCGTTCCGCTCGACGAGCAGGTGCTTGACCTCGGTCTCGGACAGCATCGGCACGCGGGACACCGGCTCGTGCGGTGCCGCGATCATGCCCCGGGCCAGCGCTTCGAGGTGCGCCGCGAGCCGTGCCGCCGCGGTGTCGCCGATCCTCGCGGGGTCGTGCGTGAGAATCATCGACAGCCGACGTCCGGGGTAGGCGACGACGCCCAGCGGGTAGCTGGTCCGCTCGGCCGCGCGGACGTCACGCAGCTGCGGCACCTCGTCGATCGGGTAGTTCTCGAAGACCACGATGCTGTCGAACAGGCTTCCGCCGCCGCTCCAGGACTGCAGCTTGATCAGGCCGACATGCCCGAATCGGCGCGATTCCGCCTGTGCCGCTTGAAGATCGCGCAACCAATCCGCGACTCCGCGCGCGCCGTCGAGCCGGACGCGCACCGGCAGGGTGTTGATGAAGATGCCGGGAATGTCGTCCGCGCCAGGCAGTTCCGCCGGACGGCCGGACACCGTCGCGCCGAAGCACACCTCGGTTTCGCCGCTGTAGCGCGCCAGCAACGCGGCCCAGGCACCTTGGACGACGGTGTTGACGGTCAGCCGGTGCCGCCGCGCGAAGGCATACACCGCGGCGGACGTCTCGTCGTCCAGTTCCACCGGGATCCGGCCGGTCGAACTCGACGTGTGCGTGCGGACGGCGGGACGTTCGAGGGGCAGCGGAGTCGGCGTCACTCCGGCGAGTTCGGTTCGCCAGTGTTCCTCGGCGCGCTCGTCGTCTTGTGCGGCCAGCCAGGCCGCGTAGTCGCGGAACGGGGGCCGTACGGGCGGTTCTTCGCCGCGCAGCAGGGCGACGACGTCGGAGAGGATGCCGAAGACGCTCCAGCCGTCGAGGAGGACGTGGTGGAAGGTCCAGAGCACGCGCACCTTTGTGGCGGATTCCCGTGCGATGGCCAGCCGGGCCAGCGGAGCCTGGGCGAGGTCGAATCCTTCAGCGAGGTCTTGTTCCAGCTGATCTGTTAGAGCTTTCTCCGCGTCCACAGTGGACCAGTCCAGATAGGACACTGGGAGGTCGACCGCGCGGTGCACGACCTGCAGCGGCTGGGGCACGCCGTCCCACACGATGCGGCTGCGGAGGATCGGGGTCCGCTCGACAATCCGCTTCCACGCCTCGCCGAGCCGCCGCGGATCCGGCACATCGTCCACGGTGAACGAAACCTGTTCGAAGTAGACCCGGTCGCCGGGCTGGGCCAGGTCGTGGAACACCATCCCGGCCTGCATCGGCGTCAGCGGGTAGATGTCCTCGACGTCCCGGCCGTCGCCGACCAAATCGTCCACTCCTGCTTGGTCGAGCCCGGTCAGCGGGAAGTCCGACGGCGTCCGGCCGCCCGCTCCCGGCTCCGCGCAATGCCGGACGATCTCGCGCAGGGCCTCGGCCATCGCCGCGGCCAGCCGGTCCACAGTGGACTTATCATGGACGCCCTCGGCGTAATGCCAGGCCAGTTCCAGCTCGCCGCCCTCGACCCGGCCGACCACCTCCAGCAGGTGCGGACGGACAGTGTCCGGCGCGACGTCCAGCGCGAGTTCGCGGTGCAGCGCCGGGTAAAGGTCGCCGGGAAGGTCGAACTGGCCGAGGTAGTTGAAGCTCACCTGCGGTTCGATCACCGGTGCCGACCCGGCCAGATACCGCAGCGCGCCATAGCCGACCCCCCGTCGCGGGACCGCGCGCAGCTGCTCCTTGACTGCCTTCAGCGCCGCGCCCCAGCCGTCCGGAACGTCCAGCGCCACCGGGAACATGCTCGTGAACCAGCCGACCGTCCGCGACAGGTCGACGCCGTCGAACAGCTCCTCGCGGCCGTGCCCTTCGAGGTCGACGACCGGCTGGCTCCCGGTCCAGTCCCCCAGCACCCGGCCCAGCGCGGCCAGCAGGACGTCGTTGACCTGCGTCCGGTAGGCCTGTGGAACCTGGCGCAGCAACGCGTGCGTCTCGTCCGCGGTGAGCCGGGCCGTGACGACGCGGGCGTGGCCGAACGTGTTTTCCGCGGTGCCGTCGACCGGAAGCGGCGTCGGCGTGGGCAGTTCCCACCAGTGCGCGAGTTCGTCGTCGAAGCCGCCCGCTTCTGCGTGCTCGGCGAGCCTTTTCGCCCACTCGCGGAAGGACGTCGTCCGCGGGCCGAGGTCGATCGGTTCGCCGCGCACGGCCTGCTGGTAGGCGCGGTCGAGGTCTTCGAGCAGCACCCGCCACGACACCCCGTCGACCACCAGGTGGTGCGCGGCCAGGTGCAGCGTCCGAGGCTCGCCGGACAACGTCCATCGCAGCAGCGTGTGTCCTTCGCCGACAGCGGTGTTGTGCTGATGCCAAGCGTCGCGGTCGTGGCTGAACCGCATCCGCAGCGCGTCGTGCTGCTCGGACAACGCGGCCAGCGCGAGGATCAGCGCGGTCAGGTCGACGTCAGCGGGGAGCTCGACGGCGATCGTCTGGTCGAAGCGGTCCGTGCCCAGGCCGAAGAACCAGTGCTGGATCGGGGTCAGGACGACGTCGCCGCTTTCCGGACCGCGTGCCGGGATCGCCGCGGCCTCGCTGACGGCCGGGGCGAGCGCGGCGATGGTCTGGTGGCGGAACAGATCGGCGGTGGTCACGCTGAGCCCCGTTTGCCGGGCGCGGGCGCTCACTTGGATGCTCAGGATCGAATCGCCGCCGAGGGCGAAGAAGTTGTCGTCCACGCCGACGCGGTCGAGGCCGAGCACGTCGGCCCAGATCCCGGCGAGCACCGCCTCCCGTTCGGTGCGAGGGGCGACTGTCCGCTCGCTGGACGTCTGCGGCTCCGGCAGTGCGCGGCGGTCGACCTTGCCGTTGGCGGTGAGCGGCAGTTCGGCCATCGGGACGAGCACCGACGGCACCATGTAGTCCGGCAGCGTGCGGGCGACGGCGTGGCGGAGCGCCTCGGTGTCCACGGTTGCCGGGACCACGTAACCGACCAGCTGCTTGCGTCCGCCGGCGGCCCGGATGGTCACGTACGCCTGTGCCACGTCTTCCCCGGCCGCCAGCGCGCGTTCGATCTCGGCCGGTTCGACGCGGAAGCCGCGGATCTTGACCTGGTCGTCCACGCGGCCGAGGAATTCGAGCGTCCCGTCGGTGCGCCACCGGCCGAGGTCGCCGGTCCGGTACATCCGGTCCCCCGGGTTGCCGAACGGATCGGCGACGAACCGGTCGGCGGTCAGGCCCGGCTGGTCGAAGTAGCCGCGCGCGAGCCCGGCCCCGGCGATGCAGATCTCGCCGGCGGCGCCGCGCGGCAGCAGGCGGAGCCGGTCGTCGACGACGTTGATCTGGACGTCTCGCAGCGGCGTGCCGATCGGGATGACGTCGGGGACCTCGGAGGTGATCCGGAAGGACGTGGCGAAGGTGGTGGTCTCGGTCGGGCCGTAACCGTCCACGACGGCGATGCCGGGGCAGCTGTCGAGGACCCGTTGCGCGGCGGGCGGCGGCACGACGTCGCCGCCGGTCCAGACCTCGCGCAGTCCGGCGAAGCATTCGGGCGTTTCCTCGGCGAAGAGGCGGAACAGTCCGGCGGTCAGCCAGAGGGCGGTGATGTGGTGTTTGGTGACCAGCCGTTGGATCACCTCGGCATCCAGGTCGCCGGGTGGCGCGACGACCACGGTGCCGCCGTTGAGCAGCGGCACCCACAGCTCGTAGGTGGACGCGTCGAAGGCCAGCGGGGAATGCAGGAGGACCCGCTCGTGGCTGGCGAAGCGCGGGTCAGTCGCGAGTGCGGTGACGTCCGCGTGCCGCACGGCCACGCCCTTCGGGACACCAGTCGACCCGGACGTGTACTCGACATAGGCCAGGTTGTTCGGGCTGAGGTCCGTGAAGGGCTCCTTGAGGGAATCAGATTCCCTCAAGGAGCCCTTCACGGACAGAGAGATTCCCTTGTGGACGGCGACGGCGGTGTCGTGCCAGGTGTCGTCGGTGAGCACCAGCGATACTCCGTCGAGGACGCGGCGCAGGCGGTCGGCCGGGGCTCGCAGGTCCAAGGGCAGGTAGGCCGCGCCTGCCTTGAGGATCGCCAGGACGGCCACGACGAGATCGGCCGAGCGGTCCAGCAGCACGCCGACCCGCTCTTCCGGCCTGATGCCGCGCCGGATCAGGTGCTGCGCGAGGCGGTTCGCCCTCGCCTGCAGCTCCGCGTAGCTCAGGCTGATGTCGCCGCACACCACGGCTGCGGCGTGTGGACTTTGCTCGGCGCGTCGGTCGAACAGCTCCGGCACTGTCTCGGCGGGCGTGTTCTCCAGCTGGCTCGGCAGCAGGAACCGGCGGTCTTCGGCGGTGAGCAGCGGGAGGTCGCCCACCGGCCGCGACGGGTCGGCGGCGATCCCGGTGAGCAGCACTTCCAGGCTCCGTGCGAGACGTTTGATCGTGGCAGCGTCGAAGAGCGCGGTGGCGTACTCGACGGTGACGCGCAGGCCGTCGGGTCGCGGCCAGAACTCCACCACCAGGTCAAACCGCGCCGAGGGCCGGGGCAGCGCGTACTCGCTGACCCGCAGCCCGGCGACCGTCCGTTCCGACACCAGCGGGCGTTGCAGGACGACGACGGCCTGCACCAACGGCGTCCGCGACGGGTCGCGTTCGGGCTGGATTTCCTCCACCACGCGGTCGAACGGGACGTCGCCGTGCGCGAACGCGGCCAGCACGGTCTCGCGGAACTCCGCCAGGAAGCGGTCGAACGGCCGCGCACCGTCCACTGAGGACCGCAGCACGAGCGTGTTGACGAAGAATCCGGTCAACGGCTCCAGTTCGGCCCGGTCGCGGCCGGACACCGCCGTGCCGACCGCGACGTCTCGCTGGCCGCTGTAAGCAGCCAGGACCGTCTGGATCGCGGCGGTCAGGGTCATGAACAACGTCGCGCCCCGCGCCCGGCCCGCTTCCGCGACCCGGCGCACCAGGTCGGCGGGCAGATCGTGCCGGTGCACCGCGCCTTCGGTGGTGCGCTGCGGAGGCCGAGGACGGTCGGTCGGGAGCGCGAGCGGTTCCAGGCCGTCGAGGGTTTCGCGCCAGTAGCCGAGCTGGTCGAGACGTTCGGACGCCAGACGCCACCGGGTGTAGTCCTGGTAGCCGAGCGGCAGCGGGGGCAGGGTCTTGCCGCTGTACAGGTCGAGAAGTTCGTCGGTGAGCACCGCGATCGACCGGCCGTCAGTGACGATGTGGTGCTGGCACAACACAAGCAGGTGCTCGTCCGGGCCGGAAGGGAACAGCACGGCTCGGGTCAACGGTCCCGTTCGCAGGTCGAATGGCGCACTCAGCTCGGCCTTCAGCACGTCGTCGTCCGGGGCGGAATCCGCTATCCTCAACGGGATCTCCCCCGTCGGCGCGATCCGCTGCATCCCTTGCCCGTCAACGGAATCGAAGGTCGTGCGCAGCGATTCGTGCCGCACGCACAGGGAGGCCAGCGCGCCGCGCAGAGTCGCGAGGTCAAGCGAGCCGGACAGCCGGATCCCGACACCGGTGTTGTATTCGGAGCTGCCGCCGGTCATTTCGTCGAGGAACCACAACCGCCGCTGCGCCGGGGACAGCGGAAGCAGCTCAGCCGGCGACGCGACCGGGATCGCCTGCTCGGCTCGCGGGCCGTTTTCCAGGTGCAGCGCGAGCTTTTCCACGCTGGTCGCGTCGAACAGCGCCCGCGCCGAGAGATCCGCGCCGAACTTCCGGCGCAACCTGGACAACGCCTGCACCGCCAGGATCGAATCACCCCCCAGGGCGAAAAAATCGTCATCGACGCCAATCCGGTCCAGGCCCAGCACTTCAGCGAGGATCTCGGCGACCACGCGTTCGATGTCCGTCCGCGGCTCAGCTCCGCCGTCTGCCGATTCCGCTGACGGCGCGGGCAGCGCTCTCCGGTCGACCTTTCCGTTGGCGCTCAACGGAAGCTCGTCCAGCACGACAATCGCCGAAGGCACCTGATAGTCCGGCAATACTGCCGCGACAACGGTTTTCAGGTCCTTTCGCGGCGCATCCGGCACCAGCACGACGTACGCGACCAGACGCTTCGTGGCTGGGCCATCCGCCCGCGCGACGACCACGGCCTCCGCGACGGTGTCGTCCGCGGCGAGCACGGTCTCGATTTCGCCGAGTTCCACCCGGAAACCGCGGATCTTGACCTGGTCGTCAGTGCGGCCGAGGAATTCCAGCTCGCCCTCGTCGTTCCAGCGGACCACGTCGCCGGTGCGGTACATCCGCTCGCCGGGCACACCGGGGTCGGCGACGAACTTCTCCGCCGTCGCGCCGGGACGCGCCCAGTAGCCGCGCGCGAGCCCGGCACCGGCCAGGTGCAGCTCGCCGGGTTCACCGGGAGCTACTGGGTTCAGCGCGTCGTCCAGCACATACGCGCGGACGTCGTCCAGCGGGCGGCCGATCGGCATCGCCGTCACGTCCGCCGACTGGGCCGCGTGGGCCGTCGCGAAGGTGGTGGTCTCGGTCGGGCCGTACCCGTCGACCACGGTGACGCCGGGGCAGGCGCGCAGCACCCGCCGCACCGCCCCGGCCGGGACGACGTCGCCACCGGTCCAGACCTCTCGCACGCCCTGGAAACAGTCCGGCGCTTCCTGCGCGACGACCCGGAACAGGCCCGCCGTCAGCCAGATCGCACCGACGTCGTACCGGGAGATGACCTCGCGGAGGCTCTCGACGTCGAGGTCGCCGGGCGGCGCGACCACGACGGTGCCGCCGGTCAGCAACGGCACCCACATTTCATAGGTCGAGGCGTCGAAAGCGGCCGGCGAGTGCAACAGCACGCGCCGATGCGCATCCCCCGCGAATCGGCGGTCAGCCGCGAGCGCCGCGACGTCCCGGTGCCGGACCGCGACGCCCTTGGGCTTGCCGGTCGATCCGGACGTGTGCACCAGATACGCCAGGTTGTCCGGATGCACCGCCCCCGAAGGGAAATCCGCTTGCGGCAACGGCCGTCCGAGCACCGCGATCTGTCCACTGTGGATTTCCGCGGCGCGGACCGGGTCGTCGGTCAGCAGCACCGTGACCCCGGCTTCGACCAGCAGCGTCCGCAACCGGCTGTCCGGCGCGCGCCGGTCGAGCGGCACGTACGCGCCGCCGGCGGCGACCACGGCCAGTTCCGCGACGATCAGCCCTGCCGACCGTTCCGCCAGCACCCCGACCCGGTCCTCCGCGCGCAGCCCCAGCCGCAGCAGGTACGCGGCGAGCCGCCCCGCCTCGTCGGCCAGTTCGGCGTACGTCAGCCGGGCCGCCGCGCCCTCCACGGCGACGGCGTCCGGAGCCGACCGCGCCTGTGCGGCGAACAGCTCCGGCAGAGTGGCGGTCACATCCGTTTCGGCCGGGATGTCTTGGGCGGTCATCGTTTCTCGCTACCTTCCGGGCACACCAAGGGATCCCGCCTGGCGCGGGTGGGGACGAAGAGTGCTACGGGCTGCTCAGCACCGCCGCGCGAGCCGGCCGCCGATTTCGACGGCCGTCGCCGCGCCGGGTTCGCCGCGGAACCGGCCGCAGGGGGTGGCGCGGCCGGTCGCCGGATCGCGGACGGTGAACGTGCCGTCGGCGTACCGGGTCAGTTCGGGGAAAACGTCGCCGTCCACGTCGAGACACGCGCCGCCGAGGGCGTCCGGACGGATCGTGTACCCGATGGCGCCATTGCGGAAACTTCCGTAATCGCCGTCCGGCAGGGGAACCGGGCAGGATTCCGCGACCTGGACGCGCTGGGGCGGGAGGCCGAATTCCGGCAGCTCGGCTACCAGGTCGTGCCAGAGGTCGGTGCCCCCGGCGCCGTTGGCGGTCAGCGCGAGCACGCAGGCGCCGGCCTGGTCGATCCGCAGGTGGCACGAGGTGCCGTCGGCCGTCCCGTCGTGTCCGAGCCAGCGGGATTCCTCGTCCCCGAAGCAGGCCAGCCCGAGCCCCCAGCCGTCCGCGAGGCCGAACGGTTCCGCGCCCGGCACCGGGCGATGCAGGTCACTCGCCGTCACGACGTCGAGCAACCCCGGTTTGCCGAGGTGCACCCGCCCGAGCGCGACGAGGTCGCGGGCGCTGAGCGCGAGCGCGCCCGCCGGGTCCAGCATCGGCGGCAGCACCTGCGCAAGCGGCCGCTCGCCGTCGCGCGCGTGCCCGGTCGCGATGCCCGGGCTGTCGACGTAGACCGGCGCGATCTCCAAGGGCCGCAACAGGATCGACTCGACCGCCTGGCGCCAGCCCATCCCGGTGACGTCTTCGATCAGCTCGCCGACCAGCGCGTAGCCGAGGTTGGAATAGGAGAACGCGGTCCCCGGCTCGCAGACGAACTCCGCGGCCCGCACCTCTTTCCGGCACGACCCGGCGGCGTCGGCCGGGTCCGAGGGCAGCCCGGTGGTGTGGCTCAGCAGCCCGCGCAGGGTCAGCGAACCGGGAAGCCCCGGGTCGCCGAGGATCTCGCCGACCGGCTGGTCCAGCTCGAGATCGCCGTCCGAGACGAGCACCATCGCCAGCGTCGCGGTCGCCACCTTGGTGATCGAGCCGATCGGCACGCACGAGCTCTCCCGCATCGGCCTGCCGCGGCTCGCGACACCGGTCTGGACCACTGCGGTCTCGCCGCCGGCCCAGACCGCGACCTGCGCTCCCGGCACCCGATGCCGGACGGCCAGCCGAGGGAGCACGGCCGCCAGCCGGTCCGCACAGCCGACGCCGGGCACCGGGCGCGGTCTCGGGACTTCGAATCTTTCTTTCCGGGAGTGCATGACCAGACCTTTCGAATACTCGTAGGAGCCGCACGAGGAATTGCCCCCTGCTCGCGCGGCACTAGCCCCAGCACAACGCGGACGCCATCGAGCCCAAACCCGCGCTGGAATCCATACCCTGCCTAGCTCGGTTGCACTCCAGCAACCGCCAAACGAAGGACTCCCGCATACGCCGCTTCGCACCCAGCGTCACACATTGCCGAGACCATTCTAAAATATGAACAACGGACTCACACCTCGGGGCGAAGACAGATAACCGGAAGATCAGCCTTCGCATTCGGCGGATCTTCCTCCCGCGCACGGCACCGATTCCCGTTGCGCCGACCAGCGTAAACCCGCCTTTCCCGACGCCGCCGGAACGGCGATCACCACCAAAGAACTGGTGCCAACAGCCCTCGCCGTTACACCGACCGCAGCAACATCGCCGCCGCGCGCCCGCCTCCGGTGTCAGCACGGGAAAAGATCACCTCCCGCCGTCGCCGATAACGTCCCCGGACAGGTAGCGCGACAAGTCGATCTCAGGGAATCGGGGAATCCGCCCGCTAAACCTCACCCGATCACCGGAAGATTCCGGCAGCTCCCCGCCTCGCGGAATTCCTTCCCGGCGAACCACCACACGAATGGCGTGCGACGGCAGTAGCACTTACCGCCAGGCCGCCCGCGCCTCCAGTGTTTCGGTCCCGCTCGAGTGCGCACTGCCTCCGCCGATTCCGCCACAAGCACCTCCGCCCGCACAGTCGCCGCCGCCGAGCGAAACGTTGCAGCTTCTCCGCGACCAATAGCCGAACAGCGGAACCGCCTTCTTGAGGGCGCGGAGTAAATGCCCGTTGTCGGCAGACTGCCAATAAGCGGACTATTCCAAGAAGGACAGTAAAGAAAGCCATACGGCCGGTTGCCCGCCCATTGACGATCACCCCGTGTGACGCCGCAGAATGTCCACTGAGGACATTTCCGTCACTTTTCCCGGGTGCCCGTCATTCGGACGACCGCCCGCTCCGCATCGCCGAAAGAAGCACCGGCAACGCGACAACCAGCGCGACTCCCCGCACCGCCCCCGCCACCGGATACGCCGCCCGGACGCCGAGCACGTCCGCGACCAGCCCGCCCGCCAGCGATCCCAGCGGCATCAGTCCCCAGCCCAGCATCCGGTAGACACTGTGCACGCGCCCGCGCAGTTCCGTCGGCACCGCCTGCTGGCGCAGGCTGACCGTGACCACACTCCAGAGCGTCGTGGCGAATCCGTTAATCCCCAGCAGTATCCCAAGAATGACCGCGTTCGGACTGGTACCGATCAACACGAAGATCACCGCATTGGCGACCAAGGCGGTCAGCAACGCTTGTAGCGCCCCGATTTTCGCCACGACCCGCGCGTTGACCATCCCGCCGAGCACACTCCCGACCGCGGCCCCCGCGAGCAGCACGCCGTAACCGCGCTCGCCGACGTGCAAGATCTGTGTCGCGAGCAGCACGACCGTCACATTGCCGAGCTGGTAGCAGAACGTGTTCACCGCCAGCAGCCCCGCCAACGCGCGCAACAGCCGATGCCGTCCGAGCCAGCGCACCCCCTCCGCCACCGCGACCCGCATCGGCGGCTGCTCAACCCGCGGCAACGGACGCCTCGGGAGGGTCGCCAGCAATACCGCAGACACCACGAACGACACCGCGTCCACTCCGAACGGCAATGCCGCCGCGACCGCGAACAGCAGACTGCCGATCGGCGGCCCGACGAACAACTGCCCGGCGTTGGCGACCGCGTACTGACTGCCGTTCGCCCGATGCAGCTGCGCCTCGGAGACAAGGTCGGGCACCACCGCGAGCGACGCGTTGGCGAACACGACCTCGCACGCACTGAGCGCGAACCCCATGACCGCGAGACCCGCGATGTCGATCCGCCCCAGCCAAATCATCGCGGCGGCCACCGCGACGATCGCCGCCTGCATCGCTTGCGACCGCCACAACAAGCCGACCCGATCACGCCGGTCCACGAGCGCGCCCGCGGGAAGGGAGAGCAGGAGCCAGGGCAGGTACGTCGTCGCCGAGACGACCGAGACCAGCACCGGATCGCGCGTGATCGTGACCGTCAAAAGCGGAACGGCGGCCGCGAAGATCCCGTCGCCGACGTTGTCCACCGCCGAGGCCCACCACAGCCGCCAGTACGCGGCGGGGAGCTTGGTGCGGGAGCCGGATTCCTTCATGTGAGCGATGGTTCCCGACTCGAACATGTGTTCGCCATCATGTAGGCTGGAGCTACATCGAAAGTTTCGTGGTGTGCCGTCGTTGTATTTCGCTTGCCGCGGGTTCCCCCGTGCCGCAGACTGACCCGCCGATGCCAAGTCCTGCGCGAATCCGGAACCAGCCCGACGTGCCCGCCCGCGTCCGCACCTGCCGACGTGGACACACGACGGCTGGACGCACCGCGGCTGGACGGGCGGTCGAGCGCGCCGCAGCCGAGCACCACGCAGCTGAGCGGACGGCGGCTGGTCTGGCGACGACCAGGCACACCGCGGCTGGACGCACACCGGCCGTGCGTCTCCGCTCCACGGCTGAGCGCACGCCAGCCACGCACCCCCGCTCCACGGCTGAACGCACACCAGCCACGCACCCCCGCTCCACGGCTGGACGCACACCAGTCGCGCATCTCCGCTCCGCGTCCGGATACCCGGCAATCAACCGCGCTGCCGCTAAAAGAACCGAACGAACAGGTGGTTCATGATCGACGTCATCATCTCCGGCTGCGGCCCGACCGGCGCGACGCTCGCCGCCGAGCTTCGGCTGCACGGCGTGCGGGTCCTCGTCGTGGAGAAGGAAACCGAGCCGCTCCCGCTCGCCCGCATCGTCAGCCTGCACATCCGCAGCCTCGAACAGCTCGCGATGCGCGGATTGCTGGAGCGCGTCCTCGAACGCGGACGACAACGTCCCGTCGGCGGCATCTTCGCCGGCATCCCCCAACCCGCCCCCGAGGGCCTCGATTCCGCGTACCTGCTGGGCATCCCGCAGCCAGTCGTCGTCCGCCTGCTCGAAGACCACGCGGTCGACCTGGGCGCGGAAGTCCGGCACGGCCGCGCAGTCGCCAGTTTCGAGCAGGACGAGGACGGAGTGACCGTCGAACTGACCGACGGCGAACGTCTGCGGTCGCGCTACCTCGTCGGCTGCGACGGCGCGCGCAGCACCGTGCGCAAGCTGCTCGGCGTCGGCTTCCCCGGCGAACCCTCGCGGACCGAGACCCTGATGGGCGAGATGCCCGCGACCGCGGCACAGGAGGAGATCGCCGCCAAGGTCGCCGAGATCCGCGAGACCGACAAGCGCTTCATGCTGAGCCCACTAGGCGAGGGCGTCTACCGCGTGGTGATCCCGGCTGCGGGAATCAGCGCTGAACCGCCCGTTCTCGAGGACTTCAAACAGCAACTGCACGCCATCGCCCGAACCGATTTCGGCGTCCACTCCCCGCGCTGGCTGTCCCGCTTCGGCGACGCCACCCGCCTGGCCGAACGCTACCGCGTCGACCGGGTCCTGCTGGCCGGCGACGCCGCGCACATCCACCCGCCCACCGGCGGGCAGGGCCTCAACCTGGGCGTCCAAGACGCGTTCAACCTCGGCTGGAAACTGGCCGCACAGATCGGCGGCTGGGCCCCGGCACCGCTACTGGACACCTACCAGACCGAACGCCATCCGGTCGCCGCGGACGTCCTGGACAACACCCGCGCCCAGATGGAACTGTCGTCCGCCGACGCCGGGCCGCGGGCCGTGCGGAAGCTGCTCACCGAACTGATGGACTTCGACGACGTCAACCGCCGCCTGATCGGGAAAATCACCGCGATCGACATCCGCTACGACTTCGGCGAAGGCCCCGACCTGCTAGGCCGCCGCCTCCCCGACCTCGACCTGAAACAAGGCCGCCTCTACGACCGCCTCCATCAGGGCCGAGGCCTGCTGCTCGACCGCACGGAACGACTGACCGTCGAGGGCTGGGCCGACCGCATCGACCTCGTCGCAGACCCCGCCGCGGCCCTGGACGCTCCGGCCCTTCTGCTCCGCCCGGACGGATACGTCGCGTGGATCGGCGACGACCAGCAGGACCTGAACGACCACCTCGCCCGATGGTTCGGCCAGCCCGCCGCTGGTGCCTGAGCACCGGGTGCCTGTCGCACAGCAAGACCACCACCGAACTCAACCAACCCACCGCATCCCGCCGGACAACCACCGGGCACCGCCACCGCGCGGGCAGACGACAACAACCAAGACCACCACCGAGCTTGGCCAACCCCGCTGCTTCCGTCCGGGCACCGATCGAGCCGCAGCCATCCCCGCACAACCCACCCGCCGAGTCGGCAAACCCGCCGATCCCGCCTCGCCAGCCATCCCCGCACAACCCACCCGCCAAGTCGGCAAACCCGCCGATCCCGCCTCGCCAGCCGCCAAGTGACGCATAATCGCGACGTGCCGTTGACCCTCGATCTGAGCATCGACGACCTGGCCGCCACCAGGCTCGCCGTCTCGCCGTTGTCCGAGACGGTCTCAGGCCTGCAGACCCTGGCCGGTTGCTGGGGCCGGACCCGCCACGGGCGGTGGACCCGCTGGGCCGCGAGCGAACTCGCCGGCCGTCCGCTGGATCTGTCCTGGACGTGGCCGTTGCTCGTCACCGGCCGGACCAGCTGGCCGCAGTTCCTGCTGCCCGCACCGGCCCGCGCGGCTAGCACGATCGACGAGGCGCTGGCCGCGATGTGCCAGACCACCGCGAGCGAGGTCCGGCGCAGCCTGCACGGAGTGTTCGGCGACCGCCTGCCCGTCCCGGCCCGAGCCCTCGCCGACGATCCCGCGGCCGGGCTCCGCGCGATCGCCGAAGAACTCCGCCAGGCGCACGACCGCCTGATCGCACCGCACTGGGCCCGGCTGCGCGCCGTCCTCGACGCCGACATCGCCTACCGCGCCAGACAATGGGCCGACGGCGGCGCGGGCCGTCTCTTCGCCGACCTGCACACCGAGCTCACCTGGTCCACCAGCCAGCTCGCCCTCCACGGCGACCACCGTCCCTCGCCCGGCCGTCCTTCCGGCGGACTGGTGCTCTCGCCGGTCGTGCTCGGTCCGCCGTGGGTGATGATCAAACTGCACACCACCACCCAGACCACGATCCGCTACCCGGCCCGTGGCAGCGGTGCATTGTGGACAGCCGCCGAACGCCGCCCGGCCGAACCCGCGGTCCGCCTCCTGGGCCGACGCCGGGCCGAACTCCTGGAGACACTGCGCTCCCCCGCCACGACCACCGACCTCGCCGAAGCCCTGCACGTCTCGCCGAGCGCGGTGTCGCAACACCTCCGAGTCCTGCGCGACAGCGGCCTGGTCACCGGGCGACGGTCCGGTCGCGAAGTCCTGTACCGCACCACCGAACAGGGCGTCCGCCTGCTGAACCCCTCGGGCGAACCGCAAAGGTGACGGCCCCAACCGCATCGACCCCCACGCACCACCAGCCCAGTCGCCGCACAGTCCGCTACCGCGCCACCGAGCAAGGAATCCGCCTGCTGGCCCCTCCGCCGAACCGGCTCACAAGTGTGACCCCTCGACACCGCCTATGAGCCGGTTGCCGAGCAGCGAACCGAGCACCGAATGCGCCGTCCGCCGAAGCACAAAACTGACGAACGCAAGCCCCGACCCGCCAAAATCGAACCAAGACGGTCCGATCCCCGCGCTTCCCACGACCGAGGCACAAATGTGACAACTCCACACCCGATGCCACATTTCCGGAGTACGATCTCGCCGAACCGCGGGCGGGCCTCGCGGGAGAGGGGAAGCGGCGGGGATGAGCGACACCTGGCAGGTGCCCGGGTTCACCGAGGTCGACGTGCTCGGCGTCGGCGGCTTCGGGCGCGTCGTGCTGGCCAAACATCAGCAATCCGGCCGCATGGTGGCGATCAAATACCTTCTCGCGGAGTACCTCGCCGACCCGGACATCGCGGCCGGGTTCCGGCGCGAGGCGTGGCTGTTGTCCGGCGTCCGAAGCCCGCATGTCGTGCGGCTGTTCGACTTCGTCGAGACACCGCAGGGCGCGGCACTGGTGATGGAGGCCGTGCCCGGCGTGTCTTTGCGCGCGCTCCTGGCGACGGAAAACGTTCTCGCCCCCGAATCCGCGTTGGCCATTCTCAAAGGTTCGCTGCTCGGTCTCGCCGACGCGCACGCCGCCGGAGTCGTCCATCGCGATTACAAACCGGGAAACGTCCTGGTGTCGCGGGAAGGCCAGTCGAAACTGGTCGACTTCGGACTGGCCACTTTGGACGGACACAACGGACTGACCGCCGGTTCCCCGTCGTACATGGCGCCTGAGCAGTGGGCCGGTCAACCAGGCATGCCAGCCACAGATGTGTATGCCGCGACCTGTGTGTTCTACCAATGCGTCACCGGACACCAGCCGTTCGAGGCGACCACCACCGACGAATTGCGTTCGCTGCACCAGATAGCCCCCGTACCGCTCGACGCGGTGCCCGAGGAGTTGCGTCCGCTGATCGCGCGCGGCATGGCGAAGGATCCGGCGTGGCGACCGTCCACAGCGGACGCTTTCGTGGCCGAATTGGAGACCGTCGCGCGCAAGGCTTACGGAAAGGACTGGGAGAAACGCGGCTGGAAGCGCCTCGCCGCCTCGGCCGCCGCCCTGACCGCGCTCACGCCGCTGGCTCTCCTGACCACGGCTGGAACGGCCGCCGCGCCGATCGGAGCAGGTGCCGGTGCGGTGGCGGCGGGAGTGCCTGCCACGGGAACCGGAGCGGGCGCGACCGCGGTGATCGTCGGCAAGGTCATCGCCGTGCTGGTGGTCGTCGGCGCCCTGGTCACGGGCGGAATCCTGGTCTTCAACCGCCAGGACGACCCACCGGCTCCCGCGGCGCTCACGGTGGCGATCCAGACCGATTCCGGACGCGACCAGGCCCTCCCGATCACCTACAACCTCCAGTATCCGCAAGTGTCCGGCGGACCGGACGCCGCCGTGCGGAAACGCATCAACGACGCCTTGCGCGCCCCGATCGACAAGCGGCTGAAGGCCATTCGCGACGCACGGTCCTATCCGGACTGGCAGCAGCAGTTCACCGAAGCCGGGGAAACACCCGTCGCGCGATCGACCGCGCACATCCTCCTGCAGACCCCGAGCCTGCTTTCCGTCCGCTACGACCACGACCTCGACTCGAAAGTGCTGTGGCACACGACGTGGCGGTTCCCGGAAACCGTCACCGTCGACCTCGGCACCGGGAACCCGATCGGCCCCCAGGACATGTTCCGGCCCGAAGTGCTCACCGCGGCCGGAATGAAAACGCTGACCGACCGCATCGAACCGCACACCAGGAACGGTTTCTGCGAGCTGGCGTCCGTCGACGAACAAGGCCGGAAAACCACCATCGACGCCGCCGACCGGGTCCCGGCACGCGGGCACGTTCCGGGAGCCTCGATCGGATTCACCAAGGCTGGGGCCGAATTCGAAATCCTGTGGTACGACCTCGGCTGCGTCACGGCGGCGGGGAAGGAGACCGTGACCGTTCCGTACGCCGAAATCTCCGATCTGCTGCAGTCGAAGTTCGTGACAATGCTCGGCGCCCCAACGGCTTCCCCGTCACCCGCATCACCAGCCTCGTCTTCCCCCGCGGTCAGCAACACCTACACCAACCCGCGATTCGGCTTCACCACACGCGTTCCGCAGGGCTACACCGCCGCGCCCTACAGCCCGGACAACGGCGACGGAATGACGTTCACCAACACCGCCCTCGACGCGACCCTCACCGTATGGGGCTCCAACTCCGGCGGCCGGACCGCCGCGGCAGCACTCGCCGACGCAGCCGCCGCGGCCGAAGGAAATGGCGGCCGCGTGACCTATCGCAAGGACGAAGGCGACCATTACTCGATTTCCGGCTACCAAAGCGACGGCAAGATCTTCTACGAGCGAGGTTTCTCCGGAGCGGGGTCGACGGCCTCGTTGCGCTGGGTCTACCCGCGAGACCACAAGTCCGAAATGGACACTCCGGTAAGCACCACAGTGGACTCCTTCCGCCCCGGGGACCTGTCCCAGCCGCACTGAGCCGCCGCTGGATCAGGCCAGGCCGAGCAGTGCGTCGGCATTGCGATGGGCGATCTTTTCCTGGTCCTCGGCCGAAAGATGCGATTCGGCCAGGAACGACCCGGCGCCCTCGTTGCCGAGCATCGGGAAATCCACGGAATGGATGATCCGGTCCGCGCCGACGGTGTCCGCGCAGTACCGCAGCTGGGCCTGGCTGAACATGCCGCTGGGAGTGATGAACACGTTGTCCCGGAAGTACTCGCGGAACGTCCGGTCGAGCCCGGTCATCCGCCTCGGCATGGTCTCGTCGAGCCGGTCGAGGTAGAACGGGATGAACTCGCCCCAGTGGCCGAGCACGAACTGCAGGCCGGGACGGCGGTCGAGCACTCCGGTCAGCACCAGGTGCAGGAAGTGCACCGCCGTCTCCTGATGCCAGCCCCACGCGGCGAGCCGGAGGGCCCCGGAGACCGCGGGCGAGAGTCCGCCCGCATAGTTGGCCTCGCTCACCTGCGCCGGAGGCGGGGCCGGGTGCAGGTAGATCGGCACCGACAGTTCGCTCGCGGCGCGCAGGATCGGATCGAACCGCGGCTGGTCGAGGAATTCGCCGTCGGTGCGCCCCATGATCATGGTGCCGACGAAGCCCAGTTCGCCGACGCACCGGCGCAACTCGTCCGCCGCGGCGCCGGGCACGGCTGTCGGCAGGGCCGCGAACGCGGCGAACCGGCCCGGAAACGCCTCGACCGCCTTGGCCATGGTGTCGTTCGCCGCCGCGGTCAATTCCGGTGCGACGTCCGCCGGCAGGAAGGTGTTCACCAGTGACAGGACCTGGGTGGTGATGCCGTGGCGGTCCATGTCGGCGATCCGGGCGGAACCCAGGTCCGCCAGGAGATCGGGATGCCGCGGGTACGGCATCCCGGTGTCCGGGGCGAACGCCGCCGCGTAGCCGGGAACGTGGTCGAGCATGGCCGACATGCCGGCGGCGGTCACCGCCGGGTCGGTCCAGTGTTCTTCGAGCGTGACAATCCGCATCGTTGCCCCTCTTCGTCGGCCTGTCCCTTCACGATGGACCTGGCCGGCGATAGGCTCAAACACTTGTTTCTGATTCATCGATCAGTACCGCTGATAGGAGCTGGAGATGGAGCTGCGGCACCTGCGCTATTTCGTCGCGGTGGCCGAGGAAGGCGGGTTCAGCGCGGCCGCGCGGCGGCTGCACGTCGTCCAGCCCACGTTGAGCATGCAGATCCGCGACCTGGAACACGAACTCGGCGGACCGCTGTTCGACCGCACCGGGCGACGGCCCCGGCTCACCCCCGCGGGCCAGGCGTTCCTGGTCGAAGCCCGGCAGGTGCTCGCGCAGGCCGAACGGGCGCGGGACACCGCGCGGTCAGCGCTGCGCGGGGAAACCGGAAGCGTCCGGATCGGCGTGGCGGGCGCGGTCGTGTTCGGCGGCCTCCTGGCCGGCCTGATCGGCGAGTTCCATCAGGCCACGCCGCTCGTCCGGATCGAATTGCGGGAAACGGGGCCGCTGGCGCAGCGCACCGCGATCCTCGCGGGCGAACTGGACGTCGGCTTCAGCGCGCTCGCCGCGCCTGCCGACGAACCGCGGCTGGCCTCGATCCCGGCGAGTTCCGTGTCGTTCCTGGTCGCGCTGCCCGCCGGACACCGCCTCGCCGAGCACGAAACGCTGACTGTCGAGCAGATCGACGGCGAGGAGCTGATCGAATACATCACCGGCGACGGCGATCTCGTGCCGCACGGAGTGCGCCGCTACGGGGCGGACCCGCCGTCCTCGCCGGCCCGGTTTCGCGGCGACAGCACGCTGAGCGTTCTCGCGCTGGTCGCCGCGAAGGCCGGTCTGGCGGTGGCCCCGGCGGGCGTGGACCGGGCCGCGGTGCCGGACGTGGTGTACCGGCCGCTGGCCGAACCTGGTCTGAAGACCGACTTCCATCTGCTGCACCGCAGCGACGAAACCGCACCGGCCGTGGCCGCCTTCGTCCGCGCCTGCGCTTAGCGGCCGACTTCCCCGCGGCGCGTTCCCGCAAGCGGCCGAATCCCCGGTCAGCCGGGATTTCCGGCGGCAACGGCCCGAACCGGTCCGCGCGGCTCTGCGCACAGCCGGGCAAACCCGGCGCGCGATGCTGCTCCATTCGGATGATCGACAACTCCCCCGCGCGGCATCCGCCCCCGCTCGCACCTAGCCTCGACGGACCCGGCGGCCGCACACTGTCCCCGCGTCAGCGAGGCCCAGCTCCGCGGCCGTTTCCGACAACGTTGTCGGCCGGGGGCGCGACCGCGGGACGGCACGGCCGAACGAGAGGAAGATCGATCGATGGCTGATCGGATCACCGGGCAGGGCCAGGGAAACCCGGACACCCCGGGCGAGGCGACCCCGAACGAAGCGGCCGCGGGCACGACGACCCCTGGCGAGGCGAAGGCGGTCCCGACGGAGGCAGCCGAACGCACGGCGACTCCGGGCGAGGCGACCGCAGGCACGACGACGCCCGGCGATGCGACGGCAGGCAAAGCGGTCCCAGCGGAGGAAGCTGAACGCACAGCCGTCCCGGCCGAAACAGCTCCCCGCAACACCACCCCCGCCGACGCGGCCAGAGGCAAGACGGCCCCGGCCGAAACTACGGGCGAAACGTCCGCAAGCACACCACCCCCGGTGGAAGCGCCCGGCAGCAAAACAGCCGCGGCAACTGCACGCCCGGCGACCTCAGCAGAGTCACCCGCGAGCAAAACAGCCGCAGCCGAAACCACTCCGCCCGAATCGAAGACCGGCCCCAAAAAGCTCCGTTCCCGCCACATCACCATGATCGCGCTCGGCGGCATCATCGGAGCCAGCCTCTTCGTCGGCTCCGGAAACGTAGTGCGCGCCGTCGGACCAGCCGCCGTCCTCTCCTATCTCATCGGCGGGCTCCTCGTTTTCCTCGCGATGCGGATGCTCGGCGAGATGGCCGCGGCGCGTCCGGCGATCGGGTCGTTCATGGAGTACGCCCGGGTGGGGCTCGGCGAGTGGGCGGGGTATCTCGTCGGCTGGCTGTACTGGTACTACTGGATCGGCGTGATCGCGTTCGAGGCGGTCGTCGGCGGGTCGGTGCTCGGCGGATGGTTCCCCGCGGTGCCGCAGTGGGTGTTCTCCGTCGTGCTGCTGCTGTTCTTCACCACCACGAACCTGGTGTCCGCGCGGTCGTTCGGCGAGGTCGAGTACTGGCTGGCGAGCATCAAGGTCGCCGCGATCATCGTGTTCCTCGCGGTCGGCACCCTGTTCGCGTTCGGGCTCTGGCCGAAGGCGAGCTTCTCCGTCCCGAACCTCTGGCAGCACGGCGGGTTCGCGCCCCACGGCTGGTGGCCGATCCTCAGCGGCGTCGCGATCGTGATTTTCTCCTATTTCGGCACCGAGATCGCGGTGATGGCCGCGGCCGAGTCCGAGGACCCGGCCAAGGGCGTGCGGCAGGCGGTCAGCACGGTGATCTGGCGGATCCTGCTGTTCTTCGTCGGCGGGGTGCTGCTGATCGTCACCATCGTCCCCTGGAACCAGCTGCCGAATCCCAAACAGGAAGGGCCGTTCGCGCACGCCTTCACGTTGTTCGGGCTCCCCGGCGCCGGTCTGGTGATGAACGCGGTCGTGCTCACCGCCGCGTGTTCGGTGCTCAACTCAGGGCTTTACTCCGCCGGACGGATGTTCTCCGCGCTCGCCGAAAAACGGCTCGCGCCGCGCGTGGTGGCGAAGAAGAGCAAATCCGGCGTGCCGGTCATCGCGGTGGTGGCCTGCACGATCGGCGGGTACATCGCGGTCTTCGTCAACTTCGTCGCGCCGGACTCCGGCATCTTCGACTTCATCATGAACTCCGCGGGCCTGGTCGCACTGTTCGTGTATTCGTTCATCGCGTTCACCCAGATGCGGATGCGGCACAGGATGACGCCGGAGGAACGCGCCGGGCTGAAGCTCAAGATGTGGCTGCACCCGTGGCTGGGCATTCTGACCGTCCTCGGCGTCGTGGCGATCATCGTCGTCATGCTGCTGACCGACGATTCCGCCCGCACCCAGGTGTGGACCAGCATCGTGTCGCTGGCCGTGATCGCGGCGTTCTGGCCGCTGGTGCGCCGGGGATTGCGGAAGTCCGCCGCGAAGGAGGGCTGAGGGGAGCGGCCAGAGGGCAGTCCGGGAAAGCGCGCTTTAAGCTGTCGCCGTGGCTGCTCCGCAGGTGATCGCCGGGCGTTACCGGTTCGAGGAACGCCTCGGAGCCGGCGGGATGGGCGTCGTCTGGCGGGCCAGCGACCTCGAGTTGCGGCGGACGGTCGCGCTCAAACGGTCGCTCGACGGCGACGAGCCGCAGATCCGCCGCGAAGCCCGGCTCGGCGCGGCCTTGCAGCACCCGAACATCGTCGCGGTCTACGACTCCGTTTCCGACGGCTCCGACCGATGGCTCGTCATGGAGTACCTCCCGGCGCGCAGCCTGGCCGAGATCGTGCACGCCGACGGCGTCCTGACACCCGAGCGAGCCGCCGCGGTCGGCGTGCAGATCGCGGCCGCGCTCGCCGCGATGCACGCGCGCGGCATGGTGCACCGCGACCTCACCCCGGGCAACGTCCTGGTCGCCGACGACGGCACCGCCAAGCTCGCCGACCTCGGCATTTCCCGCGGTCACGAGGTCACGCTCACCGACAGCGCCCGCATCGGCGGCACCGCGGGGTACCTCGCGCCGGAAGTCGCGAACGGCGAGGCGGCCACCGCCGCGTCGGACGTCTTCTCGCTCGGGGCGACGCTGTTCGCCGCCGTCGAGGGCGGTTCCCCTTGGGGCACCGGGGAAAACGGCCCGTTCGCGCAGCTGCGCCGGGCTGCGGAAGGGACACCCGAATCGCCGCGCAACGCTCGTGAGCTCAGGCCCGCGTTGCAGGCGATGCTCAGCCGTCAGCCGGAAAGCCGCCCGACCGCGGTCGAGGTCGAGGGCTTCCTGCGCGGCTCCCCGGTACCCCGCGCAGTGAAGAAACCCAAGCGGCCAGTGCTCATCGGCGCGGCGCTGGGTGCGATTGTCCTGCTGACTGCCGGGTTTCTCGTCTTCACCCGCGACGACGCACCGCCCGCGAACGCGACGGCCGCACCGCCGTCGCCGGACCTCGTCGGCGACCCGCACACCGCGGATCCGTGCTCGCTGCTGTCGGTGAATTCCCTGAGCCAGTACGGCAAAGTCTTCCTCGAACCGAACCTCGGCACGTTCGCCCGCTGCGACCTGAACACGAGCCTGCCCGACGGCGGCGGCACGATCGTGACCAGCCTCGAACTGTCCGGACCCGAGGAGTACCCGCAGGTGCCGCCGGTCCGCGGCAAGCTCGGCGAGATCCAGCGGCCGAATCCCGACTCCGGGAAGTGCCGCCGTTCGTTCACCCTGCCCGATCTCAGCGTCGTCACGGTGAGTTCGGTCCGCTCCGACAGTGCCGCCGCGCCGCAGCTGTGCGCGATGTCGGACGCGGTCGTCGGCGACGCCTACGCGCGAGTGGCCCGCGGCCCGATCGCCCGCCGTGCCCAGCCGTTCCCGCCGGATTCGCTGGCACGGACGGACGCCTGCACGCTGGTCGACGACGCCACGCTGCGCCGGACCGTCGGGCCGGACTACCCGGTCGACCGGTATTTCGCGGACTGGGCCTGTTCGTGGGGGCACGACGCGAAGTCGGTCGACCTCTACTACGACCGGCAGTGGCCGCTGTCCACGAACGCGCCGGACGGCCAGACCCGCACCACCGTCGGCGGGCGGCTGGCGTACGTCGATCCGCACGAAACCGCTGGCGACATGTGCGATGTCACCGTCGTCTACCACACGTACTCGCCAGCTCTCCCGACGCAGGAAGGAACACCGGACCGGCGGGACGAGGTCGTGCTGGTCGAGATCACCGACGAGGCGGACAAAGGCAATCTGACCGCTATCTGCGACACCGCGAAGTCAGTCGCGGGGGTCGTCGCGACCCGGCTGCCCCAGTCCTAGCGGGCCGCTTCGGAGCGGCTGCGCGAGGATGCCGCGTGCTGTGAGGGGAACCCTGCGGGAATCAGAGTCAATGCCAGGAACTTAAGGTTGTGATGTGGACGCGCTTCCGGCTTGTTTCCCCAGCTCGGCTGGTTCGGTCCGGTTGAGCGCAGGTCGCTGTGGGCCCCGGACCCGGGAGCGGAAGCCGGATGATGGTCCGTGAGGGGAACCCTGAGGGAATCTGATTCCCTCAGGGTTCCCCTCACGGACTTCAAGACACGGTCACATGGTGACATATCGGGCATTTCGGTGCCGCTGGTGTCCTTTATGGACGGTCAGCGGGCCGAGGCCGCGCGGCTTGAGTTCCTGGCATTGGGAATCAGAGTCCGTGAGGGGAACCCTCACGGCAAGCTAGCCCACCGGGCAACGCAGCGACCTCCGCCAGATCGGGAAATTGAAATAGGTGTCCGGGAACGTCTCCGGCTGGAACGTGTAGTGCCACCATTCCTCGGGCAGGTTCTTGAACCCGGCCCGCTCCAGCCCGTGCAGCAGGAGCATCCGGTTCGCCTTCTGCTTCCCGACGATCCGCGGGTCGAGCGTGTGCGCGAGGGTGTCGAAGCAGTCGAAGCCGGTGCCCATGTCGAGCGAGTTGTCCGGGAACCGCTCGGTTTTCGGGCCGTAGCAAGGCTTCAGCGGTTCGCCGGGGTGGTACGGCCGCGTCGGGAACGCCGGGAGGCGGACGAGCGTCAGGTCCACCGTGCTTCCCCGGCTGTGGCCGGATTTCGCCGCGATGTAGCCGTCCTCGAAAAGCCGGTCCTTGTCCACGCGCGGGTAGAACTCCGCTTTCATCCGCAGGTCGGACAGGTCCTCGGCCCAGCGCACGAAGTTGTCGACCGCACGCTGCGGGCGGTAGCAGTCGTACACCTTCAGCGTGTAGCCCTGCCGCAGGAACGACAGCTGCGCCTTGTGCAGCGCGACCGCGGCGTCCCGGGTCAGGATGCACATCGGCTGCCGGTAGCCGTCGACCGGCGCGCCGGTGAAGTTGTGCGGCGTGATGTAGCGGATTTCCTGCACGATAGTCGGGTCGACGTCGCGCAGGGCGACGAACTCGGGCGGTGCCTTCGGCTCCGGTGCGGCAGGCGCCGGCGGTGCGGCGGCGAGGCAGGTCAGCAGGCTCATCGCGGCGACCGCCAGGCCGCGCATCATCTTTCCGCGCATAGCCCGCTTGCTTACCACAAGTTCACGCGCTGGTGCAGACGTCATGCGCCGGGCGGGTTCCCCGGGCGCGAAGCGAAACCGCGCCCGGGGACCCAGTCAAAGAAGCGGCCGCCCGGTCAGTAGTCCCACACCGTCGGCACGAAACGGAACGCGGTGCCCGCGACCGCCACATGGCACACCGACGGGAACGGCAGGTGTGTGGCCACCAGTTGCTCGCCGCTGGCCGCCAGCTCCCGCAAAAGCCGGATCCGGACCCGCGCCGACTCCTCGGGGTCGTGCTCGAAACCGTTGTACCAGTCCGGATTCTCGAACCCGGGCTGGAACACCGCGTCTCCGGCGAAGGTCAGCCGGTCGCCGCCGGACTCCAGCCGGACGATGCTGTGGCCGGGCGTGTGCCCGCCGGTGCGGCAGATCCGCACGCCCGGCGCCACCTCGTGCTCCGTCTCGAACGGACGCAACTGGCCGCGGTACACGTCGAGGAACCGCGTGGCGGTCGTGCGCAGCACCTCCGGGATCGGCTCCGGCATGACAGTCCGGGAGAAATCGGGAGCCTGCCAGAACTCCGCCTCGGCCGCCGCCAGGTGCACCCGCACGTCCTCGCGCAGGCGGCCGCGGAGCCCCTCGACGAGCAGCCCGCCGATGTGGTCCATGTGCAGGTGGGTGAGCACCACGTCGGTCACCGACGCCGGGTCGATGCCCGCCGCGACGAGCCGGGTCGCCAGCTGTCCGGCGCGCGGAAAGCCCGGGAATTCGGTGCCCAGCCCGGAATCGATCAGAACCGTCCGGCCGCCGCTGCGCACCACGGCGACGTTCAGCGGCCAGTCGATCATCTCCGGCGGCAGGAACATCTCACGGAGCCAAGCGGCGAGATCGGCCCGTTCGGCGTTGGTGGCCAGCGTTTCGGCGGTGATCGGCAGCACGCCGTCGCTGATCACCAGCACGTCGATGTCGCCGACTTTGAGCGCGTACCGCGAAGGAACCGCCTCGTCGAGACGGGCGGAAGGGGCCAAGCTCATGAATTCTCCTCAGGAGTAGATCAGCCAGATCGTCGGCTATGACCGGACTGCCGCCCGGTTTGTGACAACTCGCCGAGGATTGGCCGTGAGGGGAACCCTGAGGGACTCTGAGTCCGTGAAGGTGGCCTTCACGGACTTCTGTCAGGCTTGCGGAGCAGCCTTCGACGCCCTCCGCACCACTCGCCGCCGCCCGTCCGCGCGCAGCATCGGCCCGAACCGCAACCGCGCCTCCTCCGCCAACTCGGCTCCGAGGTCCACGTCGAACCCGCTCGCCGACGCAGCGACGCGCAACCGATCACCCCGCACAGCGAGCCCAGTGATCCGATCCCGAGCCACCGCCAGCAACTGCACCCCGTGCGTCAACGGCCGCCGCCCCAGCACATGCCGGACGACCACCAGCTCCTGCCGCGTCAGCACGACGAACGCCGCGGGCCGGGATTGCTGCCACAGCCATCGCCGCGGCAGTTCCGGCTCCGCGCCGAGGTAGCGCGTATGCCGGGTATGTCCGAGTGCCACCAGCGGCGACGCCGGAAGCCGGTCCCAGCCAAGGGAAGGCGGCCCCGCGTGCGCCGGTTCCGCCGCGCCGGGCCGGTGCGCGCGCGACCGCACGTGCGTCAGGAGGTCCGCCACCGCGGGCCACGCCCACGAGCGGTAGCGGAAAACCAGTGTCGTCCGGACACCGGTTAGCACCAGGCAGGAGTGCTTGCCCGCCATCGCGTGCTCGACCGCGATCAGCTCCGGGTACGGGATCGCGCCGACGATGCGCGGATACGGCAGGTCGTCGACCCACAGCGCCACTCCGCGCGCGCCCGCGCCCAGCGCCTGCTCCGGCGTCCACACCACGCCGTCGCCGGAGGGCCGGGTCGCCGACGGGGCCAGCACCACCTCGCCCGGGCCGACCAGGTCCGCGAGGTCCTCGGCCGCCGCGCCCGGCCGGGACCAGCGGGAAGGCGGTTTGGTCTCGAGCCGGTCGGCGAGGTCGCGGCCGACCTGGATCTCCCACGGCTGCGCCGCGGCGGTGAGCGCGGCCCGCGCCGAACCGGTGCCGGACATGCGAGCCTCCTGCCGCCGCGGGAGCCGGGCCTGGTGCCCTGTGCTTCCAGCGTATACACCGCCGAGGGGCCGGTCCTCATTCCGGAGTTCCCCCGGTTGGGACCTAGATCACCCGATTGCCGCAACCCGCTTCGACGATGCGCCGGTGCCCGCGCCGCCCCTAGAATCGGCGGTGCGGCACCGTGGCCACACCGTCCTTTGTGGACACAGCGCCGCGCGGCAGCCTGCTTCGAACCTGGAGGGAACCTCGTGTCCGCACCGGAATCCGTGCAGATCGTCACCGCCCGGCGCATCGTGACCATGGCCGGCGCCGAGCCCCCGGCCTTCGCGATGCGCGGCGAACGGGTCGTCGCGCACGGCAGCGTCGCCGACCTGCGCGGCGAGTTCCCCTCGGCTCAGCTGCACGATTTCGGCGACGCCACCGTCATCCCCGGCTTCAACGACGCCCACCAGCACCCGACCGTCGTCGCCGCGCAATCCCTGCAGGTCGACCTCTCGCCGTCGCGGATCCGCTCGACCGCGGACCTCACCGCCGCCCTGCGCGAACGAGCCGCCGCGACGCCGCCCGGCGAATGGGTCATCGGCTGCGGCTACGACTCCTTCCGCAGCAACGGCGGCCGCGAACTCACCCGCGCCGAACTCGACGAAGCCTGCCCGGACCACCCCGTACTGGTCGTGCACGTGACGCTGCACGCCGGCGTCATCAACTCCCCCGGCCTCGCCCTCTCGGGTCTCACCGACGCCAGCGAACCCCCGCCCGGCGGCCACCTCGGCCGCGACGCTGCCGGCCGCCTCGACGGCGTCATCCACGACCAGGCCCTCTACGACCTGGCGTTCCCGGCCTTCACCCCGCGCCCGACGATCGTGAAGGACCCGTCCACCGAGGTCCTGGCCGCCGCCTTCACCCGGCACGCCGCTGACCTGCACGCCGCGGGCATCACGTCGGTCGGCGATGCCCTGGTCGGCCGCACCGAATGGGAGATGCTCCGCCACCTGGCCGACCAGAACCAGCTGACCCTGCGCGTGAACGCCCTCGCCGCCTACGACCACTTCGACTACTTCCGCGCTCTCCCCTCCGCCCCGCTCACTACGGAAACCCGGCTGCGCCTGGGCGGCGTCAAGACCTTCGCCGACGGTGCCGTCAACGGCGGAACCTGCCTGGTCGAACAGCCCATCGAAGGCACCGACAGCTACGGCCTGGAGCGCGTCTCCGCCGCCCAGCTGGCCGACACCGTGCGGCACGTGCACGACGCCGGATGGCGAGTCTGCGTGCACGCCAACGGCGACCGCGCGATCCGCCGCGTCCTGGACGCCGTCGACCAGGCGCAAGCCGCCAATCCCCGGCAGGACCCGCGACACCGCATCGAACACTGTTCGATCATCGACGACGAGATCCTGAAGCGCATGCGCGACCAGGGCATGGTCGCGGTGCCGTTCGCGAACTACGCCGCCGCGCACGGGGACAAGCTGACCCAGTACTACGGGGCGGAGCGCGTCGAGCGGATGTTCGCCCACCGGTCGATGCTCGACGCCGGAGTCGCCGTGGCGGGCTCGTCCGACCATCCGTGCGGGCCGTTCCCGCCGTTGTACGCGCTGCGCAGCTGCGTGACGCGCCGCGCTCCGGACGGGGAGTTGTTCGGGCCTTCGCAGCGGATCAGCGTCGAGGCCGCGCTTGGGGTGTACACGACGGGGTCGGCTTACGCTTCTGGCGAGGAGACGACGAAGGGCCAGCTCGCGCCGGGTTTCCTGGCCGATTTCGCCGTGCTGGCGGAGGACCCGTTCGAGGCGGATCCGGAGGCGTTGGATCGGGTGCAGGTGCGGGAGACTTGGGTTGGCGGGGAACGGGTCTGGTCGGCCTAGCCGTTGGCGGGCGTGCGACATCCTCCGCCAGCAGGCCGATTTATCGCGCGGAATTCGATATTTTCAAGATAAATCGCGACGGCTACCGTTCTCGGAATGAACGCTGTCGTCGTCCGTGCCACGCCTGAATCCGTTCCGCAGCTCGTCGCCTCGGCCACGTCCCTGTTCGCCGAGGACGGCGGGCAGCGCGATCCATGGATGGACCTCACCTGGCCACACCGCGAAGGCCCTGCCTACTACGCGGACTTAGTGCGCCAGAGCGATTCCCTGTGCCTGCTGGCGCTCTCCCCCGCAGGCACAGCGATCGGCCACCTGATCGGCCGCATCCGCCGCGCCGACCCACTCCGACCCGGGGCGGTGGCCGGGGTGCTGGAGAGCATGCGCGTCGACCCCGCGCACCGTGCAACCGGCGTCGGAACGGCGTTGGCGGACGAGTTCTTCGCGTGGGCCAGAGAATCCGGCGCGAATCAGATCAGCGTCACGGCCTATTCGGCCAACGAATCCGCGCTCAGTTTCTACCGCGGTCGCGGCTTCACCCCGTTCGAACTCACCCTCCACGCCCCGCTCTAGCCCTCTAGCGTCAAATACCCCTGCGCGAACCCCGCAGCCACCGCCGCCGCGCGGTCGTTGACGCCGAGTTTCGCGTAGACGTGCAGCAAATGCGTCTTCACCGTCGCCTGGCTGATGAACAACTGCTCCGCCGCCCGGCGGTTCGTCGCGCCCTTCGCGATCAGTTGCAGGACCTCGACCTCACGCTCCGACAACGGGTCCGCCGCCGGTTGCCGCAGCTGTCCCATCAACCGCGTCGCGACCGTCGGCGACAGCACCGCCTGCCCTTTCGCCGCGGCCTCGACCGCGCGGAAAAGCTCCTCCCGGGGAGCTTCCTTCAGCAGATACCCGGTGGCCCCGGCTTCGATGGCGGGGAGGACGTCGCTGTCGGTGTCGTACGTCGTCAGCACCAGGATTCGCGCGGGGACACCGCGTTTCGCCAGTTCCTTGATCGCGGTCACGCCGTCCTTCCCCGGCATCCGCAGGTCCATCAGGATGACGTCCGGGCGAAGTTCCTCGCCAGCGGTGATCGCGTCCGCCCCGTCGGCGGCCTCGCCGACCACCTCGAAGCGCGGGTCCGCGCCGAACATGCCGCGCAGGCCGTCGCGCACCACCGGATGGTCATCGACGATCAGCAACGAAATCACCGCTCACCACCAGCCGGAATCGCCGGAACAGTCACCGAAATCGCCGTACCGCGGCCCGGCTCCGATTCGACGTCCAGCCGCCCCGCCAAGCGCTGCACCCGCTGCCGCATCCCGGCCAGGCCGAAGCCGCCGTTCGTGGAACCGTTGGCGCGCTTGGCATTCGGCTCGAAGCCCACGCCGTCGTCGCGGACGTCGAGGGTCACCAGGTCCGGCATGTACGACAGGGTCAGGCCGACCCGGCTCGCCCGGGCGTGTTTGGCGACGTTCGACAGCGCCTCCTGCGCGGTCCGCAGCAACGCCACCTCGACGTCGGTGTGCATCGGCCGGGCGTCCCCAGTGGTGGTGAGCACGGCGTCGACGTCGTTGGCCGCCGACCAGTTCCCGGCCACCTCGCCGATCGCCTCCGGGAGCCGGGCTTCGGCGAGCACCGACGGCCCCACGGACTGGACCGTCCGGCGCGCCTCGACCAGGCTTTCCCGCGCCAGGTTCGTCGCGTTCGCCAGGTGCCGACCCAGCACAGCGGGCTCTGCCGCAGTCTGTTCCGCGGCCTGGAGCTGGGTCAGGATTCCGGCCAGTCCCTGGGCCAGGGTGTCGTGGATTTCGCGCGCCATCCGCTGCCGTTCGTCCAGGACCCCGGCCTCGCGCGCCTGGACCAGCAATCGCGCGTGCAGCCCGGCGTTCTCGGCCAGCGCGGCCTCCAGTTTGAGATTCACCTCGTGCACTTCCGCCAGCGCCTGCTTCTGCAATTCATTCCGCCGGTAAGCCATTTCCACGAAATAGAACACCGCTCCCGCGAGCGCGACCGAAAGCACGCTGACACCCAGCCACACCCACCACAGATTCTCGGCGCTGATCTTGGAGATTCCGCCGAGGAACGCCATCGCCGAGATCACCGCGGTGGCCGCGGCGCCAGCGTAACGCCAGCGGCCCGTCAGGTACTCGAAAGCCTGCGGATAGCCGACGAAGGCGAACAGGCAGTACCACGGCGCAAGGGCCGCCAGACCCGCTGCGATCGCCAGCAGACCGGTGTAATACCCCGCCATCAGCGAACGATTACGGTGCCATTCCGGATGAAGCGAGTGAAACCACAGCAGCCACAGCACGGCCGCGGCGGAGAGCCCGAGAACGACCGGGAGCCGCGCCGGCAACTCCAGCAAAGTAATGGTGACGCTGACCGCGAGAAGAACATAAGGCAGTGCGGTGAAGGTCGCCGACTGTGCTCGTTCCCAGCGGTCGAACTCTTCGCGCAGGTCGCCCTCGATGCCCACCAGTTACTCCCAGCGGAAATATCGTGCGGCCAAACCCCCGGCCACGACGAGCCACCCTAGCATGACACCGAGGTGCAGCAGTTGCGGCCAATTCCCGGAAGCCGTGTCCTGCAACGCTTGTACGCCCGCGCCGAGCGGCGTCAGGTCGCTGATCGTCAGCAGAACCTGGTTCATGCTCGCGCGCGGCACCCAAAGCCCGGCGAAGAACACGAGCGGGAAGAACACCAGCGAACCGACCGCGCTGGCGCTCTTGGCCGACGGTGCGAGCGCCGCGACCAGCAGGCCGATCGCGAACAACGCCAATGCCAGCAACGCAAAGCTGAGCGCGTACGCAGGCAGTTGCCGAGGCAGGTCGACGTCGAAGGCAAGCCGTCCGAGCACGAGGATGACCAGCGTCGAGGCCGCCGACAGCACCACGGCCATCAGCAGCTGCGCGCCGAGCATGACCGTCGGTTTCACCGGCGTGAGCCGCATCCGTCGCAGCACGCCCTTCTCGCGGTACGAAGCGAACAGCTGCGACAGCCCGCTGAGCGAGAACAGCGAAACCCCCATCGCGACGACGATCGGCAGGTACCGGCTGATCAGCCGAACCCCGTCCGGGCCGGGTTCGCGCAGAGCCGGGATCAGGCCGAGGACGCCGAACAGGATCGGCGAGAACGCGAGCGCGAAGAACACGACTATCGGCTCGCGGAAGAACAGTTTCGTTTCGGTGGCGGCAAGCCGGGACAAAGCAGGCACCAGGACCTCCTCAGGATTCGATGGAACGGCCGGTCAACGCGACAAACGCGTCCTCCAGCGTGGTCTGATCCACCCGCAGGCCCGCGACAACGATCCGACGACGGGCGAGCGCCGCTGTCACCGCCAGCAGCAGGTCTCCGGTTCCGGTGACGACGACCTGGCTGCCCGCCCGTTCGACGGCGGCGACCTCCGGCAGTCCGGTCAGCACCGAGTCGGCCAGCGGGGCGGACGTGCGGAACCGGATCCGCTGCTGATCGTCGACGCGCGAGACCAGACCGGCGGGGCTGTCCACCGCGACGACCCGGCCGGCGTCGATGACCGCCAGCCGGTCGCACAGCCGCTCGGCTTCCTCCATGAAGTGCGTGACCAGCAGGATCGTCACGCCGCGCGCGCGGATGCGTTCGACCAGGCCCCAGACGTCGCGGCGGGCTTGCGGGTCGAGTCCCGTGGTGAGTTCGTCGAGCACCGCGACCTTCGGGTTGCCGAGCAGTGCGAGCGCGATCGAAAGCCGCTGTTTCTGGCCGCCGGACAGGCGGCGGAACTGGGTGCCGAGGTTGCCGTCGAGGGTGAGGATTTCCGCCAGTTCGCGCCAATCGGCCGGGTCGCGGTAGAACGAGCTGTACAGCTGGAGCGCCTCGCCGACCTTCAGTTTGTCCGGCAGTTCGCTTTCCTGGAGCTGCCCGCCGAGCACCTGGCGCAGTTCGCCGCCGTCACGCCGCGGGTCGAGGCCGCAGACCTGGATCGCCCCGCCGTCCGGCCTGCGCAGGCCTTCGACGCACTCGACCGTAGTGGTCTTGCCTGCTCCGTTCGGGCCGAGAATGCCGAAAATCTCGCCCGGTTCGACGGCGAAGCTCACCCCGTCGACCACGGCCTGCCCGCCGTACCGCTTGACGAGGTTGTCCACCTCGATGATTGCCATGCTTTAAACCGTGCCGGGCAGCACGGGTGCGGCGAATCGACTGCGTGGCCAGACTTTCCGTTCAGCCGGGGCGGAGCGGTGCATCAACCGATCGGTCGATGCGCGGTCAGCCGAGGTGAACGGCCTCCGCGCCGACAGCCGGTTCGACGTGCACTGCCGCCGCGGTCAGCCGGGGCACCGCGGCGATCAGCTGGTGTTCCAGGCTGTGCGCCAGTTCGTGCGCTTGCTCGACGGTGAGCGTGTTGGCGACTTGCACCGCGAGTTCGGCGCGCAGGCTGTGGCCGATCCAGCGCATCCGGACCTCGCGGACGCCTTCCACTCCGGGCACCGCCGCGGCTGCCTGCTCGGCCAGTTCGACGGTCGCCGGGTCGACGGCGTCCATCAGCCGCCGGAAGACTTCCTTGGCCGCGTCACGCAAAACGAACAGGATCGCGACGGTGATCAGCAACCCGATCACCGGGTCGGCCGCCGGGAAACCCAGGGCGACGCCGATCGCGCCCAGCACGACCGCCAGCGAGGTGAAGCCGTCGGTGCGGGCGTGCAGGCCGTCGGCGACCAGGGCGGCGGAGCCGATTTCGCGGCCGACGGTGATCCGGTACCGGGCGACGAGCTCGTTTCCGGCGAATCCGACCACGCCGGCTGCGGCGAGCACCCAGAGCTGCTGGACCGGGTGCGGGTGCAGCAGACGGTCGATCGCTTCGTAGGCGGCCAGCGCGGCTGATCCGGCGATGATCAGCACCACGACGACTCCGGCCAGGTCCTCCGCGCGGCCGAGGCCGTAGGTGTAGCGGCGGGTCGCGGCGCGGCGGCCGAGGGCAAAGGCGATGCCCAGGGGCAGGGCGGTCAGGGCGTCGGCGAAGTTGTGGATGGTGTCGCCCAGGAGGGCTACCGAGCCGGTGACAGCCACCAGGGCCAGCTGGACGACCGCAGTGCCGAACAGGGCCACGAACGACCAGATCAGCGCCCGGATGCCGCGTCGGCTGGTTTCGAGGGCGGTGTCGAGGCGGTCCGCGCTGTCGTGGCTGTGCGGGGTGAAGAAGTGCTTGAGGCGGGATCGCCAGGTCTCATGCCCATGCCCGTGACCAGCAGCGTGACCGTGCGCATGCCCGTGGCCGTGGCCGTGCTCCGGCTGCGGACGGTCGCGGCGCGGCTCTGCCATCAGGTACTCCCGGAATCCTCGAGGCCTCCGCGACCGCAGGACGAGGGCCGCTCGACTACCAGCATACCTGCGCAGATGCGCAGGTAGTCGAGAAGGGACGGTAGCATCAGGTCATGCACTCCTCCCTGCCGGACTTCGACATGCCCTCCGACGAGCAGGTCCACCTGGCCGCGGAAAGCTTCCGCCTGCTGTCGGACCCGACGCGGATCAAGGTGCTCTGGGCGCTCCTGCAGGGAGAATCGTCGGTGGCCTGCCTCGCCGAACTGGCCGGGGCCGCGCCGACCGCGGTCAGCCAGCATCTCGCCAAGCTCCGGCTCGCGGGCCTGGTCAAGGGCCGCCGCGAGGGGACGTTCGTGTACTACTCCGCCGCGGACGAGCACGTCCGCGGGCTGCTGGCCCAGGCGCTGCACCACGCCGACCACGTGGACCGCGACATCCCGAGCGAACCGGGCGGCCACGCCCAGCCGCACCGACCCCGGATGCGGAACGCCTGAGTCACGCGACCCGAAGCCGCTCCGCCTCCACCAGCTGCCGCAACGGTTCCGGCAGCACGTCCCACACCTCGTCCGCGACGTGCACCGTCTCCCGGCCCAGCACGTCCAGCACGACGGCGGCCCGGTGCACGGCCTCCGGATCCGTCAGATTCGCCCGCTTAGCTACGCAGCCCACGAATTCCGTCAGCTCAAAGCCTTCTTCGACCGGACCGCCGCCCGGGCGCAAGTCTTCAGCCAGTTCCGGCGGCAGTTGCGCGGCCAGACTCGCCGCCGCTCCCGGGGAAATCCGCTCGGACAGCGTCCGCAGCACCGCGTGGGCGACGAGTTCGGCGGCACGGGATTCCGCGAGGCAGGCGCGCCTGCGGATCAGTTCGACGATCTCGTTCATTGTCACCGGATACCCGCGGCGACCGCCCGCAACCGTCCGGTTAGCCGTGCCACCACCGGGTATCAGCGAAGCATGGACCATTCAGCGACGTCTCCCGCACCGGCCGAGCAGGCGCAGACCGCGCCGCGCCGGCTCCGTCGCGAAGCCGGTGCCGGGGGCTGCGAATCCCCCGCGGAGCTGTACCCTGACTCGGCTCAAATTAGTGCGCACCGCGGTCGTGGATGCGGGTGAGGGCATCGCGGAGGTCGTCGGGTAGCGGGTCGACGGCGGTGAGGGTGTGCTCGCCGGCCTGGATGTTGATGGTGCGGCAGCGGCGGGTGGTGCGCACGAACTTCTTGACCGACCAGCCGGTGGTCTGCTCGATCCACCTGCTGACGGTCAGGGCGGCGAACACGACCGTCAGGTGCGCGTCGATCGACTCGCGCTTGTGGTGGTAGATCGGCCGCGCACGTAGGTCGTGTTTAGACATTCGGAACGACTTCTCGATGTGGAACAGTCGGTGGTAGGCGCCGGTGAGCTGGATGAACCGGTTGCGTTTGACCGCGGTCTTGCCAGCGACGGCCTGCTCGGCCTTGGCGACCTGTTCGTCGATGCCGTGCAGGGTGCGCCGAGCCCGGTCCGTCCGGTACTGGCAGTAGATGATCTGGTCGCGGCGCTGGTCCTTGGGGCCGGCAGGCCAGGGCCGGGTGAAGATGTGCCCGTCGGGGATCTGCTCATCCGGGTGCTCGTGGCGCCACGACTGGACCACGTACGGCACGTCGGGTGTCCGCGCGCCGAGGATGAACGACAACCCCGCGGCCTCGATGGCCTGCTGGTTGGCCGCAGAGATCGTGCCAGCGTCGGCCACGACCGTGACATCAGCCAACTGGTGGGCATCCATGAACGCACGGATGTGGTCGGCAGCATCGTAGTGGTCTCGCCCCGGTTGCCCTCGAACGCGTTAACCATCAACGGAAACCCGCCTGCGTCGGTGAGCAGCCCGATCGTGATCTGCGGCTCCAGGCAGCGTTCTTTGGAGAACCCGGGCTCACGGAACCCGTCCCCGGCATCGGTCTCGAAGTACAAGGTGGACACATCGCAGAGAACCAGTGACTCCGGCCCCAGATCAGCGGTGCGGGCGCACGCCGCGGCCCAACTTCTGCCGCCAGGACTCTTTCGCGAACGCGGGCAGACGCCGCTTGAGGGTCGCGTACGCCGGCGGGTCGAAACCTGCCTCCTCGACACCACCCGCAGACTGTCCAGCTTGCTGGTCGGCTCGACGATCCGTGCCAGCACCAGCAATCGGAACACCTCGTCACCACCAGCGGCCCACCACCAGCACCACTGCCGGCCTGCAACGCCGCGAAGTCCGGGCCAAAGTCGAGCTCGGGCTGCCCCACAGCCAGACGCTGCCTCGCCACCGCCTTGAGCGCCTCCAACGCCGCATCGTCATGCGCCGAGCCGATGTGCTCGATGTCCCGCGACCCGCGACGCGAGGAGTGCACGATCTGCACCGCCCTGGCCCCCGACGCCGTCTTCACCGTGCGCACATACGCCACGAGAGACAGCCTGGAACCGGCCGCTCAGTGCACGGATTTTCGCCGTTCACACGACGAAACCGCAGCTCAACAGCCAGCACCCGACCCAAGATCAGCGATCTTGAGCCAAAGTCAGGTAAGGTGACGAAATGGTCATGCGGGTGGCGGTTCCCGTGCTGCCGTGCCGAGATGTGCAGGCAGCGCGGTCGTACTTCACGGACGCGCTCGGATTCGACACCATATTCACCTGGGAGACCCCACCTAGCTACGCGGCCGTGATCCGCGACTCCGCCGAGTTCCACCTGTACGCCGAAAGCAGCGTCGGCCCGGCCAGGGTGACGGTTATCGTCGACGACGTCGATTCCTGCCACGACGAGCTGCGCGCCCGCGGCGCCGACATCGTCGAGCCACTGGCTGACCGGCCCTACGGGATGCGCGACTTCAACGTACGGACACCCGATGGGCACTTGCTGATCTTCAGCCAGCCGCTTACCTAGTACGGGTGACCATCAGCGGACCAGCCGGAAGAATGACCGGACCTCGTCGACGAACAACGCCGGCTGCTCGAACGCCGCGAAGCGGCCGCCCTTGCCGGGCTCGTTCCAGTACCGGATGTTCGGGAACCGGCGCTCCGCCCACCGCCGAGACGGGCTCTTCAGCTCCTTGGGGAAGACCGAACAGCCGGTGGGTACGGTCACCGGCGCGCCGGCCGACCCGGAGATCCATTCGTTGACCTGCCGGAGGCTTTCCCACGCCTCCCGCAGTGTCGCGAGCGCCGCCCACTCGGCACCGATGAGGTCGTCCACCGTGGCCGGATCGGGCGGTGCGAGCGGCGGCATGAGATGGATGCCGGCGACCCGATCGGGTTGCCGTTGACCGATGCTCGTGGCGATGCTGGTGCCCCAGTCGCTGCCCCGGGCACCGAACCTCCGGTAGCCGAGCCGGGCCATCAGCTCGCACCACGCGTCGGATATCCGCTCGATCCCCCCACCCCGGCGCGGCCGGCTTGTCGCTGAAGCCGTAACCGGGAAGCGATGGGCAGACCCCTGGAACCGGCCGCTCAGTGCGCAGATTTTCGCCGTTCACACGACGAAACCGCAGCTCAACAGCCAGCACCCTACCCAAGATCAGCGATCTTGAGCCAAGTCAGGTCCGTCGCGAAGCCGGTGCTGGGGGCTGCGAATCCCCCGCGGAGCTGTACCGGACGCTCGGCTCGCTGAGCCTCCTCGCCGACGATCTCTCCGAATTGCTCCCCGACTTGTGCGGCCAGCTCGAAGACGCGTTGCTCGCCGGGCGCGTGCGGCATCGCGCGGCCGACGCCCAGGAAGCCTGCGACGCCGTCGCCTCGGCGGCGCACAGCATCTCGGTCGCCCGCTTCACCGCGTTCCTGGTCGGGCAGGAAGTCCAGAAAGCGCAGACCGCGATCCGCGATCTCGCCGCCGCCTGACGCCGTTTTATCCCGTTCCACACGGGTACTCGGCGAGGAAAGCGTTGTACGGAGAAGGGAGCACGATGGCCGACCGCGATCCGGCTGAGCCCGAAACGCTCGACCCGTCCGAGGCACTCGACGAGGACGAACTGCGGGTCGACCCGCTGGAGGACGGCGTCGAACCCGCCGAACGCTGGAGCCCGGCGACCCGGGAGGCCACGACGCCCGCCGAGGCGCGCGAAGGCGCACCGCTCGGCCGCAGGCTCGCCGAGGAACGGCCGGACGTCCAGCCCGCGCAAAACCCGCCCGACGACGAGACTCTCGCCCGGGCGGAAGCGGCCCAGGCGGTGGCCCCGGACGAAGATCTCCCGCAGCGAAGGGCGGATCCGGACCCCGGCGAACAGGCGGACGAAGCAGGCGGTTCCGTCGCGAAATCGCTGCGCGAGGAGTAACCCGCTCCGAGCGGTGGCGGAATCCCCATGCCGGACGGTCACGACCCGACGCGCGTCGCGATGCTGAACATCGTCCGCACGGCACCGAATTTCGGCCGCGCGCAAGCCTTCCGGTGCCGTCGCGTACGCGACGCCTGGACCTTCACCGCGCCGCAGCCCACCCGGACTCTCCCACCGGCACGGCCTTCTCGTACGCCCGCACGGTCTCCGCCGCGATCCGGTCCCACGAATACCGCGCCCGAACCCGCTCCAGGCCCGCCGTCCCCAGGGCCTCCAACTCGGCGGGTTCGTCCAGCAAAGCCCGCAGCCGAGCCGAAAGCCGGGCCGGATCGCGCGGCGGCACCAGGCGTCCGGTGATGCCGTCCACCACCGTGTCGGCCAAACCGCCCACCGCGGCGGCCACCACCGGCACCCCGCACGCCATCGCCTCCAGCGGGACGATCCCGAACGACTCGTACCAAGGCGTGCACAGCACCGCGTCCGCCGAACGCAGCAACGCCGGCATCTCGGCGCGGCTCACCTGACCTGCCAGCTGTACCCGGTCAGCGACCCCGAGCCGCTCCGCGAGCCGCCGCAGCCGCTGCGCCTCCGGATGCCGCGAGAGCGCCGCGGAAGGCGGTCCGCCCGCGATCACCAGTTCGGTGTCCGGCACCCGCGGCAAGGCGGCGACAGCCAGGTCGAATCCCTTGCGCGGCACCAATCTCCCCACCGACACCAGCCGCTTCGGCGCGGTCCGCGAAGCCACCGGGCCGCCGGTGCCGAACCGGTCGGGGTCGACCCCGCACGGCACCACCGAGATCCGCTGTCGCGGCACCCCCTGACGAGCCAGTTCGAACACCTCGTCCGAGCAACCCGCCACGATCCGGCCGGCCTGCTTGCCGACCATCCGCTCCAGCCGCATCCGGTCCGGCGGGCTCGTGTCGGCGTCGCCCAGATTCCGCCGCTTCACCACGCCCAGCGTGTGAAACGTCTGCACTGTCGGCACTCCGGCCTCGCGCGCGGCGAGGACGGTCGCGACCCCGGACGTCCAGAAGTGCGCGTGCGCCACGTCCGGCGGTTCCTCCGTCCACCGGTCGCGCAGCCAGCTGCCGAATTCCCCCAGATACGGCACGAATTCGTCCTTCGGCAGCCGGCGCGCCGGGCCCGCCGGGACATGCACGACGCGGTAACCGGCCGGAACGTCCACCGAGGCGGGCGCTTCCGGGTCGTCGCGTCGCGTGTAGACAGTCACGCCGTGCCCGCTGCGGACCAGCGCCGCGGAAAGGCCTGCCACGTGGACGTTCTGGCCGCCCGCGTCGTCCTCCCCCGGCGCGGCGAGCGGACTGGCGTGCCCGGCCACCATCGCGATCCTCATCGGGTGCCCTCCGCGACGGCGTCGGGCCACGATCCGGGTACGTGCCACAGCAAGATCCGCATGGGCCTGGTTAGCCGCGCGGACGCGACGTTAAACCAGGCCCGCTATCGGGTACCCGCAACGGTTTCCGGCGAGCAAGAATCATGCGCCTTCTTGGCCGCTGTCGGTCCAGTCAGCTCCTCCGCCCGGTCAGCGCGTCGCGGATCTTGTCGACGAACGCCGCGCCCCGCGCGAGGATCAGATTGGCGGGCGGTTTGCTCGGCGCGTGGGGATGCGGCCTGGTCGGCGCGACATTCTTCGCCGCCAGCACCCGCTCGCCCAGCCGGTCGAGTTCCTCGGCCGAACACGCCTCGCGCAGTCGCGGCAGGAGGTCGGTCTCCTCGTCCTTGATGTGGTGGCGGACGTCCGCGATGAGCTTGCCCAGCAGCTCCTCGAACTCCGGCTCGCCGGGGTGCTTGCCCTCCAGCTGTTTCATGACCTTCTCGGCCTCGCCGTGCTCCTCGATCTCGTGGTCGGCGATCTCGTCGCCGTCGTCGAGGTACTTGCGCGCGGCCGGGTACATGAGCTGTTCTTCCGCGACGGAATGCCGGACGAGCTCGGCGATCACGTGGTCGACCACGTCTTTCCGGTTGCCCGCCTCGGGTTCGGCCTCGAGTTCGGCGAACACCCGCTCAACGTCGCGGTGGTCGTCGGTGATCACGGTGATGAGGTCGGTTCGGGTGGGTGCGGCCATGCTGCCTCCTCGGGTGTCGGGAAGCTCCGGTTACCCGTTGCGCCGCAGGGCAATCACCGGAAGCGGAACTTACCCGGCCCCCGCCTGTGCCCGGTCGTCCGCGACCACCACCCGCCGCAGCAAGGAAACCAGCGTCTCGCGTTCTTTCGCCGACAATTCGGCAAGAAACACGTCCTGCGACCGGCTGGCCTCCCGTTTCAGCTCCCCCGTCAGCGCCTTCCCGGCTTCGGTGAGCGTGACGCGCTGACGACGCCGGTCGTCCGGATCGCGTTCGCGGCCGACGAGGTCCCGGCGTTCCAGTTCGTCCAGGTAGCCGACGAGGTGACTGCGGTTGAGCCCGAGCCGGTCGGCGAGCGCGTGCTGTGCCAGCGGACCGAAGTCGGAAAGCCCGGCCAGCACGGCGAAATGCGGCAGCCGGAGATCGCGCTTCTCGAGCGCGCCCGCCAGTTCGCGGCGTCCGATCCGCGCGACGTGCCCAGCGAGGTACGAGGGCAGCGCGAGCAGGGTCGGCGGGCGCAGTTCGTCCATTCCGGGATCCTACCCGCTGGACAGTTTTCGTTTCGTCAGGTAATCATGTCGTCATGACACGATTTTGGGCGACCCATGCCTGACTACGGCCACGACCTCCAGTTCGGCGTCATCCTCCTGCCGGAAGCCGCCTCCCCCGCCGCCGCGACCAGGCTCGCCGAAGCCGCCGACACGGCCGGGCTCGACCTGCTCAGCGTGCCGGACCACCCGTATCGCCCGGACCTGCTCGACGCGTGGACCGTCCTGAGCGTCGTCGCGGCGCGCACCGAGCGGCTGCGCGTGTTCCCCAACGTCGCCAACCTGCCCCTGCGCCCGCCCGCCGTGCTCGCGCGCTCGGCCGCGAGTCTCGACCTGCTCACCGGCGGCCGCACCGAACTCGCCCTCGGCGCTGGCGCGTACTGGGACGACATCGCCGCCCAGGGCGGTCCGCGGTACACACCCGGCGAAGCCTTCGACGCGCTTACGGAAGCGATCGAAGTCGTCCGTGCACTGTGGACACCCGGTCCGCCCGCCACCGTGCCCGGCACTCATCACCGGCTCACCGGCACTCCGCCAGGCCCGTTCCCGGTGCACCGGATGGAAATCTGGCTCGGCGCGCTCGGCCCGCGCATGCTGCGCCTGATTGGCCGGACCGCGGACGGCTGGCTGCCGAGCATGACCCGGATCCCGCCGGACCGGCTGCCCGCCGCGAACGCACTCATCGACGACGCCGCCCGGAAAGCGGGCCGCTCCCCCGGCGAGATCCGGCGGCTGTACAACCTGCCCGGGATTCCGTCCGGCAGCACCGCCGAATGGGCCGAGCAACTCGCCGAACTCGCGCTCACGCACGGGATGAGCGCGTTTCTCCTGTCCGTGGACTCCGCCGACGCCGTCCGGTTGTTCGCGCGAGAGGTCGCGCCGCGGGTCCGCGAACTGGTGGCCGCCCGTCGGTAGTCAGTCGCGGATCCCGGGCGGCAGTGGCGAACCCGCCACGACCGCGGGCGGCACCCGGACCACTGCCAGCGCTCCCTGCCCGGACGGCGGATCCTCGAAGCGCGCGTATCCGCCATGCGCGGCAGCGATGTCCACGACGATCGCCAAGCCCAGTCCCGATCCCGGCAGCGACCGGGCCTCCGGCGCGCGCCAAAACCGGTCGAACGCCGACGTCCGGTCCGCCGCGGCGATGCCGGGGCCCTCGTCGGCCACCGACACCAGCCCCGGTTCCGAACGCACCGTGACCGCCGAACCGGCGGGCGCGAACTTGATCGCGTTGTCCAGCAGGTTCAGCACCATCCGTTCCAGCGCGCCCTCGTCGCCGCAGACGTGCCATTCGGCGCTCCGCACGTCGAAGGTGTGCTTGCGCGCGCGGCTCGACGCCCGGCGGACGGCGTGCCGGACGACCGTGCCCATGGCGACGTCGGCGTGGTCGAACTCGTGCTCGTCGCGGGCGAGCACGACCAGTTCGGTGACGAGGTCGCCGAGTTCGCCCGCCTGCGCCTGGAGCCGGTCGAGCAACCGGCCGCGGTCGCCGTCGGCGAGGGCGCGGCCGGTGTGTTCGCTGCGCGCCAGCAGGTCGATGTTGGTGCGCAGGCTGGTCAGCGGCGTCCGCAGTTCGTGCGCGGCGTCGGTGACCAGCGCGCGCTGCCGCCTGCGCGAATCGGCCAGCGCGCCGGTCATCGCGGCGAACGCGCGGCCGAGGCGGCCGACCTCGTCGCGGCCGGACACGGTGACCGGAAGGTCGAGGTCGTGCGTGCGGGCGATTTCCTCGGCGGCGCCGGTCAGCCGCGCCATCGGCCGCAGCGTGCGCCGGGTCAGCAGCAGCCCGGCCGCGGCGGCGAGCAGCGCGCCCAGCACCGAAACCGCGATCAGGATGGTGCGCAGGCCGGCGAGCGTGCTGTCGACCTCGGCGAGACTGCGCGAGATGACCAGCACATTCCCGTCGCTGAAGGGACCGAGCAGGACCCGGACCGGAGTGCCGGACCGCGTGTGGCCGTCCCGCAGGGTCACCGTGCGCGCGGCGCGGTCGGCCGGGTCGACGACGACCGAGTCCACGCCGGGCGGCGCGCAGACCGTGCCGTCCGCTTTCAGCAGCTGGACGCCTTCCAGGAACCGCTGCAGCGGCCTGCCGGGAGTGCTGCGGCGGCAGAGATCCTCCAATCCCGGCTTCGGCACCGAAGGATCGCCCTCGCCGGGCGGCGGCCAGCCGCCGAGCAGGGTTTCGTCCAGCTGCGTGCGGAGACTGTGCTCTGTGGACAGATAAGTGACGGTGCTGATCGCCGCGATCGCGACCGCGACGATCGCGGCGGTGATCAGCGCGACCCGGCTGCGCAGCAGCATCCGGGGCTCCCGATGCCGCCTCACGGCGCCCGCAGCACGAATCCGACACCGCGCACGGTGTGCAGCAGCCGGGTCGCCCCGCCCGCCTCGGTCTTGCGGCGCAGATACCCGACGTAGACGTCGAGATTGTTGGTACGGCTCGGTTCCCGCCCCCACACCGCCTGCCGCAGCCGGTTCTTGGTGAGCACCTTCTCCGGTGCCCGCAGGAACACCGCGAGCAGGTCGAACTCGGTCGGCGTGAGCTCCAGCCGCCGCCCGGCGCGGGTCACCTCGCGCGTTTCCGGGTCGAGTTCCAGATCCCCGAACCGGTGCACCGCCGAACCCGGCGCGGCGCGATTCTGCTTCAGCAGCGCCCGTACCCGCGCCAGCAGTTCCTCCAGCGCGAACGGCTTCACGAGATAGTCGTCGGCGCCGGAGTCGAGGCCGGTGACCCGGTCGCCCAGCGCGTCCCGAGCGGTCAGCATCAGCACCGGCAGCCGCTCCCCCGCCGCCCGGATCCGCCGGCACGTCTCCAGTCCGTCGACCTCGGGCATCATCACGTCCAGGATCACCAGATCGGGTCTGGCCGCCCCGGCGAGCGCCGCCACCGCCGCCGCGCCGCCCGCGGCCACGGCGACGTCGTAGCCCTCGAAGGCGAGGCTGCGCTGGAGGCTTTCCCGCACGTCGGGGTCGTCGTCCACCACCAGCAGCCGCATCCGCCCGGTCCCTTCCGCGTCGTGAGCCTCCCGAATCGGGCCGAGGCTACGCGGTCAGCCTGTGCGGACGCTGTTCGTCCCACGACCGGGGAAAGATCAGCTTCTCACGATCCTCTCAGGTTTTTTCCAGGTCTTTCTCACGACGACCACGCCACGGTGAGACCCGAAGCGGTCACACAGCGTCGTGCACGGCCGGAAACCATCCCCGAACGGAGGAAGCATGTCGGTCGGCGCGACCAGAGGGTTGACCACGTCCCCCGAACCGGGGGCGGCGACCGCGACCGTGGACATCGTCATCCCGGTCTACAACGAGGAACGCGCCCTGCCCGGCTGCGTTCAGGTCCTGCGCGAGTTCCTGCGCCGCGAGTTCCCCTTCGAGTGGACCATCGTGATCGCGGACAACGCGAGCACGGACCGGACCCTGGAGGTCGCCGAGGCGCTCTCCCGCGACGACAAGGCGCTGCGGGTGCGCCACCTCGACCGGAAGGGCCGCGGCCTGGCGCTGCGCGAAACCTGGCGGGCGAGCACCGCCGACGTCGTGGTGTACATGGACGTCGACCTCTCCACCGGCCTCGACGCCCTGCTGCCGCTGGTGGCTCCCCTGGTCAACGGGCATTCGGACCTGGCCATCGGCTCGCGGCTGGCACCGGGGGCGCGCACCGTGCGCGGGCCGAAACGCGAGTTCGTCTCCCGGTGCTACAACAAGATGATCCGGCTGAGCCACGGCGCGCGGTTCTCCGACGCGCAGTGCGGGTTCAAGGCCGCGCGCACCGACGTGCTGCGCCCGCTGCTGGACCACGTGCGGGACGACGCGTGGTTCTTCGACACCGAACTCCTGCTGCTGGCCGAGCACAACGGGCTGCGCGTGCACGAGGTGCCGGTCGACTGGGTCGAAGACGCCGACAGCCGCGTCGACGTCGCCAAGACCGCGCTCGACGACATCCGCGGGCTGATCCGGGTCGCCCGGGCCAAGGCGGCGGGCACGGCGAAGGTGCCGGATCTGCCCCGCCGTCCCGCGCCGAGGGCCGCGCACCCGGACGCGGTGCTGAGCCCGCCCGGCGGCGGCCGGTTCTGGGAAATCCTGTCGTTCGCGGTGATCGGCGTGCTCTCCACGGTCGCGAATCTGGCGCTCTACGGGCTTTTCCGCCTGTGGTGGCCGGTGCTCGCGGCCAACCTCGCCGCGCTCGTGCTCACCACGCTGTTCAACACCGAGGCCAACCGCCGCTTCACCTTCGCCGGTGCGGGCACCCCGCGCCGCAAGGCGCACCTGCAAGGATTCGTGGTGTTCGGCCTCTACTACGCCTTCACCTCGGCCGCGCTGCTCCTGCTGCACGCGCTGGCCGCCGAGCCGAGCCGGGCGCTGGAACTGACCGTGCTGCTCGCGGCCTCGGTGCTCGGCACCGCGGGCCGGTTCGTATTGCTGCGCACCTGGGTCTTCCGCCAGGACAACGGAAAGGACGAAGAATGACAGTCGACGCCCCTTCAGCGGCGCCGGCCGAAACCGCCGCCCCCGCGAACCGCTCGCGATGGCAGCCGTGGGCGCTCGCCGTGATCTGCGTGGCCGCCGGCGCGCTCTACGCCTGGCGGATCGGCGGCGGGCAACTGGGCAACAGCTACTACTCCGCGGCTGTGAAGTCCATGACCGGCAGCTTCTCGAACTTCCTCTTCGGTTCGTTCGACCCGTACGGCGTGTTCACTGTGGACAAACCGCCGATGTCCCTGTGGCCGCAAGCGATTTCGGTACTGGTCTTCGGCTTTCACGGCTGGTCGCTGCTGCTGCCGCAGGTGCTCGAAGGCATCGCGGCGGTTTTCCTGCTGCACCGCACCGTGCGGCTGTGGGCCGGGGAAAACACCGCGCTGCTGGCCGCGTTGATCCTCACCCTCACGCCGATCACCGTGGCGATCAACCGGGACAACAACCCGGACACGCTGCTCGTGCTGCTGCTCATCGCCGCGGCCTACGCGTTCACTCGCTCGGTGCAGGCGGACACGAGCCGCGCGCGCACCCGGTGGCTGCTGTGGTGCGCGTTCTTCGTGGGCTGCGGGTTCGTCACCAAGATGATGCAGGCGTGGATCGTCCTGCCCGGCTTCGCGCTCGCGTACTTCGTCGGCACCTCCGCGCCGGTCAAGCGGCGGCTGCTGGATCTGCTCGGCGCGGCCGGGGTGCTGATCGTTTCCTCGTTCTGGTGGACCGCGCTGCACGACCTGTGGCCGGGCTCGAAACCGTACATGGGCGGCAGCACCGACGGCACCGCGCTGAACCTGATCTTCGGCTACAACGGTTTCGGCCGGATCTTCGGCGGCGAAGGCAACTTCGGTCCCGGAGGAGGCGGCCCGCGCGGCGGAGACCTGCCCGGCGGCATGGAGCTGCCCGCGGGCATGACCCCGCCGCCGGGCGGCGCCGGCGGCCCGTTCGGCGGCGAGACCGGGCTCGGCCGGATGTTCAGCAGTTCGGTCGGCGGGCAGATCTCCTGGCTGCTGCCGCTGGCGCTGCTGGTCCTGGTCGCCGTCGCGGTGCGCGGTATCCGGCGGAAGCAGCCGGGCGACCCGGCGCGGCGGGCGGGCTGGTTCGCTTGGGGCAGCTGGCTCCTGGTGACCGGCGTGGTCTTCAGCTACGCGCAGGGGATCTGGCACCCGTACTACACGACCATGCTGGCCCCGGCGATCGCCGCGATCTGCGCGGCCGGGCTCACCGGGTTCTGGCGCGAGTACCGGCAGGGCTCCGGCTACGGCTGGTTGCTGCTGCCCGCGGCCGTCGCGCTCACCGCTGGCTGGGCGTTCGTCCTCGCCAACCGCGATCCCTCGTGGCATGGCTGGACCCGGTGGACAGTGCTGGCGGTCGGCGTGGTCGCGGTCCTCGCGCTCGTGCTGGGGAAGCTGACCTCGGCGCGGAAGGCGATCCTGACCCGGGCGTCGCTGGTGCTCGCGGTCGTCACCGTGCTGTTCGTGCCGACCGTGTGGTCCACCGCGACGGCGGCGACCGGCGAGAGCATGGGCGGCATGCCGTCGGCCGGGCCGGGCGGCCTCGGCTTCCCGGGCGGATTCGGCGGGATGCGGATGCCGGGCGGCGGGCGCGAAGCGGGAATGCCCGGAATGCCGGACGCCGCTGACTTCCCAGGTGGAATGCCGGGCGGGTCGCCGGACGCTTCCGGGTTCCCCGGCGGCCCGGGCGGAATGCCGGGAGCCCCCGGCGGCGCGCGGAAGCCCGGCGGCATGGCCGATTTCATGAACGGCAAGCTCACCGACGACCAGCGGCGCGTCCTCGCCTACGCCAAGCAGCACAGCGGCGGCGCGGAGATCACCCTCGCGGTCGACGGCTCGGCCATGATGTCGTCGAACTTCATCATCGGCTCCGACGAGACCGTGATCGGCATGGGCGGCTTCCTCGGCAGCGACGATTCGCCGTCGGTCGGCCAGCTCCAGCAGTGGACCGCCGAAGGCAAGCTCAAGTTCGTCCTCGGCGGCACCGGCGGCATGCGCATGCCGGGGATGAGCGGCGGAGCCGGGGAAAAGCGGCAGGAGTGGATCAAGCAGCACTGCACCACCGTCGATCCGGCCGCTTACGGCGGAAAACCGGCCTCCGCACAGCAGGAGGCCGGGCCGATGGGCGGAGCCCAGACGCTCTACCAGTGCCACGCGTGAAACCCCGCGGGGGCAGGCCGAAGCCTGCCCCCGCGGGCCGCTAACCGGCCGCCGGAACCTTCCCGCTCAGCAAATGCCCCGCGTTCGGCACCTCCGGCGCAACCCCCAGCTCGGAGAGGATCCGGAACGTCGTAGCCGTAGCCGCCGAAAGCACCGGAATCCCCACCGCGTCCTGAACCGGCTGGATCGAGGGCAGCGACGGCATCTGCACACAAGCCGACAGCACCAGCGCGTCCGCCCGCGAAAGGTCCAGTTTCCGGTAGTGCTCAAGCAGATCCGCCGGGTCCAGCCGCGCCACCGCGAGGTTGTCGGGCACCTCCAACGAGAGCGAATCAACCACCTCGACGCCCGCGTCCTCCAGGTATTCGATCACCGCCTGGGTCAGAGGTTTCAGATACGGCGTCACGATCGCGACCCGCTTCGCCGCCAACGCGGCGATCCCGGACAGCAGCGCGCCCGCCGACGAAACCACCGGCGCGTCCGAGCCTTCCGCGCGCAACGCCGACGTGATCGAATCCTCGGCAGTGCAGTGATATCCCGGCCCCTGCGCCATGATCGCGACGAGACACGCTGTCGCCACGACGCCGGGCCGCGCGTCCGCAAGCTCGGTGGCCGCGCGTTCCGCCTGGGCGTTCATGGCGCGCAACTGCTCCGGCGTCACGTGCTGCATCCGCGCGCGGGCGGAATGGAAGACGAACCGGTCCTCCGGGTAGCGCTCCTCGCGGGCGCGCAGCATCCGCGGCAGCTCGGTTTCCATGGTCAGGTTGGAACTCGGGACGATCATCCCGATGTGGTGGTCGGTCATCGCTTCGCCGCCGGGCGCATGTCCTTCACGGTCAGCTCGCCCGCGTCGACGATCAGCTCGTCGTCGAGGTACAGGCTGTTGCCGCGCATCGGGATGTCGAAGTGGCACGCCGTGTCGTTCGGGCCGCCGAGTTCGTTGTTCGGGCCGATCGAGAACATCACGTTGCCGTAGAAGCTGCGCAGCTCCATGCCCATGCCGCCGGGGAACTGGGTCAGGCCGTGCCAGTGCGCCCGCTCGTCGAGGCCCCAGCCGACGTGCGACATGCCGTAGCCGCGCGGGTCGTCGAACGATTCGATGTAGCCGCGCAGCAGGTCGGCGTCGAGGCCGGACGAGCCCGCGCCGCCGCGGATGTCCTGGATGAAGCCCTTTTCGATGGTCAGCTCAACCGGCGTCTGCACATAGGTGTTGAACGGCAGCAGCACGTCGCCGGGCGCGAGCACGATCTTGCCGTCCACCCCGTCGTCCGAACCGCCGGTGAAGACGAACGCCGCGGGCCAGTGGTCCCAGCGGCCCGGCTGGTCGGTGTAGCCGTACTCGCTCATCGTCGGGTACACGCCCAGCTGGTAGGTGACGTCCGTCCCGTGCGGACTGGTGATCCGCATGGTCTTGGCCTTGGCCAGCAGTTCCGCGCCGGTCTCGACGCGCTCGCGCAGCTCCTTCGTCGGCATCAGCCGGGCCAGCAGCTCGGGCGGCTCGACGGCGGTCAGGATCCGGGTGCCGGCGGCCTGGATCGCGAACTGCTCCTCGCTGAACAGCAGGAACGTGCAGTCCACGACCATGTCCGCGGCCTTCAGCGCCTCCACCGCGAGCGGCAGCTGGTCAAGGCCGGACTGCCCGACCGCCCACGCGCCGGACGCGCTCGCCGGCGACGGCAGCCGCAGGTGATAGGTCGCCGCGCCGAGCTGCTGGGCGGCCCAGAGGAAGGCGTCCGCGTACTCCCCGCGCTCGGCGCCGCGCGTCAGCACGACGACCGTCTCCCCCTCGTGCACGCCGGAAAAAGTCAGCTGGCGCAAGCAGATGTCGTTGAACAGGTTCTGGTCCATGGCGACCTCCTTGATTGTCCGAATACGGATTATCCGAGTACGCGAAATTGGGAAAGGTCCGTGAGGGGAACCCTGAGGGAATCAGAGTCCCTGAGGGTTCCCCTCACGGACGGCGGATCAGGTGCGAGGGGCGAGCAGGTCTTTCAAGGTCGAGCGAAGGGCGTGGAGGGCGGGCTGGGGTTCGTCCCAGAAGATCATGTGCCCGGCACCCGCCACGGCTTCCAGCGGATGCGGCGATTTCTCCAGCACCGCGACGTCCGCCGAGGTCACCACCGGGCTCTCCGCGCCGTACAGCAGCACGGCGGGCCCGGGCAGGTTTTCCCACAGCGGAGGGAATTCCTCGGATTCGAAACCCGCGTGCGTCGCGGCGATCGCGGTCCGGGAGCACGACGCGAGCCAGCGAGCGCGCAGTTCCTGTTCCCGGCGCGGCCATCGCGGCCACGAGGCGGCGACCTCGTCCGCGCTGGTCCCCCGTCGCGCTTGGTCCAATTGCGATTCGAAGACCGCCAGGGAGGTCGGGTACGGGCGTCCGGGGCCGCTCATCGGCGGGTCGGCGAGGACAGTGCCCGCGATCCGGCCGGACAGCGCGGCTTTGGCCGCGATCCGCGCGCCCATCGAGTGGCCGAACAGCAGCGGCTTCGCCAGCTGAAGCTGGTCAATGACGGCCTCGACGTCCGCGGCGTACGCGTCGAGGTCGTAGCCGGGCCCGTCGTCGGACAGGCCGCGGCCGCGGATGTCGAGCACCAGCGGGCGGACGAGGTCGGTCAGCTCGCGGGCGACGAAGTCCATGGTGATCGCCGGGCTGGTGATCCCGGGCAGGATCACCAGCGGGACGCCGTCGGCCGGGCCGTAGTCGAGGACGTGCAGCCGGACGGAACCGGACCGCACCCAGACGCTCTTCGCCGGGACGTCCGCCAGATCGGCGAGCGCGGGCTGGGTCAGCACCCGGTCGGAAACTGAGGACATGAGGGAACTCCTAGCGGGCCTTGGCGAGCAGCTCGACGCCCTCGCCCAGACCGATCACGTCGGCGTATTTGGCTTGCAGGTCAAAGAGAGCGGCGTCGTGCGGTCCCCGCGCGCGGTCGCCGCAAGCTTCGCGGACGACCAGGGTGTTGAAGCCGGATTGGACCGCGTCGACCGCGGTGGCCCGCACGCAACCCGAAGTCGTCGCACCGCAGATCAGCACGGTGTCCGCGCCGAGGCCGGTAAGCAGGGCGGCGAGACTCGTTCCATGGAACGCGGACGCGCCCTTCTTGACGATCAGGTGGTCTTCGTCGCGCCGTTCCAGCCGGGGATCGAGCGCGACTTCGGCGCTTCCGTCGCGCAGGCTGCGCATGCCGGGAGCCTTGCGCAGCCACGCGATCGCGTCGCCGTCCGCCTCCGCGGGGGTGTAGCTGATCGCGGTGTAGACGACCGGGGCTCCGCTCTCGTGCGCGGCCCGGGCCAGCGCACCGGCGGCTTCGACTTCGACGGAAAGGTCTGCGCCGGAAGGGAAATCCGGTTCGGTGAAGCCGCGAGTCAGGTCGACCACGACCAGCACCGGCGCGGTCCCCCTCGGCACCGCGGCACCGAACCCAGCGCGGGCGTAGGTCTGGTCGGTCTCGGTGCCGTGCAGTCCGTTCTCAGGCGCGTTCACGCAGCAGCTCCTTGATCAGTTTGTGCTGCGACCGGACGCGGCCGAGCAGCCAGCCCTGGAACAGCCCGAGCGCGCCCGCCGCGACGACCGGGAGATAGCGCTTCGCGTTGGGCGGGAGCAGCATCGCCAGACCGTCGAGCGAATCTGACGCAGGCGCGGCAGCAGTCGTCGGCTCGGCTGTGGTACCGCCGTTTTCCAGCAGCTGGCCGAGATTCTGCGCGAACTGCTGCAGGATCCGGTTCGACACCGTGCTGATCGCGCCCTTGCCGAACTGCGCGATCTTGCCGCGCACCACGAGATCCGTGTGCAGATTGAGCGACGAACCCTTCGGACCGGGCACCAGGGTCAGCGTGACGTCGGCTTCCGCGTCGCCGTTTCCGTGGCTGTCCGCGCCCCGGGCCGACAGCCGCAGCCGCCGCTCGCCCTCGGCGATCTCGGTGAACCGCACCTTGCCCGCGTACGCGGCGCTGACCGGTCCGACCTTGAACTTGACCTTGCCGAGGTAGGACTCGCCGTCCCGGCCCTCCAGCACCGCGCCGGGCAGGCAGCCCGCGACCCGCTCGACGTCGTTGAGCAGCGCGAACACCGTGTCCGGATCGCCGGGAAGGTCAAGGGTGTTCTCGAGAATCATCGGACAGCGTCCTCTTTCCTGCCGGTTCCGGCGCACCGCTGGGCGGCGGTCGCCTCGATCGCGTCCACAATGGTCTGGTACCCGGTGCAGCGGCACAGGTTCGACGACACCGTCTCCCGGATCTCCTCCCGCGTCGGCGACGGTTCCTGCGCGAGGAATCCTTCGGCGAGCATGAGGAATCCGGGCGTGCAGAAGCCGCACTGCAGGCCGTGGTGTTCCGAAAACGCCTGCTGCAGATCGTTCGGTTCTTCAGGCGTGCCAAGGTCTTCGACAGTCCGGATCGCGCAGCCTTCCGCCTGCACGGCGTACATCAGGCACGCGCGCACCGGTTCGCCGTCGACCAGGATCGTGCACGCCCCGCACACGCCGTGCTCGCAGCCGACGTGCGTGCCGGTGAGGCCCACGTTGTGCCGCAACACGTCGAGCAGGGTCCACCGGGGTTCCACGAGCAGTTCGTGCTCCTCGCCGTTGACGGTCAGGACGATCAGCTGTTTGTCGGTCATGCGCCGGTTCCCGCTTTCTCCCGGTCGGCCGCGGCGAGCGCGGCGAGGACGGCTTCGGGGTGGATCGGGGTCTGCTCCAGTTGGACCCCGGTGCGCCAGAGGAGGTCGTTGACCGCGTTCAGCACCGCCGCGGGCGCGCCGATCGTGCCGCCCTCCCCGGCTCCCTTCGCGCCGCTTTCAGTGAAGGCGCAAGGGGTTTCGAGGTGGTCGACGGTGATGTCGGGAATCTCCGCGGCGGTCGGGACGAGGTAGTCGATGAAGCTCGCCGCCGACGGTTCGCCGTTCTCCGCGTAGGTGACCTCCTCGAACAGCGCACCGGCGATGCCCTGTGCGATGCCGCCGCGCGCCTGCCCGTCGACCACCTTCGGGTTGATCACCACGCCGCAGTCCTCGACACAGGCGTAGCGGAGGATTTTGACCTGGCCAGTGCCCGGATCGGCTTCCACCACGACCGCGTGGGTCGCGTTCGAGAACGTGCCGTCGCCGGGGACGTCGAACGCGGCGGTGGCGGTGAGCGTCGGTTCGGCTTCCTTGGGCAGCAGGTGGCTGCGCAGGTACGCGACGTCGGCGATCTCCTCGAACGAGAGCCGCCGGTGGGGATCGTCGAGCTGGATCACTCCCCCGTCACCGTCGAGTCCGACGTTCTCGACCCGGGTGTCCAGCAGGTGCGCGGCGATGACGCAGAGCTGCTCGCCCAGCCGGGTCGCCGCCGTTGCCACCGCGGAGCCGCCGATGGTCACCGAGCGCGAGGCGAAAGTGCCCCAGCCGTAGGAAATCCGCTCGGTGTCGCCTTGGCGCAGCTTGACCTTGGCGAGGTCGACGCCGAGCCGTTCCGCGACGATCTGCGCGAACGTCGTCTCGTGGGACTGCCCGTGGTTGATCGTGCCGCTCGTGACCACGACGGAGCCGGTGAGGTCCATCCGGATCTCGCTCACGTCGAACCCCGGGACGACGGTCATCTTCCGCTTCGCGAAGGCCTCGGAGCCGTAGCCGGTGCGCTCGGAGAAGCAGCTGAAGCCGATGCCGAGGTGCGGGTTCTGCTCGCGCCGCTCGTACCAACCCTCGTCGCGGAGGATCTTTTCGCCCAGCTCCAGCGATTCGAGGTAGCTGCCCGGGTCGTAAGTCACCTTGTTGATGCCGGTGTACGGAAATTCAGTGATCACATTACGACGGCGGATCTCCACCGGATCGAGCCCGAGCCTGCGCGCGGCCAGGTCCATGATCCGCTCCATCACCATGACGTACTGCGGGCGGCTGACCCCGCGATACGGCGCGGTCGGCGCTTTGTTGCTGGTGATCGCCCTCGCCCGCACGCGGTAGGCCGGAACCCGGTACACCGACGGCATTTCCGCCGCCGCCATCAGCGGTTCGATGCCGACGGTGAACGGATAGCACGAGTATGCGCCCATGTCGCACACGATGTCGGACTCCAGCGCGGTCAGCTGGCCGTCCTCGGTGAACGCGGCGCGCGTGCGGTACCGCTGCTCGCGCGCGAGGAACCCGGACGCGAGGGCTTCGCTGCGGTCCTCGATCCATTTCACCGGACGCCGCAACAGTTTCGCCGCCGCCGCGACCGCGATTTCCTCCCGTCCGACAACGCATTTCTGCCCGAAGCCGCCGCCCATGTCCGGGACCACCACGCGCACCGACCGCTCCGGAATCCGCAGCGAACGCGCCAGCACGGTACGAACCTGGTGCGGCACCTGGCTGCAGGTCTGGACGAGAAGCTGCTCGTCGCGGTCGTCCCAGGACGCCACCGCGCCGCGCGTCTCCAGCGGCAACGCGTTCTGCCGCCCGCTGCGGGTGACGAGCTCGATCACGCACCCGTCCGCGAACGCTTCGTCCACGCCCGGAGTGTCGAACGAGGTGACGTCCAGCAGCACGTTGCTCGGCGCGTCCTCGTGCACCAACGGCGCGTCCTCGGCGAGCGCGGTCTCCTCGGACACGACGGCGTCGAGGACCTCGTAGCTGACCTGCGCGGCTTCGATGCCGTCCTCGACCGCGTACGGATCCTTCGCGATGACCAGCGCGATCGGCTCGCCGACGAACCGCACCTTGCCGCGCGCGAGAATCGGCATCGTGGTCGGCGTGAACTCCTCCGGCGGTCGGTCCAGCAGCGCGACCATGTCGCCGAGCTGGAGATCTTCCGCCGAATACGCGGCTACGACGCCGTCCACCTCGCGCGTGGCGCTGAGGTCGAGTTCGGTGATCTTGCCGTGCGCGACGGTCGCGCGCACGAACCCGGCGTGGAGCATGCCGTGGAGGTGGATGTCGTCGACGAATCGTCCGCGGCCGGTGACCAGCCGCGGGTCCTCGCGACGGCGCACGGACGCGCCGATCCACTTGCCGCCCCGGCCGTCGAACCGGGGTTCTTCGGACTTGCTCGCCATCACCGGTCTCCCCTCTCCCACGCCTGGCCCAAACTCCGCGCCACCAGCGTCCGCGTCAACGCACGCCGGTAATCCGCGCTGCCCTGCGCGTCTCCCTGCGGATCGATCGCCTCCGCCGCCGCTCGGCCGCACTCAGCGAACAACTCCGGCCCCGGCACTCCGCCCATCAGCACCTCCTCGGCCGCCGGCACCCGCAACGGCGCAGGCGCGACCCCGCCGAGCACCACCCGGCCGCCTTCCAGCGATCCGTCCGCGCGAGGTTCGAGCGTCACCGCCGCCGCGACCGTCGCGAAATCGCCAGCCCGCCGGGAAAACTCGGTCAATGCCGCCCGCGGCGCCGCCCGGGTGAACCGGACCTCGGTGACGACCTCGTCCGCCTCCACGGCAGTCGCGTAGAAGCCGTAGAACATCTCCCCCGCCGGGATTTCGCGGCGGCCGTTCGGTCCTTCGGCGACGATCACCGCGTCCAGCAGCAGCGCCAACATGCACCACTCCGCGGTGGCGTCGCCGTGCACAAGGCTGCCGCCGACCGTGCCGCGAGACCGGATCGGCAGGTGCCCGACGTACCGCATCGCCTCCGCCAGCACCGCGAAACCCGGGCCGAGCTGGGCCAGCTCGACCGTGCGGTGCGTCGTCATCGCGCCGATGCGGAGCGTCGAACCGGCCTGGACGATGTCCGTCATCCCCGGCAGGTCGCGGAGCCGCCCGAGGTCGACCAGGTCGCTCGGGCGGGCCAGGCGGAAGCTCATCATCGGCATCAGGCTCTGCCCGCCCGCGATCGCTTTCGGCTCCCGGCCTCGCGCGGCGAGGTCGGAAAGCAGGCCGACGGCGTCGGCGACGTCGTGCGCCCGGTGGTAGGCGAACGCGGCGGGCTTCATGCGATTCCCTTTCTGCTGCCGTTGATCAGACTGCGTCCATTTCGGACTGTTGCGGCGCGGGCGCGGGCGCGGTCTCGCCGTCGATGTGGTCCAGCTCCCGGCCCCGCGTTTCCGGCGCGCAGAAGACCATGAACACCACGGCCCCGACGACGAGCAGGCCGAGCAGCGTGAACGTCAGCGGCAACCCGAGCACCGGCCACAGCACGCTGCCGAACAGCAGCGGCGCGAACCCGGTGACCGCCCGGCTGGACGACGACGCCCAGCCGAAGCCCGAAGCGCGCAGCTCCGTCGGGTACAGCTCGGACACGAAGGCGTACATCACCGGGATGACGATGAGCGAGAACAGCCCGAACGCGCCGATCGCCACCACCGCGGCCTCGGCCGAGCCGAGCACCAGCGAGAAAATCACCAGCGTGACCGCGGCGAGCGGCCCGGCCGCGGCGATCACCCGCTTGCGGCCGATGCGGTCCACCAGCAACACCGCCACCACGACTCCGACGATACCGAGCGCGTTCATCAAAGTGGTCGAAGCGAACGCGGCGATCTCCCCGAAGCCCTGTGCCTTGAGGATCGACGGCATCCAGCTCAGCGCGGCGTAGTACACCAGCATCACGGTGATGAACAACGCCCAGGCGACGCCCGTGACCTTCGGGTTGTACGCCCACACGCGGCGCAACTGATCGACCGCCGCGAACAACCCGCCGCCGCGCTTGTCCTCCTCGATCGCCGGCGGAATCCGGTACTGCTCCTTCGGCGCGCCGGTGCGCTCGACGAGATCGTCGATGACCAGCCGGGCTTCCGCCTCGCGCCCCTTGCGCACCAGATACAACGGCGATTCCGGAACCCCGCGCCGCGCCCAGAACAACAGCACCGCGGGCAGGATCATCAGGACCAGCATCCAGCGCCAGTTCCCGGAAACCGGAAGCAGCAACGTCGCCGACGCCCCCGCCAGCGTCGTGCCGACCGGCCACCAACCGTCCATTGCGGACAGTACGCGCCCGCGTTGCTTGCGCGGCGAAAACTCGCTGACAATGGCGTAATCCACCGGAATACACCCGCCGAGCCCCACTCCGGCAAGGAACCGCAGCAGCAGGAAGATCTCGATATTCGGCGACAACGCCGCGAATACCGAGAAGAACGCGAACAACAGCAACGTAATGCTGAACGCGCGCTTGCGGCCGATCCGGTCCGCGACCGTCCCCCAGGCGACCGCCCCCACCGCCATGCCGATCAGGTTGGCGGTGGCGACAAACCCCCGCTGCGTGGCCGACAGCCCGAATTCCGTGCCCACCAACGGGGTGAGGAATCCGTTCAGCGCCACGTCCCAGGCGTCGAACATGTAGCCGAGCCCGCCGATGAGGAAGATCTTGCCCTGGACGCGCCAGCGCCACGGCAGGTCTTGGACCACCTGGTCTCCGGTACGCATAGCCTTTGCTCCTTTGCGAAGTCTGCGTGTGCCGTTTCGTGCTATCGGGCGAACTGGTAGTGAATGGATTCGTTGTCGGGGTCGCCCAGCGGGGTTCCGTTCCACAGCCAGTCGTAGGACACATCGGACTCGCCGTCGAAGCTCCGCAGCTTTTCGTCGCGCTCGCGCTGCTCCGGACCGTCCGGGAGATGGTAGAAACTCATGTTCCGCAGCGACGCGTCCTGCACCATCCCAGCATGCTTCGCGCGCCGGTGCACATACCGGGTCAGTGCGTTGTCGATCCCGTCGCGGGTCGCCTGCCCCAGCTCCTCCGCGAGAACCGCCCCGTCCTCCATCGCCTGCGACGCCCCTTGCGCCTGGTACGGAAGCATTGCGTGGCAAGCGTCCCCGAGCAACGCAACGCGCCCGTCCACCCACACCGGATCGCGGTGCCGCCGGTACATCGCCCAGACCGAGACGTCGTCCTTGGCCTTGGCCAGCATCGTCGGCACGCGATCGTCCCAGTCGGAGTATTCCGCCGCGAGCTGCTCCGCGCTGGCCGGCGCACTCCAGTTTTTCTCGACTTCCTCCGTGCACGGCACGATCGCCACCACGTTCAGGTACTCGCCGCCGCGGATCATGTAGTGGACGAGGTGTTTGTCCGGGCCGTACCAGATCGTGGAGTGATAGCGGTCGACCAGGAACCTCGTCGCCGGATCCGCCGCGATCGAATCTCCCGGGATCAATGCCCGGTACGCCATCTCGCCGGAGAAGGCGAGGGTGTCGTCGAATCCGGCCAGGTCCCTTACCGCGGAACGGATCCCGTCCGCGCCTACGACGACGTCGCCTTCGAACCGTCGCCCGTCCTCGGTGATCACGGCGGGCCGCTCCGGGTTGCCGCGATCAAGGTCGACCACCTTCGCCGCAGTCGCCACCTTCACGACCGGCCCCGCCCCGTCGGGGTCGATGCACGCCCGCAGGAGAACGGAATGCAGATCCGCCCGGTGGTAATGCCAATACGGCGCCCCGTATTGCTCGACGACCCGCTGGCCGAGCGGGAGCTGCGCGATGATGCTGCCGTCGGCCCAGCGTCGCCGGACCTGGTCCTGCGGCTCGCACCTGACCCGCTGAAGCTCAGCCCTCAACCCCAGTCCGATCAGGATCCGGCTGGCGTTGGGCGCCGTCTGGATCCCGGCCCCGATCTCGCCCAGTTGCGGCGCGGCCTCGACCACGGTGACCCGCAACCCGCGCTGCCGCAACGACAAGGCGGCGCACAAGCCGCCCAAGCCGCCGCCGGCGACCACTACCTCGAACGACTGACTCGCCGCCACCTGCTGACCTCCTACCGCTTAGCCGCTTCCGGCAGATGCTCGCCTGGATGCGGTTAATCCGAACACGGATTATCCGAACACGCAATAGTCGACGGGGAAGTTTTGTGGGGGTGGGGTGTTTTGGGGGCGGTGGGTGGTGGGGTGGTTACCGAGTGAGGTGAGGGAAGGGAGTGCGGGCTGCTGCGGCTTGAGGTGGCGTTGGGTGGGTGGATTCGGTTGAGCTGCCACAGCCGGGGAGGCTGGGGTTGAGGTGCCGCCGCTGAAGCGTCCCCGGCTGGACTGGTGGCACAGGAATGTTCCGGCTGGACTGGGGCTGCGGGACTGTTCTGGCCGGACTGGCGCTGCGGGGCCGTTCCGGCCGGACTAGTTCTGCGGGGCTGCTCCGGCTGGGCTGGTACTGCGGGGCCGTACCGGCTGGACTAGTTCTGCGGGGCTGTTCCGGCTGGATTAGCGCTGCGAGACTGGTGCTGCGGGATCGTTCCAGCCCGACTGGCATTGCTGGCCTGCCCCGAACTGATTGACCCTACGCGGCGAGGCTTTCCGTGAGGGTTCCCCTCACGAAACCGCGGCGTGGTGGGGCCCCGCACCCCGAAGCTTGATTGTGCTGACGGTCTGGGGTTGCTTGTCAAGGCGGGAAAGATGCCTTGACAAGCAACCCCAGACCGCAGGGAGGCGTCGTATCGGGGTGGAGGGCGGGGGGGGGGTGGCAGGATTGTGGGGTGAGCCGGTT
>NZ_JBEXMH010000043.1:0-85095 GCF_040610415.1 Amycolatopsis sp. NPDC004079 | reverse complement strand
CAGCGGGGGCCCCTCCCCCGCGCCCCCCCGGCCGGGCGGCCCGGCGGGCCCGCGCGGGCCCCGGGGCGTTTCCGGGCTCCTTGAGGGAATCAGATTCCCTCAAGGAGTCCTTCACGGACCGCCACGCAAGGAAGGGCCTGCCGGGGAGTCCCGGCAGGCCCTTCCTTTCACCCCTCGGTCACACCAGCAAGAGGAACGCCACTCCGTTGGGCGAGCCGAGGCCCGTCACGTCGTCGTAGCCCTTGGTCGTGTGGATCGTCAGGTTCGGGTAGTCGAGCACCCGGGCCGAGGTCTTCAGCCCGGCCGACGCGTCGGTCCCATTGGCGAAGTCCACGCGCTGCACCGCGCCGTCGACGTGCTGCACGTCGTGGATCGCCGACGTGCGCGACGTCAGCTGGTACAGCACCGGGTTGATGAACCCGTGGTGGAAGTGGTCGAGGCTGTCGGCCACCGCCATCACGCCCGCGAACACCGGCGACGCCAGGCTCGTGCCGCCGATCCGGTACTGGTCGTAGTAGACGCCGTCCGGGAAGGTCTGCGTCTGGCCCACCAGGAACCCGGTGTTCGGGTCGGCGATCGCGGAGATGTCCGGGACCACGCGGCCCTTCGCGCCGCCGGTCTGGTTCTTCGTGGACAGTGCGTCCGGCACGATTCCCTTCTGGTAGAAGGGCTGGCCGAACAGCCGGCTCGTACCGCCGCCCGCGCCGCCGTTGAACGTGCCCGGGAACGCCGGGGCGTAGGCGCCGTTGTCCAGCGTCGACTTGCCGGTCTCCCAACCGGTTTCGAAGATCCGCTTGCCGTCCTGGCCGACCGCCAGCGACGTGCCGCCGACCGCGGTCACCCACGGAGCCGAAGCGGAGAAGTCCGGCGACGGCGTGCCCAGCCGCGCGACCTCGTCCCCGTTGTCGCCGGAGGAGAAGTACACGCCGATGCCCTCGAGCACCGCCTGCATCGAGATCTGGTTGAACACCTTGACCTCGGCGGCCGGGATGTCCTCGCCGGTGTCGCCGTAGGAGTTGGAGATGATGTCGGCCTTGTGCCCCGCGACGACGTAGTTCAGCGCGGTGTCCAGCGACAGGTCTTCACAGTCCTGCCCGCCGACGTAGAGGATGTTCGCGCCCGGCGCGAGCCCGTGCGCGGCCTCGACGTCCAGGGTCTCCTCGCCGTACCAGCCGGAAGCGTCGCACTGGTCCGGCCCTTCGAGCACCGGGTTCGGCGGGAAGATGTGCTGCTTGAACTGCTGCTTGGTCAGCGGGTGCGCCGGGTCGTTGCGCTTGGCGTACTCCGCCGCGTCGGCGTAGATCGTCGGCGAGGCGAACGCGTCCACGATGGCGATCGTGGTGCCGCGACCGTCCGCACCGAGCTTCGCGGCCTGGTCCAGCCCGTACGCCGAACGCAGTTGCGCGGGCGTGTAACCGCACGGCGCGTAGGGAAGCTGCTTGCCGTTGTACGCCGGGTCAGTCGTGTCGGTCTTCTCGCCGTAGTAGGCGCTACACGGTCCCGAGTTGCGGAATCCCTTGCTGGGCGGCGCGGTAGACGGGCTGCCCTGCACGCGAGACTGCTTCGTCGCCGGCGTGTCCGCACCGTCGGTGTGGTCCGGCTTGAACAGATTCGTCGCCTGATCGACGCCGACGACGCCGAGCACGTCCTTGGCCAGTGAGGCCGGAACGGACAGGTCCTTGTCCGCCGCCCGCAACGTCTGTCCCTTGACCTGGTACTTGCCCAGGTTCACGGCGAACGCGCGCTGCACCTGGTCAGCGGTACCGGTCGCCTCGACGTACGCCCGGTTGGACGGCACCTCGCCGGTGGTGAATCCGCTTGCGGACAGCCAATTCTTCACCGCGGACACAGTCTGGTCGGAAGCCGCGAACTGGTCGCGCACCTGGTCCGGCGAAAGATAATGCCGGTACCCGCGACTGTTCGGATCGGACACCGACTGCGCGGCCGCCTCCGCCGCGCCCTGGTCCTTGAGGTTCAAGTAAACCCGAAAGTCCATTGTGGACGACGCGGCCGTGTCGGCCACCTTGGACTGCGGATTGGCCCAAGCCGGATGCGATTGCGGAATGTCCGCCCGCCCCTGAGCCGACGCCACGGCAGGCGAAGCGGCCAAGCCGCCCACCACCGCCAGCGAAAGAAACATGGTGACGCTTCTACGCACAGCAACTCCCTCGTGTTGCGCGGCCTCGACCCCGCCTGCCGCCGGAACGAGATTAGGACTGCCCCCGCCCGCCAGGGAAGCGTCAAGCTCCCCGGTGCGGAACCGTTATCTGCTCCTCTCATCGCGACACAAGGGACAAGCGCGACCAAAGTCCGTTTCATCCGCACTGTCCACAGCGGAATGTGCCGAAATCAGAAAAACGCCCGTTTCGCAGCCCTCCCCGCACAGCACTAGACAGCCCCAAACACCACCTACGAAGGTCGCACAATCCCGATCAGCAACACCAAAAACTCACCCATCTGCCCAACCGCAGCAGACTCACCCGCCCATCGAGACACCCAGCCCCTCCCCCAACCCCGATACGAAGCCTCCCTGCGGTCTGAGGGTGCTTGCCAAGGCATCTTTCCCGCCTTGACAAGCACCCCCAGACCGTCAGCACAATCAACCTTCGGGGTGCCCCGCGCAACCAACGCAGCAATGTCGCCGCCAGGCGACAAGCCGAACCCCGCACATGAAACCGATTCACCCCCAGGAAACACTCGGTGACATCCACCCCCGATATCACCCCTTATGGGGTATTCCTCCCCAAGTGGATCTAGCTAACCGGCGCAAACGCTCCTAGCATGCCGACCATGGGGACCTTGCCGCCAAGGCGGGTAAATTGATTTCGCTGACCTTCCGGATCCTGGGGCCGCTGGAGGTCATCGCCGAGGGCAGGGCCGTACCGCTGGGCGGCCCGAAGCCCCGCTTGCTGCTGGCCGCGCTGGCCCTCCAGCCGAACATCGTCGTATCCACCGAAGCCCTGGTCGAAGTCCTGTGGCCGACCACCGCCCCGCGCTCCGCGGCCGCCAACATCCGCACCTACGTCCACTCCCTCCGCCGCCGCCTTGCCGAAACCTCTCCGGACCTAGCCGACCGCATCACGAGCCGAGCCTCCGGCTACCTCCTGACCGTCCCGGAAGAGGAACTCGACCACCTCGTCTTCACCCGCCTGGCCACGCAAGCCTGGGAAACCCAAGACAACCCAGAAACCGCACTAACCCTCCTGGACGAGGCCCACGCCCTCTGGCGCGGCGAAGTCTTGGAAGGGCTCCCCCACGACCCGACCTGGGGCCCCACAGTCGCCCGCCTGGACGAACTACGCCTGGCAGTACAAGAACAACGCCTACGCGCCCGCCTAGCCCTGGGCCGCCACAACGAAGTCATCGCCGAACTACGCGCCCTGGTCACCGAACACCCGCTCCGCGAAGAACTCTGGCACCACCTCATCACCGCACTACGCGACGCAGGCCGCACCACCGAAGCCGCGGAAGCGTACGAACTGGTCGAACAAACCCTCGCCGACGAACTGTCCGCGAGCCCCGGCGCAGCACTCCGCGAACTCCGCACCACCCTCGAAGTCCCGTGCGCCAAAGTCCCGCCGATCTGCCAATTACCGCTGGACCTGCCAGATTTCACCGGCCGCGGCGAAGTAACCCGGCATCTGGTCGCGAAACTCCGCCAACACGCCGAAGCGGAACGTCCCACGATCGTCGTCCTGTCCGGCGCACCGGGAATCGGCAAATCCTCAATCGCGGTACGGGTCGCGCACGCGGTCCGAACCGTTTTCCCAGACGGGCAATTGCATGTAGACCTCGCCGGGACGTCGTCGTCCCCACGCTCGCCCATGAGCGTCCTGGCCGAACTCCTGCGCGCCCTGGGCATCCCGGATTCCGGCCTCCCCCGAGACCTGGCGGAACGCGCCGCACTCCTGCGTTCCCAGCTCGCCGGCCGCCGGATGTGCATCGTCCTCGACGACGCGGGCAGCGCCGCCCAAGTACGCCCGCTGCTCCCCGGCGCAGGCGCGTGCGCCGTGCTGGTCACCAGCCGAATCCGCCTGCCGGACCTGCCCGGCGCGGTCCCGGTGGACGTCGACCTGCTGCCGGAGCCGGAAGCCGCCCGTCTGCTGGAAGGCATCGTCGGCCACGACCGAGTAGCCGCCGAACCCGAAGACGCGGCGGCGATCCTGCGCCAATGCGGACATCTGCCGCTGGCGATCCGCGTGGCCGGCGCCAAGCTCACCCATCGCCCGACCTGGTCCCTGCGCATCCTCGCCGACCGCCTCCACGACGAACACCGCCGCCTGGACGAGCTGCGCGTCGGCGACCTGGCCGTCCGCGCGAGCGTGACCCTGAGCTACGACCTCCTGCCCATGTCCGCCGCCGCGGCCTTCCGCCGGTTAGGCGCATTGGGTCCGGTGCAATTCCCGGCGTGGGCAGTCGCCGCGGTCCTGGGCCGCCCGTCCGCCGACGACGTCCTCGACGTGCTCGTCGACGCACACCTGGTCGAGCTAGTCGCCACTGATGTCGCGGGCCAACCGCGCTACCGCCTGCACGACCTCCTGCGCGTGTACGCCGCCGAACTGGCCGAACCCGACGAAACCCGAGCCGCGGTCGGCCGCGTACTCGAGGGATATCTAGCGCTCGCAGTAGAAGCCGCCGAGCGAATGCCGATCCACTTCTTCGGCCAGTACCACGACGAAACCGACCCAGCCCTGCCGCCGGACGCGGACCGGCTGCTGACCGACCCAGCCGCCTGGTTCGCCGCCGAACGTGCCACCTGCGTCGCCGCCGTCGCACTGGCCGCCGAACGCGGTTTCGACGACCTGACCTGGCGGCTCACAGTGGCCCTTACCCCGTACTTCGACCTCCGCGGCCACCAGGACGACTGGCACGCCACCCATCTGATCGCCCTGGAAGCGGCACGCCGGGCAGGCGCGCTCCGCGGCGAGGCAGTCGTCCAGCGCAACCTCGGTCAAGTCCTGCTGTACCAAGACAACGACGCGGACGCGATGGTCGCCTTCGAAGCCGCACGCGAGCTGTACCACCGCATCGGCGACCAGCAAGGGCTCGGCGAGGCACACGCCGGCCTCGGCACCGTGCTGCGGATGCAAGGCCGAACCGACCGCGCGCTCGAGCCCTGCCACGAAGCGCTCCGGCTGTTCGGCGAGGCGGGCGACCCGCACGGCGAAGCGGTGATCCGGATCGCGATCGGGTCGATCTGGGTCGCGCGCAAGTGCTACGCGACCGCCCGCCGGTGGTACACCGACGCACTGGAGCTGTCCTGCGAAATCGGCGACCGGCACCGGGAAGCCCATGCGCTGCAACGGCTCGGGCTCCTGCACCAACGCGAGGGCAATCTCGCCGAAGCCCGCGAACACGTCACCCGTGCCATCGCGGTGTTCACCGATCTCGGCGACGACCACTGCGTCGGCTACGCGAACCAGAACCTGGGCGAACTCTGCCTGTACAGCGGCGATCTCGCGCACGCGCAGCTGCTGCTGGTGAACTCGCTGAGCGTGCACCGCCGCAACGGAGACCGCCGTTCCGAAGCCCACGTGTCCCAGCTCCTCGGCGAACTCCACTCCGCGCTCAGCCAGCCCGAACGGTCCCGCGGCTACGCCGAACGCGCCCGGGCCATCCGCCGGGAACTGTCCGCCGACGTCCCGGTCGACGACCAGCCGCGCAAGACCGGGCCGCACCGGATCGTTTCCGCCTGACGCGCGGGCCCGGTTGCGCGGCCAATCCCGCGCGCCGGGCCACGATGCGCTCATGAAAACCAGGAAAGCGGCTGGTCACGTCCTTCTCGCGGTGACAGTTATCGCTTTGTCGACTCCAGCTCCCGCGTCGGCCAAACCCAAGCACGGCCGAAGAGTCCTGGAGAGACCGCAGACCTACCGCCTCTACGCGACTCGCGAAGGGCTCGTCGGCGGCACCACCTCGAGCGGGCACCGGATCACCGAACGGGACCATTTCGTAGCGCTCCCGTCCACGAAAACGGTGTCCTCCAAGGGAAGAGGGACGTTCACCGTCAAGGTGTGCCGAACCGACGGCGCACGCTGCGAGTACGCGCCGGTGTGGGATGTCGGGCCGTGGAACGAACACGACGACTACTGGAACACCGCCGAGCGCCGCGCGCAGTTCGATTCGCTCCCTCAAGGCGTACCGGAAGCACAAGCGGCGTACCAAGACGGCTTCAACGGCGGCAAGGACGAACACGGCCGCACCGTGCGCAACCCAGCCGGCCTCGACCTGGCCGACGGCACATTCTGGGACGGCCTCGGCCTCAAAGGCAGCAGCTACGTGGACGTCACTTTTCTCTGGACTGGCAGCGCGCCAGCCACCGGCGTGGTGACCGGCGGAGCCCCGCTGGTCGTGCGTACGTCGGCGGACAACGATGCGCCATCAGCCGGATTGGCGGCCGATTCCGCACAGGTGCCGATCGAGTGTTCCGTGCGCGGCGAATCGGTGGACGGAACTACCCGCTGGAACCGGATAGGCCCCGGGCACTATGTGTCCGAGGCCTATCTCCGAGCCGATTCGCCGGTGCCGTCCTGCTGAACCTCAGTGCTGGTGGTGGGCATGCACGACGGCGTGCCCACGACCGCGGCCGATCATCCACTTGTTGACCGGAACCGTGACCACGAAAGCGATCGCGAGCGACAAGGCCAGCGACAGCCAGAACAATCCGCTCGACAGTCCCGCGTCCATCGCGCCCGGGATCGCCACGACGACCGTGTTGTCGATGACCTCCATGACCGCGATCGACACCGTGTCGGCGGCGAGCGCGACCTTGAAGGCCGCCCCGAGCGCGAGGCCCGACTTGAGCACGCCGCGCATGGTGAGGGCGTAGCCGAAGACGAACGCCAGCACGATGGACAGCACCACAGTGGCCGCGTTGTGCAGGCCGAACGCGGTGCCGAGAACCATGCCGAGCACTTCGCCGATGGCACACCCGGTAAGGCAGTGCAGCGTCGCCTGGGCGGCGGTGGACCAAGACGCTCCGTGCTGGTGCTCGTTCATGCGGCCGACTATACCCCTGCGGGGTATCAATGGCGCAAGGTCGCCCGATGTGATGACTGTCGCCCGGCGCGTCTGGCAAATCGGTATAACCGGAAGTGTGGTGATCAACTTGGCGCGCCGTTGCGCCACCGCACTTGTCCTTGTTTTTCTCCTCGGAAGCTTCCTCAGCGCTCCAGCCGGCGCGCAGACGTCCCAGCTCAAGTGGGGCGAATGCCCGGCCGGGACACCCCGGCAGGTGTCGTGCGCGCGTCTTCAGGTGCCGCTCGACTACGCGAAACCGGACGGGAAGCAGATCACCCTCACCGTCTCGGGCATGGGCAGTCTCAGTTCGCCGCACTTTCTCTTGGTGAACCCCGGCGGCCCGGGCGCGTCCGGGCTCGGCACCGAGAAGCTCGTGTTCAGCCAGCTGCCGCAGGACGTCGCCCAGCAGTACGCGGTGTTCAGCTTCGATCCGCGCGGAATCGGTGCGAGCACACCGGTTTCCTGTGGCGACACCTCGAAACTCACGCCGCATCCCGCGGCGCCGTACCAACCGGCCGGCCTTCCGCAAGAGCGCGAACGCGAAGATCTGGCCAAGCAGATCGCGGCGCAGTGCGCGGAGAACGGGAAAGACCTGCTTCCGCACCTCACCACCGAGAACGCGGCGCGCGACATGGACCGGATCCGCGAAGCGCTCGGCAAGGACAAGATCGACTACCTCGGCTATTCCTACGGCACCAAGCTCGGTGCCACCTACGCGACGTTGTTCCCGGCGCACACCGGCCGGATGATCCTGGACAGCGTCGTCGATCCGACGGTCACCACGTATCAAACGCAGTTCCAGCAAAACGCGGCACTGCAGGCACGGGCCGAGCAGCTGTTCGCGTGGACCGCGGAGCGCGACAGCACGTATCACCTCGGCGCCACCCCGTCCGCGGTGAAGGCTTCGTGGAACGAGCTGCGCGAGAAACTCGCGGCGCAACCGGCTGGCGGCAAGACCGGAGTGTCCGAATTGGACGATCTGCTGTCGTCCGCGATGTACGGCGACTGGGCCTGGCCGTCGCTGATGCAGGCGGTCGCGAGCCACCGCGGCGGGGATTCGACCGGGCTGAACATCGCCGCCGGACAGGCCCAGTACGCGGTCGATCCCGGCCAGCTCGCCTACAACTGCGCCGACGCCGGCTGGCCGCGCAACTGGGCGACCTGGCACGCGGACACCGCGAAGTCGGCCACCGCCGCGCCGCTGTTCGCCTGGCTCAACAGCTGGTACAGCGCCCCGTGCGCGTTCTGGCGGGTCCCGCCGTCGCCGGAGGTCCGGATCGGCTCCGCCCCGGTGCCGCCGATCCTGTTGCTGCAAGGGAAAGACGACGCCGCGACGCCATTGGCCGGAGCACAGCGGATGCACCGGGTGCTGCGCGGTTCGAGCCTGCTCGTCGACGGCGGCGGCAACCACGCCGCCTACCTCAACGAGGCCAACCCGTGCGTCGACGACAAGGCCGCGCACTACCTGCTGACCGGTGAACTGCCCGCGGACGGGACATGTCCGGCGGGCGGAGAGGAGGCTGCGCCGTCCGGCGGTTGAACTCGTTTGCGTAACCGTTTGATCGCGTTCGGTTGACCCCCTGTGGCCACTGGCCCTACCTTCGGCTCCCAGGTCGAGTTGCCGGGGAACGGTGGGGGATGCGAGGGCGGACCAAAACGCTCGTGCTGGGTGCGGCGCTGGTGGCGACCGCGGCGGCGGTGGCGGCCAGTTGCACGCCGGTGCTGTCGGACTCGGCTCCGGAGCCGGCGAAAATCGCCTTCGTGCCGAAAATCGGCGGGATCCCGTACTTCGACGCGATGAACGCCGGCGGCATGCTGGCCTCCGAACGGCTCGGCGCGAAGTGGTTCACTCGCGCGCCGGCGAGTGTCGACCCGGAGGCGCAGACGGCGATCCTGCGGCAGCTCATCGCCGAACGCGTCGACGTCATCGCGGTGGCCCCGAACGATCCGGCGGAGCTGGCCCCGACGATCGCGGAGGCGCGGGCGAAGGGCATCCACGTGCTCACCACGGACACCGACGCCGCCGATTCGCAACGCGAGGTCTTCGTGAACCAGACGACGGCCGAGGGCATCGGTTCGGCGCTGGTCGGCTCGCTGATGAAGAAAACCGGCGGCACCGGCGAGTACGCGATCGTCTCGTGCGGGCGCGCCGCGGCGAACCTCAACTCGTGGATCGAAGCCGAGAAAGCCTATGCGGCACAACACTATCCCCGAGCGAAACTGGTCGAGACGGTGTACGCCGACGAGGACACCACCACCGCCACGAAGCTGGCGAAGGAGATCCTCAACCGGCATCCGAAGCTCACCGGCATGATCGGCCAGTGCACGACGGCGACACCGGGCATCGCGCGAGCGGTGCGTGATCAGCAGAAGATCGGCCAGGTGTTCACCGTCGGCACCGGCACGCCGCAGACGATGAAGCCGTACCTCGTCGACGGCTCCTGCTCCATGACGGTGCTGTGGAACGTCGAATCCCTCGGCTACCTCACCGCCTGGACCGCCGAGCAGCTCGCGACCGGCACCCCGCTCCGGCCCAGCAACAACGTGAGCCCGGAGCTCCCTGCAGTGCGCTACGACGCGGCCACCCGGACGGTCCTGCTCGGCGATCCCCTGCTGATCACGCAGAACAACGTGGATCAGTTCAAGTACTGACGCCCCTTAGCGCACGTCGACGGTCACCGTCAGCGTGCGCGTCCGCGCTGGCAGCTTCGTCATATCCACCTGCAGATACTCGCCGTCGTCCTGACGCCCGTTCGGCTGCGTCTTCGCATGCAGCCTGTACGGAGCCGCCGAGTTCGACACACCATCGATGCCGAAGTCACTGTCATTGCTGATCACCACGGTCCGGCCGCCGTCGGTCGTCGCGACGCCTTCCACCTTGTCGTGGCCGAAGAACCCACCACTCGGATCAAGCCCAGTCACCAGACCACCGACGTCGAGGAACAGCTTCTTCGCCACCCGCGTCACACCGACCTTCTTAAGCGCGTCAGCAGCCTCGGCGGTGGTCGCCTTGCCGACGTACGCCTCAATGCTCTTGCCGCCATCGACGAGCAGCCCGCCCTTGGCCGCGTCGTAGGTCGCGCCCGGCACCTTCGCGGCGGGGCCGAGATCAGTCGCCTTGCTCAGGTCGATCTCGAACAGCTTCTTGTACGCGCCGGGCTCGGCCTTGCCGTCGCGCTCGTCCACGAGGAACCGAGTCGCCGACAGCGCGGTGATCTCGGAGACCGCCGTGCCGGTCTCGTCCGGGTTGTCGAGCAGGTACGCGTACTCGTGCGTCGCGCGGGTCTTCAGGTCGACCGTCACGATCCGCAGTGCGGGAACCTTGCTGGGCTTCTTCGTGAGATCCGGCTGCTGCAGCGCGGACTGCATGACGCCGACGAGTGTCCGCCCGTCCGGCGTGAGCGCGAGACCCTCCATGCCCTTGTTCGGAACGCGGTTCTTCAGTTCCTTCGGCAGCGAACCGTCAAACGGCGAGAGCCGCTCGATCGCGCGGCCGTCGGCGCGGAAGTGCGTGATGAACGGGCCGTACTCGTCGGACACCCAGAACGTCCCGTCGCGCTGGGCGACCAGGCCTTCGGAGTCGTAACCGTTCGGCGACGCGGGCAGTTTCGCGCCATTGAGGTCCACGATGGTCTCGCCGGTGTTCGCGAGGGTGTTGACCTGGCCGTTGTACGGCGAACCGTCGGCCGCGCGCAATGGAATGTTCCGCTCCAGCACGGCTTTCCCGCCCTTGAGCCGAAACTTGCCGATGGCGGGCTTGAACGACGGGATCGGCTCCACTTTGGACCCGTCCGGAGCGTCGACGTTCGGGCCGCGGTCGGTCAGCCCGTAGAACTCGTCGCGCGAACCCGGCACCGGGGTGAGCGCGGAACCGTAACCGCCGCCGGTGATCTTGACGCCGCCGATCGTGCCGAGCGGCGGCAAGTCCGTCGGGTACAGCCGGACCGCGTCGCTGACGGTATAGGTGAACGTGTCGCGCCCGGTGAACCCGGCGGCGGGCGTGTAGCGGAACGCTCCGTCCGGGCCGATGGCCAGCGCGCCGTGCCCGGGGGCGGTGTGCCGCACGACCGCGCCGTCGCGCTGGGCGTCGCCGCGCACCTGCAGCGTGTGCCCGGCCCGCACCCGGTAGTGATCGTCCGGGCGGCCCTTGGCCTCGGCCGGGCCCGCGGCGGCCAGCGGCAGCACCAGCGCCCCGGCGACCAGCCCGATCTTCACGCGTTTCATCGGCTTTCTCCTCCTCTGGCGTCATTTCGACGCCCGGGGAAGTCTCGACGGCCGAGTTGGACAACGTCCGTCATCGAGACGACTGCCGCGTTAACGAGCGCGCCGTGCTCGAGCCGCTACCGCACCTCCTCCGACGATCAGCAGGATCGCCGCGACACCCCAGCGGCGCTGCTTCTTCACATTGGCGCGCGCTTTTGCCGCTCGTTTCTCGGGCGGTTTCTGGATGGCCTTCACCGGAGCGGCGCGCGAGGGCGCAGGGGGTTGCGGCATCGGGATGGGCTGGATGATCGCGTCCCGCGGCTGCGTCGGGGTCGGGGTCGGGGTTGGTGCGATCGGACTCGGCTGGGTCGGCTCAGGGGAGGGTGGGGTTGACGGTGGGGTCGGTGGCGTTGAGGACGGCGTGGGGCTCGCCGAGGTCGACGGCGTCGGGGATGGAGACGGCGTCGGGGACGGTGTGGGAGAAGGCGAAGACGGCGGCGGTGTCGAAGACGACGTCGTTGGCGGTGGCGGTGGTGGAGGCGGAGGCGGCGGGGGCGGTTCGGCCAAGCACCCGGCACCGTCGGAAAGCACCAACGGCGGCCCGGTGCTCACCTCGACCGCGGAACCGCCGTCCATCCGGTACGTGACGCTCCGCCCGTCGATCCAGTTCGCGGTCGCGTAGAGCTTGTGGTCCGGCCCGAACACGACCGAACCGTAGGTCGCGTCCGGGAACCGCTCCCCCGGCACCTTCGCGACCTTTCCGCTCACCGGATTCACCGTGACCACCGCACCCTCTGCCGCGGAGGAAACCCCGTACAGCAGACCGTCTTCGGGGTTATACGCGAAATCGTCAACCCCCGAAGCGAGCCACCACGGATGCAGCAGCACCGGCCCGGTCGCGGTGAGATAACCGGAGCTGTGCGGGTCAACGTCCACTGTGTACAGACTGGTCGCCCGCTTCACGTACCAGGAATTGCCGGACATCGCTCCGGCCGTCGCGCCGGTCACCCAGCTCCAGACGCCGTGGTGAGTGTCGCGGCCGACCGGACCGAGGTCGGTCAGCTCGCCGTCGGAGTCGATCCGCACCGCGTGCCAGCCGTCGCGGAAACGGCCGTCGGCGACGCCGTACGTCACGTCCTGCGCCGCCGAGTACGCGATGGCATTCAGCGCGAAAGGACTGTGGTGCAACAGATGCCGGGCACCGGAGGGCAACGTCAGCCGCACGATGTCGGACGACCACCCGTCGCGGCTTTCGACCTGCAGCACCCGGCAGGACGTCGCGGCCGCGCGCTGCCGCGCGGGGGCCAGCCAACCGGACGCGACGAGCAGCCCGGCGACCGCGGCCGCGGCGACCACCACAGTCAGGTACCGGGAACCTCGCACCGGTCAGCCGAGCCGCGAGATCGCCGTGGTGAACGCGTCCGGATGCACGTTCGCGCCGCCGGCATAAGGGTTCTGCAGCTGGAAGATCGCATAGAGCAGCAGGACGATCGTGCCGGCCAGGGTCGACACGATCACCAGGTGCGCGGCCATCCGGGTGCCGCCGAAGAGGTTCGGCAGCAGGATCGAGATCACGCTGCCGAGGATGAGCGCGAACCACATCACCGAGCCGACGCCGTCGGTTTCCGCGCCGGTGATGCGGGTCTGCCGGGCCTGGTAGACCTGCCAGAGCTGGGCGGCGGCGTCCTTCTTGCGGTCGTTCGTCCAGTCGTCGCCTGCCTGCGCGTTGGCGACCACGCGGCGCATCTGGTCGAGCTGGGTCCAGCCGGTCTCGGGGATCGGACCGTCGTCGATGAGCCGGGGCCACTCCTGCTTCGACACGGTCGTCGCGTACGCGATCGCGAGGTGCCGCACCTGCTCGCCGGTGTCGCCGGGCAGCGCCTGAGCCGACCAGGTCGCGGCGACCAGGCCTTCCGCCTCGGTGTAGGAACCCTCGCGCGTGGACGTGACGGCGTCGAAGAGCGAGATCAGCACGAAGGCGACCAGCACCGCGTGCAGCCCGCCGACGATGGTGAACACCTGGCCCGCGGCGTCGTTGTTGTCGCGGCGGCCCTCGTCCCAGCCGAAACGCCGGACGAGATAGCCGATCACCGCGGCCGCGATCGCCGCGCCGACGACCCAGAACACCCCGGTCACGTAGACGTTCATCCGGTTCCTTTCGCGCGGGGAAATACGCTGGCCGACGCTATCCAGCCGATTCCGGAACGGACAACGGCGGAACGCGCGATTCAGCCGGGTGGCCGTCCGGAGCCCCCGCGGTTCGCCGGATCGGAGCAGCGGGCCGGATACCGGTTCCCCCGATTGACCTTGCTTGGCAAGGGAAAACGACTCGGGTACCGGTGGCGCGCACACGACCGGGTCACGGCAGCAGACCCACGGTGACGCACCCGCCGTTGTCGACCCGACAACAGCACCGGCAATGTCCGAAAAGGAACCTCGGCAAACAGGTGAACCGGCGGCGGCTACCCGATCGAGTGATTGTCGGGGTGATCCCGCTTGCTATGTTGATCCGCGGCGCCGCTTTTCGATTCGCATTCCTTGCCCGCTCCCGGAAAAACCGTGTCTCTCCGTGTTCCCGGGTGTTTTCGACGTTAGGTGGTTTCGCAGTGACCGTCACCCACCCCGCCGCACTGTCCGCTTTGGCCGCCGCGCCGCGCAGGGAAGCGGTGCGACGATGACGACGGTGGACGCGCGCGCCGGGGCCCGCTCCGTCGCCGAGGTGCTGGACTGGAGCCGGAGCCGGTGGGAACCGGCGATGCGGGCGGCGGTCGACCGGCTGCCCGTGTCGATGCGCCGGATCGCCGGCTACCACCTCGGCTGGTGGGACGAGACGGGAACCGCGACGAGCGCCTCCGGAGGCAAAGCACTGCGCCCGGCGCTGGTGCTGCTCTGCGCCGAGGCCTGCGGCGGAGACCCGGAAGACGCGATCCCGGCCGCGGTGGCCGTCGAACTGGCGCACAACTTCTCGCTGCTGCACGACGACGTCATGGACGGCGACCGCACGCGACGGCACCGCCCCACCGCGTGGACCGTGTTCGGCACCGGACAAGCGGTGCTGGCCGGAGACTCCCTTCTCGCCCTGGCCTTCGACGTCCTGTCCCCCGACGGCCCCGCCGCGGCGCGTCTGCTGAGCACAGCGGTGCTGGACCTGTTGCACGGCCAGCACGAAGACCTGTCGTTCGAACAACGGACGAACGTCGAGGTCGCGGAATGCGTGCGAATGGCACAGGGCAAAACGGCGGCCCTGCTGAGCGCGGCGTGCACGCTCGGCGTGCTGGTGGTCGGCGGCCGAGGCGAACACGTCGAACGATTCGGCCGCTTCGGCCGATCGCTAGGCCTGGCCTTCCAACATGTAGACGACCTCCTCGGCATCTGGGGCGACCCGGCCGTCACCGGAAAGCCGGTGTACTCGGACCTGCGCAGCCGCAAGAAGTCCCTGCCGGTGGTCGCCGCGCTCACCTCCGGCACGTCAGCCGGAGCGGAACTGTCGATGCTGTACCGGCAACCGCTGTCGGACGATTGCCTCGCCAAAGCCGCGGCCCTAGTCGACGAGGCCGGCGGCCGGGCATGGAGCCACGCCCAAGCGGACGAGCTGCTCACCGACGCGCTGACCGCACTGACCGCCGCCAACCCGACCCCGCGCGCGACAGCCGAACTGACTGCTTTAGCCCAGCTCATCACCCGCCGAGACCACTGACCCGGCCGATCACCCGCCCCGGACGAACGCCCGTCTATGCCGAACACCCGCCCAGGGCGATTGTCCGCCCCGCACGGTCGCCCGGCCCGGACAATCGCCTAACCGGGGCGACCGCCCGACCGGCACGGACGCCTGCCCTGGACGACCGCCCGACACTCAAGACGATCTGCGGCCTAACCGCCCGACCACCTGCCCAGTACGACCGTCCGACCAGGGCGAACGCCCGCCCTACACGGACACCTGCCCAGGGCAGTCGTCCAGGGCGATCGCCCTGATGCCGTCCCGGCCGCATCCCACCACGCCCCGGGAGAAGGCGGGCCATCGCCCCAGCGGCATCGGGTGCTCCATCGACACCTCGCCACCGAACCGGCCCGAACCGTCACCGACCCGGGCGGCTCAATCCGTCATCCCCAGCACCCCGGGAAAGCACCACCTCATCGGTATTGGCGAGCGCTTCCTTCCCCCGCTGCGTCGGCGGCGCAGTCGTCAGGTCCCGCAACCGAATCGGCGGCCCGAGGTCGATCAACGTCGGCACATACTCCGCCTTGTCCACCGCCCAATGCCCGTCAGCCCGGCTGAACCGGAACCGCGCCGCGACCCCTTCCTCAGTCGACCCGCGAGGCTCGTCATGCCGAGCGACCTCATTGCCCAGCCCGAACGCCACCCACTTGCCGCCGACCTTCTGGAACGGCTGCACCACGTGCGCGTGATGCCCGATGATCAGGTCGAGGTCCGGCGACGCCGTCAGCTTCTGCGCCAACTGCTTCTGCTCAGCAGTCACGTCATGCTGATACTCGACACCCCAATGCAGGCTGGCGATCACGACCTCCGCCCCCGCCGCCTTCGCCGCGCGCGCCGCAGCCAAGATCTCGTCGGGGTCGATTTCGTTGGCCAGCCACGGTTTCCCGGCCGGCCGCTTGATCCCGTTGAACCCGAACGCGTACGAAAGCTGCGCGACCTTCACCCCGTGCACGTCCACGATCAGCGGTTTCCCCGCCTCCTCAGCCGAACGCGCGGAGCCGGTGTGCTTCAGCCCGGTCTGGTCGAGCTTGTCCAAAGTGCGCGTGACACCCGCCGCGCCCTGGTCGAGGGTGTGGTTCGACGCGGTGGAACAGGTGTCGTATCCGGTGTCCTTCAACGCGTCCGCGATCTCCGGCGGCGCGCTGAACGACGGATATCCGCTGTACGGCCCGCCTTCCGGCGCGAGCGGCGTTTCGAGGTGGCAGATCCCCAGATCCGCGCCGGACACGAGCGGTTTGACCCCGGCGAACAGCTGCCGGTAGTCGATCTTCCCGCCGCCGTCCGCCTCGGCCTGCTCGGTGAGCCGCGGGTGGATCAGCACGTCGCCGGTCGCCACGACGGTGAACGAATCCGGCGAAGCGGCCGCCGACGACGACGGCCCGGCCGAGGGCGATCCGTCACGTTGCGGGGCGGCTTCGCTCCCACACGCCGTGAGCATCAGCGCGACCCCGGCGAGGGCGGCGGCGCGGCGCATGTTCGTCATGATCATCCCCTTTGCCCGACTGCCCGGCACATCCTTCCTCATCACTCTTGTGGGTTAACACCCCGGTCGTGACCAGGCGAAACGCTCAGGCTAGGCAGTCGGCGGGCTGTCCGCGAGTCAGCGCCGGATCGGTCTGGTCGAACGTCCGCGCGACGCCCGGGCCGGACGTGCGCGTTTCGAACCGCACCGTCACCCGGCCGTGCCCCGCGCCCTGCACCCAGCCCGTGCCGTGTTCGGCGTGCACGACGTCGTCGCCCGGACGCCATCCTGACGACGACACCGGCGCACTCCCGCCCGGCGACGGCTCCGAGGTCGAGGTGACCACCGGCTCCTCCGTCGCAGCAGGCACGGTCAAGCTGAACAACGCGTCCTGATGCGGCACCGAAAGCCCGCTGAACGCAACGCCCGCCAGCCGCACGCCGCCGAACTCCTGCGGGTCGAGCAGCAGCCGTTCCGCAGTAGCCGCAAGCTGTTCGAGGTCGTCAGTCGGCGAAGCGGTGGTCTCGGAGCGGGTCACGGTGCTCATGTCCGTATGCCGCAGCTTGATCACCACCGTGCGCGCGACACGACCCGCCTTCACCAGCCGAGCGTGCGCGCCAGCCGCGATTTTCCTTACCTCAGCACGCAACCGGACGAGATCGACCACATCGACGTCGAAGGTCGTCTCCGCGCTCACCTGCTTGGCTTCGCCCCGCTCCGCGACCGGACGGTCGTCGAACCCGCTCGCCAGCCGTCGCAAGTCGCGGCCCACCACACCACCGAGCGTCGACACCGCGTCCGGCTCCGGCAATGCCGCCAGCTCGCCCAACGTGAGGACACCGATCGTGCGCAGTTTCGCTTCCGCTACCGGCCCGATCCCCCACAACGCGCGCACCGGCAGCGGGGCCAAGAACTCACGTTCAGTACCCGGCGGCACAACGAGCAGACCGTCCGGCTTCGCGCGGTCCGAACCGATTTTCGCGACCTGCTTGCCAGTCCCCGCCCCGACGGACGCAGTCAGCCCGGTCTCCGAACGGATCCGCGCCCGCAGATTCTCGGCCCACTCGGTCACCTGCTCGACCGAAGCGCCAGCCAATGCGGGCGGTTCGGCGAACGCCTCGTCGAGCGAAATCCGTTCCAGCACCGGCGCGACCTCGCCGACGACGTCGAAAACCTGCTTGCTCAGGACTTCGTACAACCGGAACCGCGGCGGCAGCACCACTCCGCCAGCCGGGAGCAGCCGTCGCGCCTGCGACATCGGCATCGCCGAACGCACGCCGTATTCGCGGGATTCGTAACTCGCCCCTGCGACGACGCCGCGATGCCCGGTGCCGCCGACCACCACCGCGCGCCCGCGCAGCGTCGGCCGGGTGAGCTGTTCGGCGGAGGCGTAGAACGCGTCGAGGTCCAAGTGCACGACCCAGCGAGACATGTCAGGTTCCAGCGTCCAGGAGCCGTTGCAACGCCTTGGTGTAGCTCTCGAACGCGGCCCGGCCCTTGCTCGTGAGCCGCACCAGGGTGACCGGCGTGCGGTGCTCGTAGGCCTTGGTGATCTCGACGTACTCGGCGTCCTCGAGCTTGCGCAGATGCGTCGAGAGGTTGCCCGCGGTCATCTCCAGCAGCTGCTGCAACCGGGGGAAGGTGATCTGGTCGGCGGGACGCAGCCCGGCGAGCGCGACCGTGACGCGCAGCCGCGCCTGGGCGTGGATGACGGGGTCGAGCTCCGGCAGCTCAGCCACGGGGCCGCACCACGTAGACCAGCGCCGCGACCGCGAATCCGCCGCCGCCGGCTAGCGAGAGGACGAGGAAGTTGCCCGGCACACCGACCAGGACACTCGCCCCGCTGCACACGATGATCCAGCCCCCGAGGAAGTACTGCCGCATGTCCTGCCAGAGCATCCCGCCCGCGAGGTAGAGCGTTCCGGTGAGCAGCAGCGACGTGCCCGACCACAGCAACGGCACGAGGTCCGAGCCTTCGGGGAGGAGTTTGGTGATCCGGATGTCGATCAGGCACATCGCGGCGTACGAGATACCCCACGACCAGCCGTACATCGCGCCGATCCGCCGCGACGGGCCGCGGATCCCCCGGCTGGGTTTGCTGCCGTGCCAAGCGGAGTAGAAGATCGCGCCCACCATGAGCACTGCGACGACGATTCCCGCGACCCAGCCGGGCAGCAGCGCCGCCGACCGGTCGTCGGAGAGGTAGACGAGTCCCCAGCCGACGAGCCAGGTGAACGCCCAGACGCCGAACAGACGCGCCGGGCTGACTCGCAGCTCCCGGCGCGTCCGCTCGTGCTGAAGGGCGATGAGTTCGAGCGATTCCGCCGCGGACAGCGGCTCGCCCTCGTCCTCGACGGGGTCCCCCGCGTCGTTGTTCACCCCGGACCGCCCTTCCCCCGTACTGACCCCGCATGCAGCACGGAAGCTAACACGTCACGCGACCTTCACCGGTCCCAGCCGGAACCGCCGCACCACCACGAGCGCGGGCACGACCAGCCACGCCGCCAGCACGCCGACCGCAAGGCCGAGACCGCCCGCGTGATCGATCGGGAGCGTGCCGACGCGGCCGAGCCAGTACGTAGGGAAGAAGTGCGCGAGGGTGGACATCCATTCCGGCAGGAACGCGAGCGGCATCCACAACCCGCCGAACACGCCGAGCGGCAGCATCAACGCACCGGTCATCGCGCCGACTGTGTCGCCCTTGCCGAACAGTCCGAGCAGCAGCCCGAGCACCGCGAACGGCAGCGCGCCCAGCCACAACGAGACGCCGCTGATCAGCCACTGTGTCGCAGTCAGCTGCACCCCGCGCAGCGCACCGGCCACGAAGATCACCAGAACCACCGGCAACGCCATCGCCATCGAGGACGCGATCTTCACCGCGAGGTAGCCGGGTCCACGCATCGGTGTGAGCCGAAGCTGTCGCTGCCAGCCGTCAGTCCGCTCGGTCGCGACCCGGGTGCCGGTGAACAACGCGCCGCTCATCGCGCCGTACGCGCCCATGTTGATCATCGTCGTGACGCTGCCCCTGATGCCGTTCGCGCCGACCTGGTCGCCGAACAGTCCGCCGAACAGCAGGAACATGCCGAGCGGAACCACAATGGTGAACAGCGCGAACTGCGGACTGCGGACGATGCGCAGGATCTCGAGGCGGAGGTAGACGAGGTTCATCGGAGCGCTCCCTGCGGCTCGTCGGAAGTGAGGGCGAGGAACGCTTCCTCCAGCCCCGCGGAGGTGATCTCGATCGAGCTGGCCTGTGGGAATGCCGTGAGCAACGCGCGGATCGCCAGGTCGGAGTCGCTACAGCCCAGTTCCGCACGTTCGCCCTGAACACGTGCACTGGCGACCCCGTCCAGCGCGGCCAGAGCTTCCTCGCGGGCGCCCTGTACGACTGCCCTGATCACTCGCCCGGACACATTCGCGCGCACCTCGTCGACCGCCCCGTCCGCGACGACCTTCCCGTGCCGCATCAACACGACCCGGTCCGCGTAGTCCTCGGCTTCGGCGAGGTAGTGCGTCGCGAAGAGGACGGTCCGCCCAGCCGCCGTGAACTCGTGCATCGACGCCCAGAACTCGCGCCGGGCGTCGACGTCCAGCGCCGCCGTCGGCTCGTCGAGGAGCAGCAGCTCCGGGTCGCCAGTGAGCGCGAGCGCGTACCGGACCCGCTGAAGCTGCCCGCCGGACAACTTGCCGCACCGCCGCTTCGCGAACTCCCCGATGCCAGCCCGCTCGTAAACCTCCTTGGCCGGCAACGGATTCCGGAACATCGACCGATGCAACTCGACCAGCTCGCCCGGCGTGACGTCCCGCAGCAGGAACCCGTTCTGCACCATCGCCGCGAGCCGCCCGGAGTCGAGCGCCGCCCGGGGCGAGCCGCCGAACACCTGCACGCTCCCCTCGTCCGGCGAGGTGAGCCCGAGCAGCATGTCGATGGTGGTCGACTTGCCAGCGCCGTTCGGCCCCAGGAGCGCGACGACCTCGCCGCGCCGCACGGTCAAGGACACGCCGTCGACCGCGCGGACCTGCTTGAACTGCTTCACCAGGCCGGTCAGCCTGAACGCTTCTGTCATCTCGTCCCCCAGTGCTTCGCTGTCCTGAACTTTGTAACACAAAGTTGGTTGCGATGGAAAGTAGTAGGTGATGCGGAGTTGTTCACCACGGCAAGCCGGTGACGGCTATGCCCGGCAAATCCGGTTGCTCCCCGCGACCGGCCGCACTACCGTCCCGGTCCATGACGATCTTCGCCCGCTGCCGCCTGTCCTGATCCCGGCACGACTCTCCGGGCCGCCCGCCACCGGGCTGCCCCTTCTTTGCGTGCCGGACCGCATCTCGTCCGGAAAGGACACTTTCGCCTTATGGGCAAGCACATCGTCGTGGTCGGCTGTTCCGCGCCCTCCCACGTCTACCCCTCGCTCGGAGTCATCCGCGAACTCGTGCGACGCGGGCACCGGGTCAGCTACGTCGTGGGCGAACCGCTCGCCGAACTGGTCGAATCGACCGGCGCGGACGTCGTCGCGCATCCCACGATCTTCCCGATCGGCCCGGACGCGGAGTGGCCGGAGGACCCGGCCGAAGCGATGCGCGTCTTCCTCGACGAGGCCATCGCGATCCACCCGCAACTGATCGAAACCTTCGACCAGGACCGCCCGGACCTGCTGCTTTACGACATCGGCGGCCTCGGCGCGCCCCTGCTCGGCCTCCGCTACGGAGTACCGGCGGTGCAGCTCTCCCCCACCTACGTCGCCTGGGACGGCTACGAGGAAGAACTCGCCGAGGTCCTCAAACCGATCCGCACCTCACCGTCCGGAGTGGACTACGACCGGACGTTCACCGAATGGCTGGCGGAACACGGCGTCACCGAAGACGCCTGGACGTGGCTCGCGCGACCGGTACCGATCCTGTCCCTGATCCCGCGTGCGATGCAGCCGAACGCCGACCGCGTGCCGGAGGACCGCGTCCAGTTCGTCGGCCCATGCCTCGACCCGGCGCGCGCGGCAGAGCACTGGACGCCGCCGTCCGACGGGAAGCCTGTACTGCTCGTGTCGTTCGGCACCGCGTACAACGATCAACTGGACGTCTACCGGCACTGCATCACGGAGTTCGACGGCTGGCACGTCGTGCTCTCGATCGGCAAGCACGTCTCGAAGGACGACCTCGGCCCGCTGCCGGAGTCGGTCGAGGCGCACGAAACGGTGCCCCAGCTGGCGATTCTCGACGTCGCGTCGGCCTTCATCACGCACGCCGGCATGGGCGGCTGCACGGAATCCCTGTGGTACGGCGTCCCGACAGTCGCCATCCCGCAGGCCGTCGACCAGTTCGGCAATGCCGCGCAACTGGAAGCGTTGGGGGTCGGCAAGCATCTTCCCGCAGACCAGGTGACCGCCAAGTCCCTCCGCGAAGCCGTCGATGAGGTCAGCAGTTCGCCGGACGTCGCCGCGCGACTGGCCGAGTTGCGCGCGGAAATCCGTGCCAACGGCGGAATCACTGCGGCTGCGGACGCGGTGGAGAGGTTCCTGAAGTAAGCGCACATAGGCCGCCCGGGCTTGGCAGCACCAAGCCCGGGCGGTTCGGCTATCCGGCCCGGATTTCGTTGAGGTAGTTGTAGATCGTGTACCGAGTCACCTCGAGCTGCCCGGCCAGGTGGTCCACGGCGTCCTTGATCAAGAAGTATCCGGCCTCGTCCAGCTCCCGGACCACCGCCGACTTGTGCCGCTTCTTCATCAGCTCCACCGGAATCCCGGATTTCCCGATCGCCCGCCCGACGAGGAACCGCTGCAGGCTGTCGACGTCCGGCAGGAACGTCTCCTCCCGCCGCTCCTCTGACGTCTGCGCCGCTGCGGGAAGCTCGCTGTTCACGCACAGACAACCGATCGCAGTACCCTCGGCGTCCCGCAGGAACAATGTGGACGACCGGATCTCGCGACCGTCCGGACTGTGCGTGCGGTAGTTCGTCAGGTCCTGCGTCGTGCCGCGACGGACGAGCCCGAGCAGCAGATCCGTCATCGGCCCGCCGACCGAGCGGCCGGTGAGCCTCCCCGCGATCGCGACGATCGAATCCGGCAGCCGTGACAGGTCGTGCAGCAACACCTCGTTGCCCGGCCCGAGCATCGCCGCCAGCCCGTCCACCGCCGGAATCAACGCGGTGAGCAGCTCATGCGTCGCCGTGCCCGAAGCCGACGCGACCGGTACGACCCGGCGCGGCCGGATCAACGTTTCCAGCGCATCCCGCACGAGATCGGCAGCCGCCACCGGGGTCGACGCGTGCGGCGACAATCGGACATGTTCCGGACGGACCGTCGCCGCGATCCCCGCCGCCGTCAACGCCGCCCCGACCTGCTCCGCTGGCTTGTCCGGCAAAGAGAACGCGAGAATCCCGGCCCGTCGCTCAGTCGCCGACACGATCTCCGCGCCGAACGAACGCAGCACTTCCTCTAACTCGCCGACGCGTTCATCGATCCGGCCAGCGATCGCCGCGACTCCGGTTTCCTCGACCAGTTCGAGCGCGGCCGCGAACGCTCCGGACGTGACCGGGCTGAGGTTCGAGATCGACCAGCTCGCCGCGGTCGGGTCGGCCGGGTGGATCTCGTTGTCGAACAGACCGGGGTCGCGCGCGCCGGTCCAGCCGGACAGGATCGGGTCCATCCGCGCCAGCGCCCGGTCCGACAGCACCGCGAACCCGGTGCCCCAGCCCGCCCGCAGCCACTTCTGCCCGCCGACCACGAGTACGTCGGCGACCTCCCACGGCGCGTCGACGGCCCCGAAACCCTGGATCCCGTCGACCACCAGCAGCCGGTCGCCCACCACCTCGCGCAACGCGGCGAGATCGGCCCGGTAGCCGGTGCGGAAGTCGACGGCGCTCACCGAAACGACCGTGGTTTCCGGCGTGAGCGCTTCCGCGAGGCGATCAGCGGTGACGTAACCGCCTTCCAGCCGCCGCATCCGCACTCTTCCGGCCTGCTCGGCGCGCGCCCACGGGTACGTGTTGGCCGGGAACTCCGCGGCCGAAACGAGCACTTCGCCGTGACTGTTGAAAGCCGCCTGGAACAAACCGAGGCTGGTGTGCGGCAGCAGTACCGTGTGGTCGGTGTCGCTGCCGCAGAGCCGCGCGGCCGCTGCTTTCGCCCGGATCTCCTGCCGCATCAGCTCGTCCACAGTGGACGGACCGGCCTTAGTCGTCGCCTCCAGCAATCGCGCGGTGGTGTCTAAGACGGTGTGCGACGGCGGCCCGAACCGCGCGAAGTCCAGGTAGCCGGCGGGCTCGTCGAACTGGAGCAGGTACCGGGGCGGGATCCGGGTCACGAGAGGACCCGCGCGAGGAACTGCCGCGTCCGCTCGTGTTCCGGCGCCTTCAGCACGCGCTCCGGCGGCCCGGTTTCGACCACCGCGCCGTCGGCGAGGAACACCACCTCGTCGGCGGCCTCCGCGGCGAAGGCCATCTCGTGCGTCACGACCACCATCGTCATCCCCTCCCGAGCCAACGTACCCATCACCGCGAGCACCTCCCCTACCAACTCCGGGTCCAGCGCGGACGTCGGCTCGTCGAACAACATGAGCTTCGGCTTCATCGCCAGCGACCGCGCGATCGCGACGCGCTGCTGCTGCCCGCCGGACAGTTGCCCTGGGTAAGCGCCCGCTCGGTCCGCGAGCCCGACCCGGTCGAGCAGGTCCAGCGCCTCTTTCCGGGCCCGCGCCGGATCGACGCCGAGCACCCGCACCGGTCCCTCGACCACGTTCTCCAGCGCCGTCCGGTGCCCGAACAGGTTGAACCGCTGGAAAACCATGCCGATGTCCCGGCGCTGCCGTGCGACGTCCTTCTCCCGCAACTCGTACAGCTTGCCGCCGCGCAGCTTGAACCCGATCGGCTCGCCGTCCACCCAGACCTGGCCGCCGTCGATCGTCTCGAGGTGGTTGAGACAGCGCAGAAACGTGCTCTTGCCCGCCCCGGACGGCCCGAGCAGGCACACCACCTGTCCTTTATGGACCTCCAGGTCGATGCCCTTGAGCACCTCGGTGTGCCCGTAGTTCTTGCGAACCCCGACAGCTTTCAGCAGCGGCTCAGACACGCGCACCCCTCACCAACGGCATCCCCTTGAGCGCCTTCCCGGCCCGCGCCACCGGACTCCGGTCAGCCGCCCCGAACGATCGTTCAAGGTAGTGCTGGCCGATGCCCGCCACCGTCACCACGACCATGTACCAGATGGCCGCCGCGATCAGCGTCTCCATCACCAGCAGGTTGTTGGACGAGATGTTGTTGGCCGCGTGGATCAGCTCGGTCACGCCGATCACCGACGCCATCGACGTGCCCTTGAGCATGTTGATGAAGTCGTTGCCGGTCGGCGGGATGATCACGCGCATGGCCTGCGGCAGCACGACCCGGCGCAGCGTCGCGCCAGGCGTCATGCCGATGGATTTCGCCGCCTCGGTCTGCCCGGTGTCGACGCTGGTCAGCCCGGCGCGGACGATCTCCGCCATGTACGCGCTCTCGTTCAGCGCCAGTCCGAGCAGTGCCGCGGTGAACGCGCTGATCAGCACATTCGTCGGCTCGTGGACGAGGTAGCCGCCGAACGGCAGCGGGATCGAGACCGTCGGGAAGATCAGGGCCAGGTTGTACCAAATCAGGATCTGAAGCAGCACCGGAAGCCCGCGGAACAGCCAGATGTAGGCCGCCGCGAACCACTTCGCGACCGGGTTGGCGCTGAGCCGCAGCAACGCGATCAGGATGCCGAGCACGATCGCGACCGCCTGCGCGATCACCGCCAGCACGACGGTGTTGAGCAGCCCGAGCGCCATCACTCGGTAGAAGACGAAGTCGGGTACCGAACTCCACTCGATCTGCGCCTGCGCGAGCGCGAAACCCAGCAGCACCAGCAGTGCGACGATCACCGCCGCGCTGACCCAGCGACCCCAATGCCGCAGCCGGACGATCGGCAGCGGTTCAGCTTCCGCCATTGACGGCCGCCTCCTTGACCGCACCCTGCTCGACGCCCCAGGACTGCAGGATCTTGCCGTACGTCCCGTCGGCGACGAGCGACTGCAACGCCTGCTTGACGGCGTCACGCAGCTTGGCGTTGCTCTTCGCGAACCCCATCCCATACGGCCCGCCCTCAATCGGCTGGCCAGGTACGACCTCGAAGAACTTGCCGTCGCCCGCGGTGCGCGAGATGTAGACCGCGCTCGGCAGGTCGTTGAGAATCGCCGCGACGCGACCGGTACGCAGCTGATTCTGGTTCTGGTTGTCGCTGTCGGTCGCGGTCACCGTGATCGCTGACTTGCCCGCCTGCGTGCACTTCGCGCTCTGCGCGGTGGCGAACTTCTGGTGACTGGTGCCCTGTACGACTGCCACGTTCTTGCCGCACAACGTGTCCGGCCCGGTGATGCCGTCCGGGTTGCCCTTGCGGATCATGATCGTGATGCCGGACGAGAAGTAGTCCACGAAGTCGATCTGCTTCTGCCGTTCCTTGGTGTCGTTCATCGCCGCCATGGTCAGATCGACGCGGCCGGACTGCAGACTCGTGATCAGCGAACCGAACGCGAGATCCTGGTACGCGACGGTCACCCCGAGTTTCGCCCCGACCGCCTTCGCCAGATCGACCTCGTAGCCGATCGGCGTCTTGCCGTCCGCGGCGTAGAAGTTGTTCGGCGCCGACTGGATATTGGACGCCAGCCGCAACGTCTTGGCCTGCGCCACCGCCGGCGGCAATGCCCCGGCGACCTGCGGGTCAGCCTTGATCGAGCCGAGCAACGCGGCGTTGTCCGGAACAGCGCTCTGCTTTTGTGGTTGCCCGCCGCCAGCCCCGTCAGGACCTCCTCCACAAGCGGTAGCGAACGCGAGCAAGCCGCCGAGCAGAACGGCCTGCCAGGCACGGGAACGAAGCGACGACATGCGGAACCTCCAGGACGTCGTTGGTTCCGCGGGACGCTACAACTGGTTGTTAAAGAGGTCAACAAGCAGTTGAATTCCTGTCTCGTCTAGCGTGCGGACATGACACTCGACGAGGGCTTCCGCCAGTTCTGGACCGAACGGCGGCTCGCGTCGCTCACGACGGTGCGCCCGAACGGAACGCCGCACGTAGTCGCGGTAGGCGTGACAGTCGACTTCGAACAGGGCCTCGCCCGCGTGATCGCCTCCGGCACGTCGTACAAGGCCCGCCTCATCCGCGCCGCCGGCGACACCGGCCTGGCCGCCGCGGTGTGCCAGTTCGAAGGCCGGACCTGGTCCACGCTGGAAGGCCGAATCCGTCTCCTCGACGACGCTGTTTCGGTCCGCGACGCCGAAGAGCGCTACGCCCAGCGGTACCGGCAGCCGCGAGAGAACCCGCAACGAGTCGTCCTGGAACTCACCATCGGACGGGTGCTGGGCAACGCTTGAGTCTCCGCACCTCCGGACGACCGCCCTAGTCAATCGCCCTGGGCAGCCGCCCTGATCATCTGCCCTGGTCAATCACCCCGGGCAGTCGTCCTGGGCAGTCGTCCTGGGCAGTCGCCCTGCGCACATGCCCTGGGCAGCCGCCCCGGGCAGTTGTCCTGCCCGCCCGCGCTGGTCAGCCGTTGCTCTGATCAGCCGCCCCGGCCTACCGCCTTGATCAATCGCCCTGAGCAGTCGTCCTGGCAGTTGTCTCGGTCAACCGCCCCGGTCGACTGCCCTGATCACTAGCCCCGGTCAGTTGTCCCGCCAACCAACCCGGTCGACCGTCCAGGGCAACTGCCCTGGACGACTGCCCGAGTCACACGAACTGCGCCAGCAGCCCTTCCGCACTGCGCACCACAACCTGCGCCGCCGCGCGCTCCGCCAGCGCCCGGTCCGGCCGCTCCGCCTCATGACGCCATCGCATCACCGCGTCGAGACCGGCTTCGTACATCTCGCGCGGATCCGTACCCGCCGCGAGCCCCAACCGCTCCTCCGGCTGCGTTCCCTCCGCGCCCAGCAGCCGCACAGCTTCTTCCGCCGACTCTCCCGCCAGCGCGGTACGCCCGCCGCGAATGTCCGCGATCAGCCGCAACTCGCGAAAGTCATGCGCACCAGCCGAAAACCGCTCAACCCGCGCCGCAAGCCGATCACTGTGCGGCCGAGGCTCCGCGTTCAAGACGGTCTCCAGCCGAATCAACGCCGTCCGCGCACGCAACGCGTCCGCACGCGCGGCGAAACACCCCGCAATAGTGTCGCGAAGCTCGCCAAGACCACTACGCCGCACCAGTTCCGTCGACAGCTTCACCCGGTCGTCACAGCCCGTTCGGATCAACGTCAGCGCGAGCTTCACCCCGAACAGCCCGAAGCGCACCACCAACGACCGTCGCGTCTCGACCGACACCGGTCCAGGAAACGCCGGATCAGTAAACGAATCCACTGACAGCAGGTACCGCTCCAACTCCTCACGCGGTACAGCAGCGAAGGCCGCGAGAAGCTCAAACTCGTCATCAGTAAACGCGCGCGCCCCGTACGCAAGCTGCGCCGCCACCGCAATCACGCCTTGGAATCCACTGCACAGCGGATCTTCGCGCCACGCGCGCCGCGCAATCTGCTTCGCAGTCAGCAGTGCGTCAATCCGCCCCGCGCCTGTTTCGTCCGCGCGCGCAAGCACAAGGATCGTGTCGACGGCCGTCTGTCGCGCGAACGCTGAAGGCGCTGTCGGACGCAGCGTCGCCAACTGCTCGGGCTCAAGGTGACGCAGCAGTCGTACGGATGCGTCAGTGAGCGTCGACGGATGCGGCGCGTCGAGAAACTCCAGATCCCGCAACGCCCGCGTCGGCCAATCGCCCAACGCCGCAGCCAGCGTGGACTTCCCCGTCCCCGCAGTCCCTCCGATGCTCACCCGAAGCGGCTCATCAAGATGATCAAGCGCTTCCCCCAGCAACGCCGAAGCCCGCGGACTGTCGCGGTAGTACGCACAAGCATCCGCCAGAAGCGCCCGAACGTCCTCAACCACGCGCGACACCACTCCTCACTCGACTCACGCCGCCCAGCACAGTCCCGCACATCCTCGACTACCCGGCGACCTCCCGCTCACCGACCACCGAATCCGGCCATCGCCAATCCGGCCACCAACTCCCGAAACGCCTCAACCGCCCAAGAAGGCCACGTTCCCCGCAGCCGAACCACCACGCAAGAGCACCTCCGCCTCAGCTCCGGCGACCGAAGCGTTTCAACCCCGCCAACCCAAACCACAACTCGCCAACCAACCACCGAAACTGCTCCACCACGCAAACTGATGCCAGCTCACCAAACCACGTTCACCGCGGCAAAACGCCTCAGCGGACCAACTGACTCCCACGATGCGGAACCCCGCTCGGCAACCACCAGCCCAAGGCTCAGATTCCGCGCCTCATCCAGCCAGCACCGAACCCCGCCGAAGACTCAGCTCACTCAACCAATCCCGAGGAAAGCCATCCGCACAACCAAAGACGCCGCATCCGGCCATCCCCGCCGAAGTCACGCAGGCAGTTCCTCGGGCCCGGTCGGCACGCGAACTCCCAGCCCGCAGAGCCGCCCGCACCGCTAAAGCCCAACCATCCCCGCGAAGTCGCGCAGCCAACTCTGCAGACACCTGATTAGCCAGCATCCCGCTCGCCAGCCCGCAAAGCCCTCTGCCCTGCCTGAGCAAGCCGCACCTAGCCATCCCCCGAGGTCACGCGGGCAACTCCCTGGGCACCCGACCAGCGAGCATTCCCACCCACCAAGCCGCTAGCGGAACACGCCGCACTCAGTCGAGGTCAAGCGAACAACTCTTCTGGTGCCCGGCTGGCCTGCATCCCCAAGCCCCGCCCGCAAACGCCCAGCACTACCCGAACAGGCCGAGTCAGCCGAGGTCACGCAGGCAACTCCTTCGGCGTCCGATTAGCCAGCATCCCCAACTCCCCAGCCCGCTTGTGCAACCCCGCGAGCCGGTCGATCTCCCGTCGCAGCGACGCGCTGCGCCGCTCCCGCTCGGCCGATCCGGCGATGATCATCTCGCGTTCCCGCGTCAGCTCGTCGGCAAGACCGTCCGCGAGTTCAGTGAAGTGGTCCCGCAACCGACGCTGCACATGGCGGATCGCATCGCGGCATTCCTTGCTGAAGCGCAAGAACACGTCGTCGACATGCCGTTGCGCGGTCATCTTCGCCACCGCCTGCCGACGTTGCAGCCGCATGCCGCCCTCGTCGCTGATCGTCTTCGCCGCGAACGCGACGCCCGCGCCGATGGACACCGGGTTGATCAACGGCAGTCCCGCCAACCCGGTCACCAGGCCGAACATCAGCACGCCACCGTACGAACCGCGCAACCCGGTGAACGCCTTCTGCCCGATCTTGAACCGCTCGATCCGCGGCTGCCGAACCTCGGCGATCTGGTCCACACCGGAGTCGATCAAGGCCAGTTCCGGCAGGTCGTACTGCGCGCCGAAGCTCACCGCCACTGCCTGGGCGATCCACTCGGCGCGTTCTGCCGTGAACGTATAAGTCGTATCGACCGCTTCCGCGAGCGTGCTGTCCAGCCACGGCCCAAACTCGTCCCACACCTTCACCGGGTCGCCGCGGTCGAAGGTCTCGTCGATCGTCTCGACGATCTTCCGGGTGCGTTCGCGCAGGTCGTACTCGGCGTCGGACTGCAGGTCGGCGATTTCGTCCGACAGCAGGTTCTGCCAGCGGCTGTTGCGCCGGCGCAGCTCGTCGGCGCGACGTTGGGAGCGTTGCAACAGCGTCGTCTGGTCGACGCCTGCTTCCTGCCCCGCCGCTTCGGCCCGCGCGCGCAATGTCTCGACCAGCTCCGCTGCCGCCGCTCGCACGCTCACCGCGGCAAGCAATGCGGCCGTGCTCTCCGCCGGCCGCGACACCTGTGTCGCGATCCACGAAAGCAGCTCCGGGAATCCGGACCGCGCGTTGAGGTCTTGATCGCCGCCCTTGGCCGCGGCGAAACGAACCGTCGCGGACACCGGCAGCACCGGCGAGTCGATCCCCGCCGACGACAACGCGGTCCGGTTCTGTTCGGCGACCGTGCGCCACCCGGCGCTGACATCGATCTTGGTCAGCGCGATGACCACGTGCGGACACCACGTCCGGATGTGATGCGCCAACGCCAGCTCGGCCTGATCCAGCGGAGCGGCGGCGTCGGAAACGAGAATGACCGCGTCGGCGTCCGCGAGAACGTCGAGAGCGGCAGCCGTGCGAGGCGACCTGGGGTCACCGATCGCCGGAGTGTCGATGAGCACCAGGCCCGCGGACAGCAAATCGCGCGGGACCCCGACCTCGACCCGCCGCAGCGACCCGGCCGGCCGTGCGCCGACCTCGCCGGTCAGCTTCTCGATCTCGACCGGCATGCGTTCGTCAGCGCGTCCGACGAGCGTCGCGCCGGGTTCGGCCGCGTACGCGACTTCGATCGGCACTGCGGGTGTCGCCGCGTCGCCGACCGGGCAGACCGGCGCGTTGAGCACCGCGTTGACCAGGTAACCCTTGCCTTGTTTCGGGAAGCCGAGCACCGCGACGCGCGTGCCTCCCGGCGGCCGGTCCTGACGCCGGCGAAGGCGCTGGGCCAAGTCTTCGCGGCCGTGCGTCCGGCAGGCGTCCGAGGTCTCGGCGAGCACTTCGAGCCAAGCTGGAGCCGTCACGGCGAACCAGTGTCCCCTGTGTACGGGGAGTATCCGAACCGGGTGGTGGCTCCGCGGTCGCACCCAGACCGCGGAGCCACTCCCGAATTACCCTTGCTCAGAGGGAAATGTGCAGCTCACCGCCGCCGTGCGAGGTCTCCGCACCGCCGTGCAGGTCAAGGCCGAGGCCCTGGTGCCCGAGGTCGGAAACCGTCGACACGGTGTCGTGCACCATGCCGACGCCGGCGTCGGTCCCGGTGTGCGTCTCAGTCGCGGCGTCGGAACGCTCGGCGTCGCCGTGCGACATGAGCGAGTGCGCCTGCTGGGTCACACCGTTGACGGCGTGGTTCAGGCCGTCGGCGCTGAGCGTGTTGCTCAGGCTGCCGACGTTGTCGGTGACAGTCCCGACAGCGTCGCTGACGTGCCCGGCGATCCCGCCGCCAGCCTCGGTCGCGTGGTCGGCGACCTGCGCGCCGGAGTTCGCGACCGGCAGGTCGCTGACGTTGACCGGCGAAGCCGCGGCGAGCTCGCCGCCGACGTGCTGCACCTGCGAGACGGCACCGTCAGCCGCGGCGGCCGCCTGCCCGCTCGCCTGCGCGACGGCGCTGGAGTCCAGCCCGCTGGCCAGGTCGTTGCCCAGGGCGAGTGCACTGGTCGGGTTCTGCACCAGCGCGGTCACCGACGCGGCAGCGTTCTGCACGTCGCCGACGCCCGGCACCGAGGGCAGAGCCGGAGCGGCCGGGAGACCCGGCACAGCCGGGACCGACGGCAGCTCGCCGGCCACCGGCAGCGCCGGAACAGCGCTGGCGACGTCGCCGACACCCGGCAGCTCGCCGACACCCGGAAGGGAACCGGCACCCGGCAGCTCGCCGAGACCAGGCAGCTGGCCAACGCCCGGGAGCTCGCCCAGACCCGGCACCGCCGACAGTTCGCCAAGGCCCGGCAGGTCACCGGCCGCGGGCAGCGCCGAAGCACCGGCCACGTCGCTGACGACGGGCAGTTCGCCGAGACCGGGCAGGTCGCCGACGGCCGGCAGCGCACCCGCGCCCGGCAGCTCGCCGAGACCCGGCAGCTCGCCCAAGCCCGGCACCGCCGGCAGCTCGCCGAGACCCGGCAGCTGAGGCGCACCCGCGGACGCGGCCGCACCGCCGAGCGAAGCGGTGAGCGCCTGCAGCTGCTCGATCGCGCCCTGCGGGCCGTCGCCGAGCGCAGTGGTCAGGTCGCCCGCCTGGGGCAGGTGACCGAGAGAGGCCAGGTGGTCCACCGGGACGTAGTCGAGCACCAGCGGCGCGACCTCGTTCACGTCGGCGGCGCTGATGTCGCCCAGCCCGGCAGCGGCCAGCGCGGCCTGCGGGTCCTGGCCGAAAGCGGCGAGCGCGGACGGGTCTTGGAGCAAGGTGAGCGTGAAGTCGTGCAGAGTCTGCACCGAATCCATTGGGGGATCTCCACTTGTCGCGATTACGGGGGAATGCCCGGCCCTCCCCGGCCGGGCGTGGCGCCCAAGGTAGGGACGGGGCACCCCCGCTCACATCGGGGTTTACACCCAGTCGCGCCTCGCTCAGCCGTTAGGGGGTCGATATGAGATCGTTAGGGAGTTAGGGGATCGGACACGCGGAACCCGGTTGGGTTAAATCCCACCCCACCCTTGCCCGTCTGACCCGAACGGGTGAGGATGCGTATCCGTTGAGTGAGTTACGCCCCTTGGCCGAACCCTGACTGCGACGAAGGGAGGAAGCGGCGGTGCCCTACGTGCTCGGCATCGACCTCGGCGCTGCCCGGACCCACGCCGCGCTCCGTCGCAGGCAAGGTGACCGGTGGGACGATCCCGAGCCGTTGTGGCTGGGCGAGACGTCTCCGGCGACCGCGACCGCACTCTTCCTCGACGACGAGGGATACCTGCTCACCGGCGATGCGGCCACACAAGCTGGTGCCGCCGTGCCGTCCCGGCTGATCACCGGCTTCCACCGCCGCGTCGGGGACGACGTGCCGGTATTCATCGGCAGCGAACCGTTCACGCCGGAATCCCTGACGACAGTCTTCGTCGAAGGCATCGCCGACGTCGCGGCCAGCCAGACCGGCGGACCGCCGCGCCAGCTCGTCGTCACCCACCCCGGTGACTGGGGCGGTTACCGGCGTGACCTCCTGCGCCAGTCGCTCGCGGAGTCTGGTTTCAACGCGGTCACCCTCGTTCCCAGTGCGGTCGCCGCGCTTTACGCACACCTCCCGGAGCCCGGCGCGGGCGACCGGACGGCCGCGGTGTGCGAGTTCGGCCCGGACGGCGTCACCGTCACTTTGGCGACCGCTTCGGGAGCCAGCGGATGGATCGCCCGGACCAGCACCGAAGGCGTCGCCCCGGGTGCCGCGATCACGACCGCGTTCGGCCTCGCACAGGCGGCGAACGTCACCCCGGAGTCGCTGGCCGGCATCGTGTTCTGCGGCGAACCGAGCCAGGGCGTCCGCCCCGGACGTTTGCCCTGCCCGTTTTTCACCGGCCCTCAACCTGCGGATACGGCCGCCATCGGCGCCGCGATCCTCGCCAGCCAGCGGACGAGGCCCCTCGCACGGCGGGAGGCCCCCGCCCCCGAAACCACCTTGCTGCCGCGAGTCGACCGAGAACCCGAACTTCCCGAGAGACCCGAGCGGCCGCCGGTGGAAATCACTCCGTTCACACTGCCGGAGCCCGAGGGCGCTGCCAAACTGATGCGTCGCTGGCGACCACTCGCCGCCGCGGCGGCCGTGCTGGCGGTCAGCTCCTCGATCCTGATCGCGGTCCTCACGTCACACGAAGCGACCGCGGACAAGGAACCCGCTTCTCCCCGTCCCCCTGTCCTGAGTTCGTGCGCCCACCCAGCCACAGCTCCCTCCGGTGAAGGTCACTGTTGAACGCACTGCTGGCGAAAACCGGCAACGACGCCGTCCACCCCGCAGCCCGCCGCCTCCTTGAACAACTCGCCGACACCCCCGCGGCCCCAGTCCGGCTCGTTGTCGTGGCCCCGGGCGGTTACGGCAAGACTGCCTTGCTCGGTGCCCTCGACCGCAGCTACCGCGAGGCAGGCATCGAGGCAACCGTCGTCGACGACGCCGACCAGCTCGACGACGATGACTTGACCAGGCTCACCAGGCTCGCCGCCGCCAAAGAGGGGCCGCTCGTGGTGGCACACCGTCCAAATCCGCGCGCGCAAGCATTGCGGGCCCTCGGCGAAACGCTGCTGCTGCCGCCGCTGACCGTCGACGAAGTCGGCAAGCTCGCGAAACAACTCACCGGCCGCACCGCGGACGCCTCCGCTCTGCACGCCAGCACCGGCGGCGTCCCTCGCCTCGTAGAACGCGTCGTAACCGCCCACCTCGCCGACTTCCGCGCCGAACTGGCCGCACTCGACGACAACGTCCTCCGCTACCTCATCGCCGCCGAAGCCGGCGCGGCGCGCAACCTCGACCTGCTCTGTTCCTTGCTGGAGCGCACACCGGACGAACTTCCCGAAGTCGTCGACGGAGCCCGCGCTACCGGTCTCCTTGATGCTGAAGACATCCTCCTGCCTGCCGCCGCCGAAGCGGTGCGCGCTTATGGTCCGCCTGCCCGTCGCCTCGCGGTTTTGCAACAACTCGTGGAAGCACAGCTGACCCGCGGCCTGCCCGTACTCGATCTCGCGACCTCGCTCCTCGACGCCGGCAGCTCTGGTGCCTCCGCAGCCACCGCATTCGCAACCGCAGCAGGCGAAGCGCTCCCCACCGATCCAAAGCACGCCGCACGCCTCTTCGAAGCCGCAGCCGAAGCCGGTGCCCGCGACGCCGCGACTACTACTGGCTGGGCCCGCGCCGCCGCGCTGTCCGGGGATCTGGACACCGCCCTCCGCCTAGGCGACGGCATGCTGTCCGGTGAAGACCCCGAAGCACGAGCCGCCGGCGCGGAGATCGCCGCGACAGTCTTGGCCCACCGCGGCGAACTGGCTCGAACCGCAGAGCTGTACCGCTGGGCTGCGGCCACGGATAACTGGTCTCGTCAACACGCAGCTACCACGTCGTCCAGCGCTGGCGGCAACGGCTCCGCCCCGGCAGGCACCGAAAACCCCAACGCCGCAGCAACGAGCCGCCAAGACGCAAACCACCCGACGGCAGCCAATTCGCCACATTCTCAGGCCTCTGCGCTCCCCCACGGCACGAACGTTGTCGAAGCTCCGAGCGATCCCACTGCTCCGGCACCCACCGCATACGCTCCCAACGGGAATGCCTCTTTCTCGACGTCGCCTCAACAAAATGGCGAGAGCTATCGCTGGGTGGGCCCTGGCGCGGTGGATGCGTTCGCCACGATCGCCCTCGTCGGAACCGGCCAGACCACCGACGGCCAAGCTGTCGCCACCGTCCCGATGCCGGGCGTCGCGCCGACGTTGTTCACCGGTGCCGCAGCGCGAACGGCGAGCGGGATCGTGGAATCGGTATTCGGTTGCGGGACAGAGGCGTTGCCGACGCTCGTAGGTGCAGCGGCAATGCTCGAACCAGCCGTCGGCGGCGCGCCGCTTCCGGACAGTCCGGCCGCGCTCGCCGCACTCGCCGGTCTACATGCTGGTGAACTGGCGCTCGCAGAATCGGTGCTGGAACGAGCGCTGGCCAGCAGCGTCGGCGGCGACCTGCTCGCCACCCGGCACCGGCTGCTGCTCGGTTGGGTCGCGATGACCGGTGGCCACCTCGCCGCCGCGACTGAACACCGAGACGCCGTTGCTGGTACCAAACTCGAAGCCCGCGACGAACTGTTTTTCGCGACGCTGGAACTCGGTCTCGCTCGGCGGGCCAGCGACCTGGTCGGACTGCAACAGTCGTGGGAGCGGGCGTATCAGGCGTCCATGCGTCAGCAAGTGGACTTGTTCACGCTGTTGCCGTTGGGCGAGTTGGCAATCGCAGCAGCTCGGACCGGTGCGCACGCCAAGCTGTCCCGGCGGCTAGAGCGCGCCCACGCCATGCTGGACCGTCTCGGCAATCCTGCTTTGTGGACAGTTTCGCTGTGCTGGCACGAACTGCATGCCGCAATCACCACGGAAGACCGAGTCACTGCGGAACGGCAACTGGCTGCACTGAACCGCTTCGCGGACTGCGGCCGCTATCCGGCTGCGCTCGCCCGCGCGGCTGGGTGCTGGCTTGCCGTGCTCAGCGGCACGTTCGATCCGGGCGAAATCTCCGCAGCGGCCGCAGAGCTTCACGAGCTGGACCTGTGCTGGGACGCTGCCCGCCTTGCGGGCCAAGCCGCGATTCGCACCTCGGACCGCAAGGCGATGGTCCAGCTCCTCGAAGCAGCTCGGCAGTTCCAAGGCACAACTGGACGTCTCGAGTCCTCCACCCCGGCTCCAGGCGCGGCGACCGGATTGAGCGCACTGAGCGAACGAGAGCTGGAGGTCGCACGCCTCGTAGTCGACGGGCTTACCTACAAACAAGCTGGCAGCAAACTCTTCATCTCCGGCAAGACCGTCGAACACCACATGGCCCGCATCCGCGGCAAACTCGGTGCCGCCGACCGTCGCGAACTGCTCGCGACTCTGCGCGAACTGCTCGCCAAGCCGACCGTGCATTGACTGGTGGACGGCCTCAGTCCCGGCTGGGGCCGAAACGCTCGGTGCGGATCGACTGCGGCGAATGCCCCAGCGCGAGCATGATGTCCGCAGCAGTTTCGACGAACCCGGTCGGCCCGCAAATGTACGTGGTGGCACCGAATTCAGCTGGCCACGCGGCAGTGCTCAACGTGGCCACATCGATGCGCCGAGGAATGCCGGAGCGCCCTTCCGGAAGCTCTCGCGTGTAGACGTATGTGATGTCCAGCCCCGCGTACGGACGGCGAAGTTCCTCGGCATAGTACAGCTCCGCTGGGGTACGTAGCGAATAGACCAGCCGGAACAGCGCTTTGCTGCCAGCGTCGCGCCGAGCCCGGATCATCGACATCAGCGGGACAATGCCCGCACCACCGGCGACAAGCAGCACCGGAGTCGAATCGGTGGGACGCCATACGAACCAGCCGCCGATCGGCCCGCGGATCTCGACCGGGTCTCCGATCGAGTAAGGGCCGGTGAGGTGTTCGGACACTTCGCCGTCGGCTACCCGCTGCACAGTCAGTTCGATCCGGTCTCCGTTCGCCGGTGCGGCGAGCGAATAGCTGCGCTGCGCGGTGTAGCCGTCAGCCGCGGTGAGACGAACGTCGACGTGCTGTCCCGCGATATGGCCTGGCCACCCGGGGACGTCGAAGACCAGCGTGCGCGCGGTCGGCGTCTCCTGCCGGATCTCCGCGAGCCGGGCGACGCGCCACGCTAGTCGCCCTGATACCGCTGTTCCCGCCATGGATCTCCGTAGTCGTGGTAGCCGGCCGCTTCCCAGAAGCCCGGATCGTCCTTCGCTGCGAGTCGCAGTTCGCGCACCCATTTCGCGGACTTCCAGAAATAGAGGTGCGGCACCAGCAGCCGGGCGGGACCGCCGTGTTCCGGAGTGAGCGGCTTGCCGCCGTATTCATAGGCGATCCACGCCTGCCCGCTGAGGAGGTCGGCGAGCGGAAGGTTTGTGTTGTAGCCGCCGTAGGAATGCGCCATGACGTAATCAGCGGCTGTCTCGAGGTCCCCGACGAGCGTGTCCACTGAGACGCCGCGCCAACGAGTGTCCAATTTGGACCATTGAGTGACGCAGTGGATGTCGACCGTGATCTTCTCGCTCGGCAGCGCCATCAATTCCGGCCACGACCACGAGCGACGTTCGCCGCTTTCGGTCACCACCGCGAACTCCCACCGCTCGGTGCTCACTCGAGGGGTGGGCCCGGCCGAAAGAACCGGGAAGTCCTCGGCGAGATACTGCCCTGGCGGCAGCCGTGGGTTGGCACCACGGGCGCGTCCGGTGAAGCCTGGCGTGACGACTCCCATCGCGCTCCCTTCCGGACATACCCGACAGCTCAGCCCCTGAACGCGAGACTACCCGCGCACCTGTAACCCGAGCGACGTGACGAGCACCGCTGCCTGCTCCGGGGACACGATCGCGCCAGTCAGCGACGCACGGGTCAGGTCAAGCGACGACAGATCGCTCCCCCGCAGCTCAGCGCGTGTGACGTCGATGTCCTGCAGTTCCGCCCCGGACAGATCCACGTCGGTGAACACGGCACCCGAGCACTTCGCCTTGGTGAGGTCCGCTTCGCGCATCCGGACGCCCTGGAACGTGACTCCGCGCAGGTCGGCACCGTTCAATCCGACGAAAGACCAGTCTCCGCCCGTTACGCGCAACGGCCGCAGGTCGCAGTCCTGAAATCGGCTGCCGACCAGCTTGCATCCGGTGAATTCGGCGTCGAAGAGATTGCACCCCTTGAACGCGCATCCGGTGAACGCCGAGTCGGTGTGCCGCGAAGCGTTGAACTGGACGTTCCCGAACACACAGTCCAGGAAAGTGACACCGCGCGTAACGGCCTCGGTGAGATCAACCTGGTGGAACTCACAGCGCACGAACCGCCGCGCCGTGAACTCCTCCGCGTACCAGTCTTCCCGCCGGTAGACACGGTCCTCGACCGTCTCGATGCCGGGCGGCTCCGGCTCGTGTTCGGACATTCGCCAAGCCTAGTTCGCTCGCCTGCCGACCGGGTGCTGAACGCGACAGCAGCGTCTCGCCGCCACGGGATTTTGGCTGGTGGTGGTCAGGATCACCGGAGCCGCCGCACGTGCTCTGTCGCCTGTTGCCTGGCCGGTTGTGTGATCGGCCCCTTCCGCTCCGCTACGCGGCTCATGCCACAGCGAGGAGCGGTCGCCTCAGGACAGCCATACGATGGCCGGATGAGCGAAGGCCGATGGTTCGATGCCTGGGTGCCCTGGCCCGAACTGTCGGGCCTGGCCGCCGCGGGCCGGGCGCTGCTGCCCGCAGTGCCCGCGACCCCGGCCGCGCTCGCCCGGACCGTCACCGAGCAACTGGTGGGCCGTCGCCTTACGACAACGGTGCAAGGCCACGAAGTCGGCCTGACCCTCACCGAACTCGATTACCCGGCGGACTCGCTTCGCCTGGCCACCGGCCGGGTGGGAGACGTCCGCATTGTCGCGGAAGACGTCGACTGGCCCGTTCCGAACAGTTCGGCGGCCCCCGCTGAGCACGGCGCTGGCAGCCTTGCCGGCACTGCCGGCTCGTCTCGATACGCAGCGGCTGCAGCAGCGTCGAACGCGCGTGGTGAAACAAAGGACGCGACCACTTCGGGCTCATCCGGCGCGCCTGCCGAGAAGGGCACGCGACCTCCCGCTGACGAGCCGAGCAACACGGACGGCTCGCCGGACACGGCTGATCTTGCGACTGGCCGCATCGAGCAGCCCGGCGACGACCGAACTCCCGCACGCCCATCCGGTCCACGAGAGACGACGGCATCGTCGGATTCTGTTCAGGCGCACCGTGATCGCCGAATCGCGGAAGCCACCCAAGGTGCCGCAACGCGGAAGCCCACCTCGGCACCTGACGCATCAACCGCGGAACCGCGCGAATCCGAGCAACCGACTTCTCGGCAGAACTCCGGACGGCCGTCCAGCAGTCGCCAAGCCGACTCGGCAAGCCGGTCGACTGCCGACACGCCTGCACAATCAGACGTCGACCGCATTCCGCTGCGCCGCGTAACCGTGCTCGCCAAGGACGTACGGCTTCGAGGATTGCCTTCGCCAGCGGCGATTCCCGGATCTGTCGAACTCGAGATAGAAGTGAGCGGGACTGTGGTGCGGGATCGGGTTGCCGCGGCACGTCCCGATCTGATCGCGACGCCGCATCCGGAAGGGTTCCGGGTGCGCTGGCGAAAGCATCCGCGCTGGGGGCATCTGACCCTCGTCGCAGGCATCGAAGACGAAGCAATAGTGCTGACCCCGACCGCGCTCCGCCTCGGACGGTGGGCGAGGCGTCCGCCGAAGCGGATCCGGCCGATCGTGCTTCCGCTCCCGGATCTGCCGAAAGGGTTGCGGCTGACCGGAATCCGTCCGGACGAAGACGAGCTCGCGCTGACGATCGCAGCCGACGAATGGCCCGGACGGCTCGCCCGGATTCCGTTGCCGGACATGCTGACCTGGCTGACGACAGCGGCAATGACACTGACACTTCCCGGATTCGGATCACGGTCCCTCCCCTGAACCGGCAGCGGCGCCCACCGAGCCCCTTGTGGGCCCGGGCAATGGACGCGGCACTGCCGTGATCCAGAGTGCTCGAACATCCGTTCGGAATCATCACTCGATCGGGGATAGATCGAAAACCGTTGGCGCACAAGGGAAACGCGAAATCAGCTCGAAATCCTGTCGGTGCGGTCGGCTAACCTCGGAATCGAGCCGTCAATTCGCTCCGAGGGGATGCCACCGATGACAGTCACCGCAGAACTGCTCCGAAGAAGCCGAAGACCCCGGTCCCATGCCGGGCCTCCGCAGGCAAGCGCGCGTTCAGAGCGACGCTTGTTCCTCCACCGGAAGGCAGACCTCGAACCGGGTGTCGCCCGGTTCCGACGTCACCTTGATGTCGCCCGAATGCCGTTCCACGACGATCCGCCACGAGATGTCCAGCCCGAGACCGGTTCCCTCGCCCACGCCCTTGGTGGTGAAGAACGGCTCGAAGATGCGCTGGCGCACCTCTTCCGGGATTCCCGGCCCGGTGTCGCCGATTTCGACGCGCACCTGCTTGCCGACCTGCCAGGTGCGCAGGGTCAGCGTTCCCTCGCCGCCCATGGCGCCCACGGCGTTGTCGATGATGTTGGTCCACACCTGGTTCAGTTCTGCCGCGTAGGCGGGAACCCGGTCGATCGAGCAGTCGTATTCCTTGACCACGCGGATTCCTTCGCCGAGCTTGCCCGACATCATCACCAGTGTGGAGTTGAGTCCTTCGTGGACGTCGATGAACTGGTGCGGCGCGCGATCCATTTGCGAGTACTGCTTCGCCGCGCCCACGAGCGTGGAGACCCGGCTGGTCGAGTCTTCGATCTCGCCCATCAGCATTTCGGTTTCGAGCGCGTACGCGAGCCAGCGGATCGCGCCGTCGAGCAGCCCCTCGCCCACCGATTCGAGGACGTGGTCGAGATTCTTCGGAGTGAGCCCGGCCGCGACGAAGATGCTCGCGAGGTCCCAGCCCTGGTCGATGCCGTGGTCGTCGAGCCAGTCGCCGATCTCGTCCTCGCGGTCGGCCTGCTGCATCGCGGTGAGCTTGGGCGCGTCGCCGACCTGTTTCACCAAGCGTTCCTGCACGTCGAGCAGCAACTCGAGCAGATCCGGATCGATGTCTTTCTTCGCCAGGATCGCCAGTTTGTGCCGCATTCCGGCGACCCGCTCCCGCAGGGCGGCGGTCGCCCGCACCGCGGCCGCGGCCGGGTTGTTGAGTTCGTGCATGAGCCCCGCGGACAGTTCGCCGAGGGCGACGAGCCGGCGCCGCGACGACACCAGCGCGTCGGTGTTGCGCCAGCCGAGGTACATCCCCTCCAGCAGGTGCGCCGCCATCGGGAACCATTGCCGGAATTCGACGGCGAACTCGGCGGCGGGAAGCGTGAGGAAAGTCAGGTCGCTGACTGCGTAGATCGTCGCACCGTAGGTGGCTTCGCTGTCCTGGTAGGCCAGGAATTGCGTTGCACCGCAGTAGGAACCGCGCTGGTCGGACCGCTTCATCTCGACCTCGGCTCCGGCCACCACTCGGGTCATCCGCAGCGCGCCGTTGAGCAGGACGTAGAAGCAGGTGGCCGGATCGCCCTCGCGGATCACCACGGAGTCAGCCTTGAACTCCTCGCGCACCGCGTTCCGCTCGATCCAGTCGAGCTGCGCGTCCGAGAGATGTTCGAACAAGAACAGGCCGCGCAGTTCCTCGCGCGGCAAGGCGGGCTGAGTCACTGTTCCTCCAAGTAACGGTGGACCAGGGTCACGGCCATGGCGCCCTCGCCGACGGCGGACGCCACGCGTTTCACCGACTGCGAGCGCACGTCTCCGGCCACAAACACGCCGGGCACTGACGACTCCAGGTAATGCGGATCGCGGTCCAGCGCCCATCCCGGCGGCCTGCGTCCGTCTTCCACGAGGTCCGGGCCGGTCCGGACGAATCCGTGGGCGTCCCGGAGGACGCCTTTCCCCAGCCACTCCGTGCGCGGAGCGGCTCCGATGAAGATGAAGAGGTGTTCCGTGTCCAGTTTCTCGGTCACGCCGTCTTTGCAGACCGTGACGGACTCGAGGTGATCGTCCCCGTGAGCTTTGAGCACCGTGGTGTGCGTGCGGACGTGGACGTTCTCGATCGCCGCGATCTGCTCGATGAGGTAGTGCGACATCGAAGACTCCAGCGACGCGCCGCGCACCAGCAGCGTCACGTCGGTGGCGTGCTGAGCGAAGAACACCGCGGCCTGTCCCGCGGAGTTCGCGCCGCCGACGATGTACACGTGGTCGTTCGAGCACTCAGGCGCTTCCGTCGCCGCGGAGCCGTAGTAGACGCCGCGGCCGGTCAGCTCCTTGATTCCCTCGGCTTCCAGCGCGCGGTAATTGACGCCGCTGGAAAGGATCACGGAGTGCGCGGCGATCTCGGATCCGTCGCCGAAGGTCACGACCCGGCTCGATCCGCGCGCTTCCAGGCCTACGACATCGCGAGCCGTGAGCACTTCGGCACCAAACTTCTGCGCCTGGCGACGGGCTCGGTCCGTGAGCTGCGCGCCGGACACCCCGTCCGGGAAGCCCAGGTAGTTCTCGATCCGGGAACTGGTTCCGGCCTGGCCGCCGGTGGCCTTGCGCTCGACGAGCACGGTGCGCAGCCCCTCGGAGGCTCCGTACACCGCGGCACCGAGTCCGGCCGGGCCGCCACCGATCACCACCAGGTCGTAAAAGTCTTGCGCCGGCTGGGTAGAAAGGCCCACCGCGTCGGCGATCTCGCTACCCGACGGCTGTTTCAGCACCGTGCCGTCCGGTGTCACGACCACCGGGATGTCGGTCTCGCACGCGCCAGCGGCTTGGAGGAGGCGGCTGGCCTCTTCGTCGTCGACCGAGTACCACCGGTACGGCACGGCGTTGCGAGCGAGGAAGTCGCGCATCCGGAACGACGGCGCCGAGTACCGGTGCCCGATCAGCTTCGTCTCCTCCACCGGGCGATCGCCGACGGCGAGCCAGGTCTCGACGAGAGAGTCGATGACCGGGTACAGCTTCTCCTCGGGCGGGTCCCAAGGCTTGAGCAGGTAGTGATCGACGTCGACCACGTTGATCGCCTGGATCGCGGCGTCGGTGTCGGCGTAGGCCGTCAGGAGCGCGCGCCGGGCGTTGGGGAAGAGATCCATCGCCTTCTCCAGGAAGACGATGCCGTCCATGTGCGGCATGCGGTAGTCGGCGAGGATCGCCGCGACGGCGTCGCCGCGCAGCTTGATCTCGCGAAGTGCGTCGAGGGCGTCGGCACCCGAGTCCGCGCGGATAACGCGGTAGTCCTTGCCGTAGCGGCGACGCAGGTCGCGCGCCACCGACCGCGAAACGGCGGGGTCGTCGTCGACGGTCATCAGGATCGGCTGGCTCACATGGCACAGCCTACGGTGTCCCGGCGGCCCTCGTGGCAAGCAACAGAACCAGGGACCGGTGCCCGCCGCGGCCGCCACCGCGGCGGGCACCGGTTGTCCAGGTGGTGGCTACGGATAGCGCACCAAGTTCGCCGGTTTCGTGCCCGCCGGGGTCGTTGCGCCGACGTCGTTGATCACGTGGGTGATCGTTCCCTGGTCGTTGAGCGAAACCGTCACCATGTCGTGGAACCGCACGTCCGGGACAGCAGGGGCGGCGAAGGCGTGCGAGCAGGCCACCGACGGGTTCGTGCTGAAGAAGCAGTAGCTGCCCAGGCCCCAGGCCTCGTGGCTGGTCACATCCGAGGCCACCTGGTAGGCGGGGTAGCCCTCCGCCTCGCCGTTCATCCAACTGGCCTGGTCGGGGACGTCGTAGGGCATCTCGTTCTGGAAGAAGTAGGTGTTTCCGCCGTTTCCGTTCCAGGCCACCTGAGTCTTCTGGAAGTGCTCGACAAACAACCCGTAGACCGTCACGTCGTCGCCGTTCACAACCAGGCCGGTGTCGGCGGCGTTAGAGCTCCAGCCGACGTGGCTGTCGTCAGCGCCGTGGTCGGCTCGCCAGAGCCACAGGTGGTCGCCGATCACGTCGTTGCTGTTGACGACGAGGCTGGTGCGCGCTTTTCCGACGGCGGCACCGCCGACGCGGAAGAACACGTCGTGCAGCGAGGTCGGGTTCGCCGAATGGTCTGCGTCCGCTCCGGGGTCGCCGACCTCCATGAGCATGGCCGACGAGGTCGTCCCGGCGTCGATCAGCAGGCCGGCGATCTTCACCCCGTCCACGTCGTCGACCTTTATGGCGGTGATTCCGCCGTCCGGCACCAAAGTCGCGATGCCGAGACCGAGGACGACGGTGTCCTGGCGAGTCACGTGCAGCGGCTGATCAAGGTGGTAGACGCCTGGGGTGATCAGCAGGTTCTTGCCCGCCGTGAGCGCCGCGTTCATCTCGGCCGCGGCAGCGCCGGGCTGCACGATGAAGAACTGGTCGATCGGCAACGAAACGCCTGGTGCGCTGTCCTGTTCCCAGGTGACCCCGGAGGTGCTGGTCCGCAGTGCGGGCACGAACACTCGGTAGTGCCCGGACTCGTCGACCTGAAGGCACGGCTTTTCGCGCACGATCGGGGTCTGGTCGACCGTCGTGTAGGGCGGGTCCGGGAAGGTGCCGGCGGGTGCGCCGTCCACTCCGACGAACACCATGTTCCAAGTGGACCCGCTCCAGCTGCCGAACCGCGAATCGCGCGAGATCCATTGCTGTTGCGACCCGGAACGGACCTGGCCGTCGATCTTCGTGTCCGAGATCCAGCCGCCGCTCGACCAGCCGCCGCCGTGGTCGAGGCGGAGGTCGCCGCGGACGTGCATCCGCCGGTACGGGCTCGCCTGCGAGACGGCCCACTGATCCGAGCCCCCGATGGGGTTCACTGACAGGTTTTCCGCGCCGCGCCAGAAGTTCTGGGTCGCATTGTTAGGGGGAAACCAGTCCGCTTCGACGTGCACCGCGCCGTCGATCGTCACGGCGTCGGGTGTGCTGCCCAGTCCGAGGATTTGGGTGTAGAAGCCGACGTTCACGTCGTTGGCGTACGTGCCCGGCTTGAACAGCACCGCGTAGCGCTGGCAACCGAACTGGTTCTTCTCCTGCTCCGCGAAGATCGCGTCCAGCTTGCGCTGGATGCTCGCGCTCGGCATCGACGGATCGAAAACGACGACGTTCGGCCCCAGGTCCACTTGTCCCGGCGGCGGAGAAGTAGTGCCACCCACGGAGATCAGTGTGAACGACCGGTTGGCGGCGTCCTGACGGCCGGGCCGCTGCGGCTTCGCGCGTTCGGCAGCCGGTCCGCCCGGGCGCGGTTCGCGGTCTCGGCCGGAGTCAAGATCGACAACGGCCGCGGCCGGATGCGCTGGCCATCGCGGGTCGACCTCGGGGAACGGCAATCGCGACGAGACTGCGGCGCGGCACGTTCCCGGAGCGTTCTTGTCCCTCGGAACAGGAAGCTGGGACGGCTGGGTGGTCGTCTCGGCATCGCCCTCGCGGGTGAGGTGAAAGTGCCAATCGTGCGCGTTTGTTCCGGTGCCGATGTACGTGCGGGCCAGCGGGACGGGCCTGGCAGGCGACTGAGCGGCGGCTCTTTGAGCGTTCGCTGCCGCGGTTTGACCGGGCCGCGCTTCAGCGGTTGCCGTGAGGGGTTGATGGGGCAGCGCGCCGCTATCCCTCGCGGGGAGGTAGCCCGCCGGGTTCGGAGGTGTCGGCAGCAGTGCAGCCACTCTCCGTGATTCGGGACCCATCGCCACCTCCTTGCCGAGACGGGGCCATCGGGCGACCTCGGCCGGGGGATGCGGTCCGCCGCATGGCTGGGGTCGGCTCGACGGCGCGACTGCGGAGGAATGTAATCGCGGGCACACCTGCACTCAACGCAAACCTGAAGAAAAGTCAGGAAGGGCAGTCGACCTGCACTAATGAGCCCCGAGAGGGAGAGGGAGGTGCGGGCTTGACCAGCTTGACGTGGCTTTCGGCCGCGCTTGCGGCGGGTAACCGACCCCCTGCCGAAGGCCTCGGATTCGGGGTGTACTGTATGTCCATACGAGATGCGGAGTTCACCTCTGCTTCGGGGCTATGGCGCAGCTGGTAGCGCACCTCACTGGCAGTGAGGGGGTCAGGGGTTCGAGTCCCCTTAGCTCCACACATAGTTGGCCCGTGCCCGCCAAGGGTGCGGGCCATGTGTGTTTCGCCATCATGTTGGGGCGTGCAATCCCCCAGCCCCGTTCGGAGTGTGCCTCGCGCCCGCGTCTGGTCGCGTTGGTCTTGTTCGCTCGGGTTCAGGCGTTGGGCAGGGCGATTCCTAGGGGCGTTGTCCGGCAAACGGGCGCGTTGCGGATATCTACGATGCTGATTCCGTTTCAGTGGTCGTCGCGAGTGAAGCCGCCTGTTGTGTATGCGGTGTGGCCGTTGTTGGTTGCTGCTGCGGCTTCGTGGGAGCAGGATGCTGTCCTTGATGATCGCGGTGCCGTGTTGGCGGGTGTCGGCCGTCATTGGTTCGGTGGTGGTGTGGCTGGACTTGGGGTCTACAACCAGGAGTCGGTCGCCTTCGAAGGGCAGCAACGGGGCACCGTCGAAGGGCGTGCGGCTGCGTAGTGCGGTTTGAGCCAGGAACGCTAGTTCCGGCCGGTGCGACGGGTTTACGAAGATGCTGCGGGCGCTCCAGTCGCAGGTGTTGACGACGGTGACGTTGAAAGGTCGGGTGTCGGCTGGTGTGCCGGCGGCTGTGCGGCGGGCGATGTCGATCGTCTCTAGGACGCCGTTCCGGTTGGGGACGTCCGGGGTAGAGCGATGCTCATGCCGCCGCTGCGGTATTCGTCGGTGCGTGTCGGTGCGGTAAGAGATCAGGGCGGTGCGTCGCTGAGTTGCGGTGTCGGCGGCTACGTCTCTGCGATGGATGCTCAGGCGGTTCCGTCGGAGCCTAGAGCGATTTCGTAGGGTGCTGTGCCGACTTGGGCCTAAGTGGGTTCCGGTGCGGAGCGATGGGTCGCCGAAAGTGGCCGTGTGGCAACGAAGTCGGCGGCCAGAAGGCCCGGCGCGAGACGCTTATCAGGTGAAGGAGCCGGCGTGTGGGGGCTTGAGTGCGCTGCCAGCGTTAGTGCCGTCGCGGCGAATCCTGGTGCGGCGAGAAGGAAATGTCGGCACCGCAAGGGGGATCTTTTCGCGGACTGGCCTTTTCAGCGCAGGGTATCCCTCGTTCGGTGGCTCAGACGTCGACCTACAGGACAGGTCTGGATGGCGCAACCGGCACCGAGGTCATCCGGACGGGCGGCCTCGATGCCGGGAGAGGCTATTCAACCGGCTGGGTTACGGGGCGAGGTTCGCGATGGGCGGTGACGTTTGCCTGGGGTTTTCACACGCGGCGCGAGGGCAGGAACCGGGCGGCTGGCATTTCGATGGAGCGGTGCCGCAGGTTTGGGCACAATCGCCGTCGCGGGAGCGGCGAGTACCGCGATTTCCGGGTCGGCTCGCGGCACGGAAATCGCGTTGCTTCGACGGGATTTTCGGGTCGGCGCGCGGCACGGACGGGGTGAGTGGCGGGTACCTGCGGACCGGGTAGATCGCGGAGGTCCGGCTCGACCGCTCCCGAATAACCTTTGACAGGCTGATCCGGTCGTTCGTGCGCGTTATCAAGAGCACCACGGCGATCACCAGCGGCAGCGTCCGGAGCATCGCGTTGTCCTGGAAGGTGAAACGCTGATGCGGTCGGGACCAGGTGAACAGCGGCGCCTGCACCGAGACCGAGCGCGATGTAGCGGTGCGCGGCTTGCGTGCGCACGAGCGAGATGAGCTGCCGATGCGGAACTCCTTGCCTGGCTTGATGCGCCCGCATGTGCGGCGCGCCGGAGATCTAGCAGAGGGAAAGCTCGGACAACAGGATCATGATGGAACAGACGACGGCTAGCAGTACCGGCGATGCCAGGGTTTCCGAAGCAGCAACGGGATCGACGCAGCGACCCAGCAACGCGGCAACGCGGCAGGAGACGATGATCTGGATCTAGAGCGTCCAGGTGACCCCGGCCATGCCGATCCGCAGCCGCTGGAAGAAGTTCCAGATCGCCGAGGTCCAGCTTCGGGCAGAAGCGATCGAGGAGACCTGCAGGCCTACGTTGGTCATCAGGTACGCGATCGGAGTGACCACCTACAGCAGGGGCAACAGCCGGTACAGGGAGGCACCCGGTCCTTCCCGCTGTCGCATGCGTGACGGCCACGCCGCTGGTCATCAGGAAAGTACGCACCCCGAGGGAGCAGAGGGGTTTAACGCTGAGCCGGAAGTCCTCGACCGCCTGCTCCAGGAGCCGGTCGGTGAGCGCCCGATGGTGGTGCGCCAGCGTGGAGTACGCGGCCGAACAGGACGAGGCAGGACGGCCAGCGCAGCAGTTTGGTTCAGCCGGGGAAGTCTGCGGATTCCACGTTCGGTCCGTACAGGGCGGCCTTGATCGCTTCCAGCAGTTCCTCGAGGCTGAGCTGAGCGACGCCGTCCGGACTCGTGAGCGTCCAGGTGTCGTCGGTCCAGGTGACCGCGTACACCTCGTGCCGGTAGTTCTCGAACTCCGCGAACAGGTCGTCCCGGCCCTCGCCGCGGGTCACCACGCCGACTAGCCCCTTGACTCCGGAGAAGCCGCGTTGTCCTTCCAGCGAACCGTCGTCTCCGCGGTAGCGGAACTTCAAGTACGGGGACGGCGGACGGTCCCAGCTGGTGCCGCGGATGCCGTTGCCGCGGGTGTAGCGGAACTGGGCTTCCGGGAGGGGTTCGTCGCCGGCTACCTCGCAGCGGTAGATCGGGACGAGCGACCGGACCGCCTCATGCTTTTCGGCGTCGTCTGGGAAGAGGCGGTGCACGTCCGGGCTGGCTGTGGCGACGGCGTCGAAGCCGAAGCCTGCGTGGGAGAAGCCTTCGGCCACCGTGATCGGGTGGTCGGTGGTCAGTTCGGCGCTGTGCGAGCGAGCGAAGGACAGCAGGGCGACGGCCAAGCCTTCGTCGTACGAATCCAGCGCGTATGCCTGGAACGCGCGCTCGCCGCCGTCGTACAGGGCGGCGCTGTAGTCGAAGCCGGGCACCTTCGCCCAGTGCCAGGCGTCGGCGAGGTCGCCGAGGGCGGCGGCGTTGGGCATCGCCGCGTACGTCTCGCGCAGGTCCATTGTCCGTCTCCCGGTATCGCCTTGTTCAGTGCGCCAAGGTACATGGATGCCGCGGTCCCGGCGCGGTCTTCGCGTACCGTTCGTCCAGCTTGGCGCCTTCGGACGAGTTCTGCGACCGGCTCATCGCTTCCATGTCGTCGGTCTTGTTGTACCAGGCCTTGCGTTCCGCGTCGGTCATGTTGTGGCCCTCGTCCCGCCAGTGCTCCACGACCGGGGGAACGTGCTCGTAGGTCAGGTTCGTCTTGCCCTTGGCGTCGTAGTACGGGATCGGATTGCCTTCGCGGTCGACCCAGTTCAGCTGGTCGTGCGGGATGCGGGCGCCGGTCGTCGGGTCCCGGGGGACGCCGCCGAGCGCGCGGCCTTCCTCGGTCCACTTGGTCGCCATCGTGTCGTGGGTGGACTGCAAATAGCCCTTCGGGTACTCGGTGCCGCGGTTGTGGATGTGGTCCGCCGGCGGCAGGGCCGGGTCGCGGGCCCACCGCTTGGACACCGGGTCCTGGTAGCCGGCCAGGCCCAGCGGGTCGGCGACGACCAACGGGTTCGGGACGTAGGTGTAGTTGTTCGAGGACGGGGACAGCCCGATCGGGTCCGGCGAGAGGTACCGCGCGGTGTGCGGGTCGTAATACCGGTGCACGTTGTAGTGCAGGCCGGTTTCGTCGTCGTAGTACTGGCCGGGGAAACGCAGCGGGCACCCGGTGCCGTCCGAAGCGGACATGGCGATGGTGTTGCCCCACAAGCCGCTCGTCCGGTACCAGGCGACGCGGCCGTTCGCGTCCACCAGTTCGGTCGGTGCGCCGATCAGGTCGGCGACGATGGCGTGGAAGCGGGTGTCGATCGTCTCGGCGGGCGCGTCCGCCAGCCAGGAACGCGTGGTCTGCGCGATCGGTTCGGCCGAGCCGCCGCGGTAGTCCCACGACGTGACGGTGGTCCGGCCGTCGACGGTGCGGGCGGCTTCGGCCAGCACGGTGCCGTCCCAGGAGAACCGGGTTTCTTCGGCGACGCCGCCGTCCGCGGCCAGCCGCTGCTTGGCGATCCGGCGGCCGAGCGGGTCGTAGCGGTATCGCCAGCGGGAGCCGTCCGGGGTGGTGACGGCGACCAGCTGGCCGAGGTCGTTCCATTCGTACTCGCGGATCCGGCGCTGGCCGGACAGGCCGCGGCGGACTTCCCGGACGACCCGGCCCGCCGCGTCGTACGAATAGGACGTCCGGCCCGCGCTGCGCAGCAGCATGCCGTCCACCGCGCGCGGACCGGCGACGTCCGCTGTGTCCTCTGTGGACGGACCGGGTTGTGCGGAGACCAGGTTTCCCAGTGCGTCGTACGCGTATTGCTCGGTCCAGGTGGCGGCCTGCACGCCGGTGACGCGGCCGCCGGGGGTGAGCTGGAAGAGCCGGGCGCCGTGCACCCGGTCGTCGATCGCGAGCACCTGGCCGTCCGCGCGGTAACGGAAGCTGCGTTCCTGCAGCGCGCGATTCGGCTCGCTGGCGGAGAAAAGAGCCTGGCTGGCGAGGCGGCCCAGTTCGTCGTGGGTCTGCGTCAGGCTCGCGCCTTCGCCGAGGCGGCGCAGCACCTCAAGCCCGTCCCGGTATTCGAAGGCGATCGTCCCGGCGGTTCCGGCCATCGCGGTTTCCCGGCGCATCTCGTCGTACTGCCACCGCGCTTCAACCCCGGACGGGGTGACCCGGCGGACGCGGCGGCCGACCAGGTCGTACTCGCTGCGCAGCACCCGGCCGTCGACCGATTCGGCGACTGGGCGGCCCAACAGGTCGCGCTCGTAGGTCACTTCGACGGCGGCGTCGGCGATCCGGCTCAGCTGGCCGCCTTCGTCGTAGTCGTAGGCGACGATCGTTTCGCTGGAAGTCTGGCGGAGCACCCGGCCGCGGACGTCGCGCGTCAGCTCGGTCGCCGGGCCGCCCGCTTCGGTGCGCGAGATCAGCGCGCCGTTCGCGTCGACCCGGTACTCGAGCGAGCGGCCGGTGAAATCCCGTTCGCCGATCAGGTTTCCGGCCGGGTCGTAGCGGTAGGACCAGGCCTGTCCGGCCGGGTTGCGGACCTCGGTGAGCCGCATCTCGGTGTCGTGGGCGAAGGTGTGCCGAATGCCGTCATGGCCGGTGCGCGCGCGGAGCAGGCCGAACGGGCCGCGTTCGAAAACCGTGATCGCGCCGCTGACCGAACGGTCCCGGACCAGGCTGCCTTCGAGATCGTAGAACCGTTCCTCCCGGTCGCCGTTGGGAGCGACGCGCCAGGCCAGCGCGCCTTCGCGGGTCCAGCCGTACCGGGTGGTGCGGCCGCGCGAGTCGGTCGCTTCGACCGGCTTGCCGAAGCCGTCGAACCGGAAGGTGGTGGTTTCGCCGTCCGGCGAGGTGATCGAAAGCGGGCGGCCGGCGTCGTCGCTGGTGTAGGTCCAGCGGGCACCGTCCGGTTCGACGGTGGCGGCGAGATGGCCCCGCTCGTCCAGTTCGCTGGTCGCGACCGCCCCCATCGGGTCCACTGTGGACACGATGCGGCCGGCGTCGTCGTAGGTGTGCCGCCAGACCGCGCCGTTCGGCTGGACGACCGTGCTCGGCAGCCGCCAGCGCGGGTCGTACTCGATGGTCAGCGCGGTGCCGTCGGGGTACTCGATCCGCGTCGGATCGCCGTTCTCGTCGCGTTCGTAGCGGGTGACCGCGCCGTTCTTGTCGGTGAAGGACACCAGGCGGTGGAACTGGTCGAACTCGGGGCGTTCGACCTCGCCGTTCTGGTCGACCACCGCGGTGATGTGGTTGTGCTCGTCGTAGTGGTACTGGGTTCGCTGGCCGAGGCTGTCGGTGATGGTGGTGACCCGGCCGGGCAGGTCGTAGTCGAACGTCGCGTCGAGGTACCCGTCCAGACCCGCGCCGCGGACGACGCGTCCGTCCGCGCCGTATTCGTACGCGTAGCGGTAGCCGGTGCGATCGGTCCAGGCGACGATGCGGTCCTCGTCGTCGTAGTCGTACTGGTACGGCGCGCCGGTCGAGTTCACGATGCCGGACAGCCGGCCGCGCCGGTCGTAGCGGAACGACACGACCGGCACGTCTTCGCCTTGTTCTCCGCCGCTGAGCAGCCGGTACCCGGCGATGCGGAGACCTGCCGGGCCGTCGACGGTCTCGACGCCGATCCGGTAGCCGCCGGAATGCGTGACGGCGAGCGGACGGCCCGCTTCGTCGCGCAGGTAGTCGACGCGGTGTCCGCTGCGGTCCGACAGCGAGCTGATCTGCCACTCGCCGGGAGCCGAGGGGTGTGCGGCGAATCGGCGGGTCCATCCGGATTCCTGGTCGACCAGTACGTACGTTTCCGCGGCGGCGTCCCAGCTCAGCGGCCAGCGGGCGCCGAAACTCGGCAGCACCGGCGAGCCGTCGCGCGCGGGGTGGACGTAGCTGAGCACCTCCGCGTCCGCGCCGTAGTACCGGACGAAGTCGTCGGTCAGCTCCAGCCGCTGGTCCATTGTGGACGCCCAGCCGGGGCCGAACGACCGGCCGGCGTCGTAGCCGGAGGCGTACCCGCGGTTCAGCACCAGCGGCAGCAGCCCGGGCAGGTCGACGTCGGTGCCCGCGGTGATCATCTGGCCGGACACCGCGTCGACCGGGTCGCCGCCCTTGCCGTCGCAGCCGCCGGTGCCCTCGGACTTCTGCCCGCCCGCCGCCTCCGGATCGCGGCTGCCGGGTGCGGCCGGGTCGTGGCCGCCCGGCGGTGTGCCGTCCGGGACCGTGCCGCCCGGCTCCGGCGAGGAGGACGGGGTGGTGCCGTCGTGCGGGGCGCCGGGTTCGTGCGGGCCGCCGGGGTGGCCGGGTTCGGCCGACGAGACGTGCGTGCCGTCCCCGCCGGGGCGGCCGTGCAGTTCGGACATGACCTTCTTGACCGCGGCGAAGATCTCTTCGAGCTTCGACATCAGCGGCCGCAGCTTCTCGACCGAGTTGATCAGCTTCTTGACCAGCGCGCCGATCTTCTCGATCCACGCCGACACCTGCTCGACCACCTGCGCCACCACGACCGGGGTGCCGAGCCCCAGCGAACAGACCTCCTCCAGCGCGTCCTGGATGAAGTCGCCAACCGCCTGGGTGATCATGTCCCGGACCATGGCGCGCACCGCGGCGGTGATGACGCCGACGACCTCCACCACGGTGCTGATCCCGCTCGCGCAGGTCGCGGCCGCGTTGAGGTGGTCGATCTTGTTCTTGACGTTCGCGCGGTAGGCGTCCGCGGCCTGCCCGCCCCAGTGCGCGGTGTCCTTCTGCACGCTGTCGCCCAGGTCCTTGGCCGCTTTCTCGACAGCCTTCGCGATGTTGCCCCAGGTCTGCGAGTACGCGGTGATCTGGTCGGCGTCGCCCGCGAGCTGGTTCAGCGCGTCCTGCAGCGGTTTGACGTGTTCGATCAGCCAGTTGAGGCCGTAGGAGATGAGCGTGCCGACCGGGTTCATCGCGATGGTCAGCAGGTCCATCGCGGTGCCGAGCGCGGCGATGCCGCCTTCGATCCACGAACCGGACTTGATGCCGTCGTACGCGCCGATCGCGTCGTCGAGGACGTTGACGCCGGTGTGCCAGGTGGTCGAGTCCTGTTTGCCGGCGACCAGCGGATTGCTCACGGCAGGTCCTTGCCGAGGCTGCTGATCCGCTGCGAATGCGCTTGTTCGGCGTCCTGATAGGTCTTCGCGGCCTGCTGGATCGACTGGGACAGCGTGCCCATGGCCTGCTGCGCGGCGCCGAGGGTGAGCAGGCCCGGCGCGCTGACCGCGAGCACCATCGGCACGAACAGCGGGCCGCAGATCAGGCCGTAGGCCTGCACGCCCATGGTGACCTGCTCGGCCGCGGCCAGCGCCTGGCCGAGGGTCTGGCCGACCTGCTCGACCGCTTTCGCGTGCGTGAGCAATTCGTCCGGGCGGACCTGATAGCCGCCGTTCGCCGCGCCGTCCGGCATCGTCGCCTCCCCCAAGTCCCGGCTATTCGCGGATCATGACCGGGCCGCCGAAGCCCTCGTCGTTGTCGTCGTCATCGCCGGGCGGGGCCGGACGCCGCGGCGCCGGCGGCGGCTCGGCAGGCCGCGGGGTCTCCGGTTCGTCGGCGAGCCGGCCGATCCGGCTGTCCGGGGGCGGCGGCGGAGCTTCGTCCGGCTCGGGTTCGGGTTCGGGGAATTTCGCCCGGTAGCTGCCGACGATCGTGTCGCGGGTCTGCGGATCGTCGCCGATGGTGTCCGCCATGACCTCGCCCAGCCGGTCCGGCAGTTTCGCCTGCGCGGCGCGCAGCGCGCTCAGCACGGCCTTCGCGACCTGATCGCCGGACATCTCCCGCACGCGGTCGGTGATCCGCAGGTCGGCGACATTGCCGGCGGAGTCCACCGTGACCGTGGCGGTGCCGTCCTTGCTGGCCGCCGACACCGAGACCTGTTCGACGGCCTGCTGCATCGCGCGGTACCGCTCGGCTTTCCGCTTGGTCTGCGCGACCAAGTCGTCGATCCGGGCTTCCGCATTGTCCGATAATGGATCGCTCATCCGGTTTTGTGCTCCCCCATCGCCGGGTCTGTACGAGGAAACCACCGAAGCCGGAGTGAAAGGTGGCAGACCTTCCGGAATTACGCCGAATGGCGCACGACGGCAACTGATCGATGGTCGGCGGGCCCGGTTCGGGAGCGGGTGCGACAAGAGCACAAAGCGGATTTTTCCGGCAGGGAAACGTCATCCGCGGCCGGAGTCGTTCCGGCCGGGTTTCGTCCACAGTGGATTCAGCGTGGGCTCCGGCGGTACGGGCGAGTCGGCTCCGGTCCCCCGGCGCCGGTTCTTCCACCACGGCTACAACGAAAATCGTGCGGGCGATCCTACGGTCCGAGCATGTCTGACAGCTGGCCGCGGCCCGGGCGCGGCACCGCGCCGGAGCGGGTCGTGGTGCTCGGCGGGACCGGGTTCCTCGGCCGGAACCTGTGCGTCTCGCTGACCGCCGCCGGGTGCGCGGTCACCGCGGTCGCCCGGCGGCCGCCCGCCGTTTCGCTCGGCTGCCGGTTCCGCCCGTTCGACGTCGTCGCGGCCGGAGCGGCCGGATTGGCGCGGCTGCTCGCCGACGAACGCGCGACTGTGCTGGTCAACGCGGCCGGAGCGGTCTGGCGCGGCTCGGACTCGGATCTGACGAAGGCGAACGTCGAGTTGGTCGGCGCCGTCCTCGAAGCGCTCGCGTCGTGCCCGGCCGCGCCGCGGTTGATTCAGCTCGGCACGGTCTACGAATACGGGAACCCGGCCGGGTCGGCCGAGCTGCGCGAGTCCTCGCCCGCGGCGCCGGTGAACCATTACGGCCGCGGCAAGCTGCTTGCCACCGAGGCGGTGCTGGCCAGTCGGGCACGGGCGGTCGTGCTGCGGCTCAGCACCTCGGTCGGGCCCGGGATGCCGCCGGAAAGCCTGCTGGGAATGACGGTCCGACAGCTCGCGGACGGTGCCGCGGTGATCGAGCTTCCGGCGCTCCGCGGCCGGGGCGACTTCCTCGACGTGCGGGACGTCGGCGCCGCGGTGCTCGCCGCGGTGCGCACGCCGGCGGCATCCGGCGTGTTCAACATCGCGCGCGGCGAGCTCGTCCCGGTCGCCGACGTGGTGCGGCAGCTGATCCGCCTCAGCGGAGTCCCGGCGACGGTGGCCGACCGCGGCGGCGGGCAGTCGCGGCGGGCGGCGGGGTTCGAGGCCCGGCGGATCGTGCCGGACGCCGCGAAGCAGGTGCTCGGCTGGGAGCCGCGCCGGTCGCTGACCGAGGCGCTGCGCTCTCTGTGGCAGGAAACCAGCTCTGAACGGAGACGGCAGGCATGAACGACCCGGCAACGCAGTCCATTCTGGAACAGACGCGGAAGCTGCACCGCAGCCGCCGCACCGACGGGGCGTTCGTGCCCGGGGTCACGCCGATCCTGGCGTCCGGCGCGGTGCTCGACGAGGACGACCGCGCGGCGATCGTGGCCGAGGCGCTGGAACTGCACATCGCCTCCGGGGACACCGCGTTGCGGTTCGAGCGGGAGTTCGCCCGCGCGCTCACTCTGCGCAAGGCGCATCTGACGAATTCCGGGTCGTCGGCGAACCTGCTCGCGCTGAGCACGCTGACCTCGCCCAAACTCGGGGAGCGCCGGCTGCGGCCGGGCGACGAGGTGATCACCGTCGCCGCGGGGTTCCCGACCACCGTCAACCCGATCCTGCAGAACGGCCTCACCCCGGTCTTCGTGGACGTGGACCTCGCCACCTGCAACACGACCGCGGACCGCGTCGCGGCCGCGATCGGCCCGCGCACCAAGGCGATCATGCTGGCGCACGCGCTCGGGAACCCGTTCCCGGCCGCCGAGATCGCCCAGCTCGCCACCGACCACGACCTGTTCCTGATCGAGGACAACTGCGACGCCGTGTGGTCGACCTACCAGGACCGCTACACCGGCACCTTCGGCGACCTGGCCACCGTCAGCTTCTACCCCGCGCACCACCTGACGATGGGCGAGGGCGGCTGCCTGCTCACCGACAACCTGGCGCTGGCCAAGATCGCGGAGTCCTTCCGGGACTGGGGCCGCGACTGCTGGTGCCCGCCGGGCGAGGACAACAAGTGCCTGAAGCGGTTCGACCACCGGATGGCCGAGCTGCCGCACGGCTACGACCACAAGTACATCTTCTCCCACGTGGGCTACAACCTGAAGACCACCGACATCCAGGCCGGGCTGGGGCTGAGCCAGCTGCGCAAGCTGGCCGATTTCGTCGCGGCCCGCAAGCGGAACTGGCGGCGGCTGCGCGCCGAACTCGACGGGCTGCCGTGGCTGCTGCTGCCGGAGCCGACCCCGGGCAGCGACCCGAGCTGGTTCGGTTTCGTGATCACGGTCGACCCGGCGGCCCCGTTCGCCCGGCGGGATCTGGTGCGGTTCCTGGATTCCCGCCGCATCGGCACCCGGCTGCTGTTCGCCGGGAACCTCACCCGGCAGCCCGCCTACCAGGACCAGCGGTACCGGATCGCCGCGGATCTGCGCAACAGCGACGTGATCACCGAGCAGTCGTTCTGGATCGGGGTCTATCCGGGGGTGACCGGCGAGATGATCGACTACATGGTCGCCTCGATCAGCGAATTCGTCACCGGGCGCCGCGGCTAGCGACCGGCCCGCACCGAAGGAGACCTGCTGATGAGAGTGCTGGCCCTGCCGTCCCCGTCCGCGGCGACGCACATCATGGCCATGGTGCCGCTGATGTGGGCGCTGCGGGCGGCCGGGCACGAGGTGCTGTTCGCGGGCACCCCGGACATCGCCGGCTCGGCGCACGCCGCCGGGTTCAGCTTCGCCGCGCTGGGGTCGTCGGAGAACTTCAACCGGGACCTCTACGTCGACCCCGGCGACCGGTTCCCGGTCGAGGAGTGGAAACACCGGGAAACCACGCGGTACGGCCGGTTCCTGGTGGAAATGCTCGCGGATCTGCACGCGGACTACGCGGACGCGGCGCTGCCGGACTACGAGCGCTTCGCCCGCGAGTGGCAGCCGGACCTGCTGCTGCCCGACTCGACCGCGCTGATCGGCCGGGTGCTCGGCGGCGTGCTCGGCGTCCCGGTCGCCACCCACCGGTACGGCGTCGACGCCACCGGCCCGGTCTACCACGACAAGGCGAGGTGGGACCTCGCCCCGCTGTGCGACCGGCTCGGCCTCGCCGGGCTGCCCGATTCCGATCTCGTCCTCGACCCCTGCCCGCCGAGCCTGCAATCGCGGGAAGCGAGTCCCGGCCTGCGAATGCGGTACGTGCCCTTCAACGGGGCCGGCACCGTCGCCGACTGGGCGCTGCGCCCGTCGCCGCGCAAGCGCGTCTGCATCTGCTTCGGCAAGACGCTGCTCTCGATCTGCGGGCCGCGGCCGCTGGTGCGAGTGGCCGAAGCGCTCGCCGGCCTCGACGACGTCGAGGTGGTTCTCGCCGTCAGCAAGTCCGACGTCGGCCTGATCGGCGAGCTGCCGCCGCACTGGCGGGTCGTCGAGCTCATGCCGCTCACCCTGTTCCTGCCCGGCTGCGACCTTTTGATCGCGCTCGGCGGAAGCGGCGCCGCGCTGTCCGCCGCGGCGCTCGGAGTCCCGCAGCTCGTGCTGCCGCAGGTGTTCGACCACTTCGACTGCGCGAGCCGGATCCAGGAAGCGGGGGCCGGACTGTCGATCGACACCCGGGCGGCGCAAGCGGACATCGGCGGGATCCGGGACGCGATCAGCACGATCCTCGGCGACCCGTCGTACGCGGCCGCCGCGCGGCGGGTGCGGGAGGAGAACGAGGCGGGCCTGACACCCGCGGAGGTGGTGCCGGTGCTGGAACAGCTGGCAGCGGACCGGCGCTCCGGCGAGCACCGCGTCGCCCGGCCCCGGGCAGGCGCCCCGAGTTGACTCGTCATAAAAAGACTAGTATCTTCATGGCTATCGGGCCTCCCGGCCGGTAGCCGGTCTTCGCCGCGCTGAGGACGCCCGCCGGGAATCGAGCCCGGCTGCCGGCGCTGTGCCGCCGGTCGACGACAGCGAAAACTATTCAGAGGGTGAGACGCATGGCAGACGAGGAACGCGTTCCGGTCCTGGTGGTGGGGGGTGGCCTGGTCGGGCTGGCCACCACGTTGTTCCTGGCCGAGCAGGGGGTGCGCACCCTGCTGGTCGACCGGCACCCGGGCGCGTCGATCCAGGGCCGGGCCCGCGGGATCAACCAGCGGACGATGGAGATCTACCGGGCGCTGGGCCTGGAAACCGCCATCCGCGAGGCGGGCAAGCCGTTCGAGGACGACTGGGGCGTCGCCCGGTGCGAGACCCTGGCGGGCGAGTGGCACTGGCTGTTCGACGACGACGCGCCGCGGATCTGGCCCGCGCTCAGCCCGGGCGAGTTCTGCCAGGCCGACCAGAACGCGGTGGAGCCGATCCTGATCTCCGCGGCCCGGGAAAAGGGTGCGGAGCACCGGTTCAACACCGAACTGGTCTCCATCGTCACCGACGACAACGGTGCGACCGCGGTCATCCGCGACCGCGCGACCGGCGCCGAGGAGACCGTTCTCGCGGACTACGTCGTCGCGGCGGACGGGCACCGCAGCCCGATCCGCGAGCAGCTCGGCATCCACCGCACCGGGCCCGGCGTGGTCCAGCACTCGGTGAGCATCGTCTTCCGCGCCGACCTCTCGGAGTTCGTGCCGCGGCCGGCGCTGTTCTGGATCATCGTGAACGAGAAGGTCGGCGGCGGCCTGGTCACCACGGCGGAGCCGAACCGCTGGGGCATGAGCGTCGGCTACGACCCGGCGGCGGGCCAGTCGCCCGCGGACTTCACCGTCGAGCGCTGCGTCGCCGACGTGCGGAACGCGATCGGCCGGGACGACCTCGAGGTCGAGATCGAGGACGTGGCGGCCTGGGAGCAGGCCATCGGCCTCGCCGACCAGTACCGCAGCGGCCGGGTCTTCCTCGCCGGCGACGCCGCGCACGTGTGGCCGCCCGCGGGCGCGATGGGCGCGAACACCGGCGTGCAGGACGGGTACAACCTGGCCTGGAAGATCGCCGGCGTGGTCAAGGGCTGGGCGGGCGAGGGCCTGCTCGACACCTACCACACCGAGCGGCACACGCTCGCCGTGGAGCTGTCGGACCTCGTCGTGAACCGGCAGATGCAGCGCAACAGCGCGGAAATCGAGGACGACACCACCGACGACCAGCTGTGGACGCTGGGCCAGCGCTACTGGTCCTCGGCGGTGCTCGGGGCCAAGCACGACTCGGTCTTCGGCGACACGCTGAGCAAGACGGCCGAGCCGGGCCTGCGCGCCCCGCACCTGTGGGTCGAGCGGGACGGCGAGCAGATCTCCACCCACGACCTGTTCGGCCGCGGGTTCGTCCTGTTCACCGGGACCGACGGCACCGGCTGGTCCGAAGCCGCGGCCGCGGTCTCGGAGCGGCTTTCCTGCCCGGTCAAGGCTTTCCGCATCGGGTCCGCGGAGGCCGGGGCCGACCTGGTCGACGTCGACAAGGTCTGGGAGCAGCACTACCCGCTCGGCGCGGGCGGCGCGGCGCTGATCCGCCCGGACGGGTATGTCGCGTGGCTGAGCCAGACCGGCGACCAGCCGGCGGCGGCTCTGTCCGGCGCGCTGGAGCGGGTCCTGCAGACCCGCTGAGCGGCAGCGGAAACCGGCCCGGCGGGCGGACTCGGGCAGTCCTCCCGCCGGGCTTTTCGCGTGCCCGCCGCCCGCGCGGCCGACGAGTCCTTTGTGGACTGAACGGTTCCAGCCGAGCTCCAGCGGCGGTCGAGCCGCCCCGAACACTGTTGGTGCAGCACAGCATGTCTTGCCGAGAGCAGCAGTCCGACCTGATGAGGATGGGGCGATGGTGCAGACGACTTCGGGGGCGGGAACCCGCCTGCGCACGTTCGAGCGCGCGGTGTCGGTCCGGATCGCAGAGTCCGCGCTCGCCTTGAGCGGCGTCCTCGACCTGGAGCAGCTGCACGGCTGGCTGGCCGCGCGCAAGCGCCAGGAGGTGTTCGACGTCCGGCGCGTCGCGTTCGACGAGATGCGGAAGTGGTCGAGGGCAAGCGAAACCGGGAACTACGCGCACGAGAGCGGCAAGTTCTTCAGCGTCGAAGGGCTGTCGGTCGCGGTGTCCGGCGGCCCGGTGAAGGAATGGTCGCAGCCGATCCTCAACCAGCCGGAGGTCGGCATCCTGGGAATCCTGGTCAAGGAGTTCGACGGGGTGCTGCACTGCCTGATGCAGGCGAAGATGGAACCGGGCAACGCGGGCGGGGTGCAGCTGTCGCCGACCGTGCAGGCGACCAGGAGCAACTACACCCAGGTCCACAAAGGACGGACAGTGCCCTATCTCGAGTACTTCCGGGACACCGGCGGGCACCGGGTGCTCGCCGACGTGCTGCAGTCCGAGCAGGGTTCGTGGTTCTACCGCAAGCGCAACCGCAACATGGTCGTCGAGGTCTCCTCGGACGTCGAGGTGCTCGACGGGTTCTGCTGGATCACCGTCGGCCAGCTGCACCGCCTGCTCGCCGAATACGACGTGATCAACATGGACACCCGCACGGTGCTGTCCTGCCTGCCGTTCTCCGCGGCGGGCATCGCCTCGCTCTTCAGCTTCGGCGGGGACGATTTCCAGTCCTCGGTCATCCGCTCGCTGTCCGAGGACAACGGGAGCCTGCACAGCGCGGGCGACGTCCTCAGCTGGATCACCGAATGCCGGGTCGGCAACGACGTCGCGACGAAGCTGATCCCGCTCGCCGAAACGACGGGCTGGCGGCTCGGCGACGACGTCATCGAGCACGAGACCGGGGCCTTCTTCGACGTCATCGCGGTCGAAGTGAGCGCGGGCAACCGGGAGGTGCACGGCTGGTGCCAGCCGATGATCTCGCCGCACGGGACCGGTCTCGTCGCCGTCCTCGTCAAGCGGATCAGCGGGGTCCTGCACGTGCTCGTCAACGCCCGCGTGGAACCGGGCTACCTGGACGTGATCGAGCTCGCGCCGACAGTCCAGTGCGCCCCGGAGAACTACGAGCACCTCCCGCCGGAAGCCCGCCCGGCCTATCTCGACGACGTGCTGGAGGCGCCGCCGGACGCGATCCGGTACGACACGGTCCTTTCCGAGGAGGGCGGCCGCTTTTTCCAGGCGCAGAACCGCTACCTCGTGATCGAGGTCGGCGACGACGAACACGAGGACGTGCGCCAGGACTTCCGCTGGCTGACCGTGCACCAGTTGACCGCGCTGATCCGGCACAGCCACTACGTGAACGTCCAGGCCCGCAGCCTGGTTTCCTGTCTGCACAGCCTTTCCTTCGCCGCGCCGGGCGGCCTCGGATGACCAGACAGGAAACACTCGCCGGCTCCGGCGAGCCCCCGGTCCGGCTCGGCGTGCTCGGCGCGTCCTCGGTCGCCCGGCGCCGGACGCTGCCCGCCGCGCTCGCCGCCCCGAACGTCGTGCTCGCCGCGGTCGCCAGCCGGGACCGGGAGAAAGCGGAGCGGCTGGCCGCCGAATTCGGCTGCCGCGCGGCGAAAGACTACGACGCGGTGCTCGCCAGCCCGGACGTCGACGCGGTGTACCTGCCGTTGCCCGCCGCGCTGCACCGCCGCTGGACGCTCGCCGCGCTGGCCGCGGGCAAGCACGTGCTCGTGGAGAAGCCGATGGCGACCGATGTCGCCGAAACCGCCGAACTGCTGGCCGCCGCCGCGAGCCGGGGCCTGGTGATCCGCCAGAACCTCACGTACCCGCATCACGGCCAGCACGCCGCGGTGCGCGATCTGGTGCGCGCGGGCCGGATCGGCTCGCTGGTGGAGTTCCAGAGCGCGTTCTGCATTCCTTCGCTGCCCGCCGCCGACATCCGCCATCGCCCGGAGCTCGGCGGAGGCGCGCTGCTCGACGTCGGCGTGTACCCGATCAGCGCGGCGAGGTTCTTCCTCGGCGACGATCTCGAGGTGGCCGGAGCCGTCCTGCGCTGGGACGACGAGTACGGCGTCGACGCGGGCGGATCCGTCCTGCTCCGGTCCGTCGGCGGCCGGACCGCGACGTTGAGCTTCGGCTTCGAGCACGGTTACGGCGCCCGATACCTGCTGTGGGGCGGCAGCGGCCGGATCAGCGTCGACCGCGTCTTCACCCCGCCCGAATGGCTGCGGCCGGTGGTGCGCATCGAAGAACAGGACCGGGTCGAGGAAATCGTGCTGCCCGCCGATCACCAGTTCCGGAACTCGTTGTCCGCCTTCGCCGACGCGGTGCTCGCGACCCGGCGCACCGGTGCGGATCCGGAGCGGGAGGCCCAGGCCGCCTCGGCGCTGGGACTGGCCCAGCTGCTCGCGGACATCGCGGCCAAGGCTCAGCGGGTTCCCGCGACCCGGGGTGCGTGATGGAGATCGTCGGCAACGGGTTTGTCGCACGCGGCCTCGCTTCGCTGGCTTCCCGCCACCCCCGGGTGACTGTGCTCGCCGCCGGGGTGTCCAGCACCCAGGTCGCGGGCAAGACGGAGTTCGACCGCGAGGCCGAACTGGTCACCGAGGTCCTCGGCCGCTGCCGCCGCCAGGGCGCCGCGGTCGTCTTCCTGTCGACCGCGTCGCAGGCGATGTACGGCTCGACCGACGTCCCGGCCGCCGAACACCGGCCGGTCTTCCCGGAATCGCCGTACGGCAAGCACAAATACGCGCTGGAGCGCCGGGTGATGGACTTCCCGGTGTCCTGGCTGGTGCTGCGGCTGAGCCATCTGGTCGGCGACGGCCAGCGGGCGCACCAGCTGCTGCCGAACCTCATCCAGCAGATCCGGTCCGGGACCGTCCGGCTGCGCCAGGGTGCGCACCGGGACCTGATCGACATCGCGGACCTGCGCTGCGCGCTGGACCACCTGCTGGAGAAGGAGATCACCGGCGAGGTGGTCAATGTCGCGTCCGGGCGGCCGAACCGCGTGGAGCACATCGTGCAGGGCATCGAGGACCGGCTCGGCATCACCGCGCGACGGCTCGTCATTCCCGGACCGCCCGCCCGGACCGTGGTGTCGACGGAAAAACTGTGCAGCCTCGTGCCGCAGATCTACTCGCGGATCTCCCGCGACCGCTACGCCGAAAGCCTGCTCGACCGCTACGTCCCTTGCTACTAGCCGTTCCGCGAACAGACAGGAGTGACGAAATGCGCGTGCTGTTCACGGTTTCCAGCTGGCGGAGCCACTATTTCCCGATGGTGCCGCTCGGCTGGGCGCTGCAGGCCGCCGGGCACGAGGTGCGGGTCGCCTGCGCCGCTTCGGAAAGCACGCACGTGACGCGGGCCGGACTCGTCCCGGTGCCGATCCTCGCCGGGACCGAGCAGCTCCTGCACGCCCGCTGGCTCAACGCGGTGCAGGCCCGGCGCGGCCAGTGGCGCTACGCGTCCCCGCCGCCGCACCCGGAAACCGGGGCCGAGGTGAACGACCTCGACGAGATCGACCTCGCCGGGATCACCGCGCGGCTGCGCGCGGACGGCGCGGCGGCGGCCGCACGGAGCGCGGACAGCGTGGTGGCCTTCGCTCGCGACTGGCGTCCCGGGCTGGTCGTGCACGATCCGGTCAGCTTCGAGGGACCGCTGGCCGGCCGGGTGCTGGACGTGCCGTCGGTCAACCATCTCTGGGGCCCGATCGGTCCGGAGGAGATGGTCCTCGCCTTCGCCGGGCTCGACGAGACCGCGAGCATCCACGACCTGGTCCAGTTCGACGACGAGTACGTCCTCAACCGCCCGCTGACCGACGCGCTGGCCAGGTTCGGGCTCCCGGAAACCGCGTCCGGGCCCGGTTACGTGCTGGACCCGTGCCCGGCGAGCGCCGAGCCGGGCCTCACCGCCGTCCGCCTCCCGATCCGCTATCTGCCCTACAACGGGCCCGGGCGGGAACCGGACTGGCTGCCGGAGCTGGACCCTGACCGGCAGCGGATCTGCGTGATCTGGGGCAACTCGTCGCGGCAGATCTTCGGCAGCCGCGCGCTCGCGGTCCCCCCGGTCGTCCGGGCGCTGGCCGAGACCGGGGCCGAGGTGCTGGTCGCCGCCAACGCCGCGGACCTGGCCGAGCTCGGCCCGCTGCCGCCGGGGGTGCGGCCGATGGAGAACGTGCCGCTGCACCTGGTGCTGCCGCGCTGCGACCTCCTCGTCCACCACGGCGGCGCCGGTTCGGTGATGACCGCGCTCGCGACCGGCGTTCCGCAGCTGGCCATCCCCCACGGACTCGACCAGCACGTGATCGCGCGGCGGGTGGAAGCCGCGGGCGTCGGCCGGAACATCGCGGCGTACGAGGCGAACGAGAACGACATCGGCAAAGCCGCGCTGGAGATCCTGGCCGACCCCGCGTACCTCCGGAACGCGGCCGAGGCGAGCAGGCAGTTGCGGGAACGACCCGCCCCGAGCGAGGCCGCCGGGGCGCTGGAAGACCTGGCGAACCACGGAACCGCGACGACGCACGGAAAGAGCTGAGCATGACCGCCGAACGAACCCGCACCGAGGCCGTGACTTACACCCTGCCGAACGGGAAACAGGTGGACTGCTTCGACGAGGTCGAGGCACGGATCCTCTGGGAGGAGATCGACGGCGACACCCCGTACACCGAGGCGGTCGCGGGAGTCCGGCCGGACGAGGTCGTACTCGACGTCGGCGCGCACGTCGGACTGGCGTCGCTGTGTTTCGCCGAGCTCGCCCCCGGTTCCCGGATCATCGCCTTCGAGCCGGCTGCCCGCACTTTTTCTTGCCTGGAAACGAATTTCGCCCGGAATGTGCCGGGCGGCACCGCGTTGCGGCTCGCGGTCGCGGCCGAGCCCGGCGAGGCCGAGTTCGTGTACCACCCGCACGCCGCCTCGAAATCGACCCTGCACACCGATCAGGCCGAGGAGGACCTCAACCTCGAGGCGTACCTGACCAACGTCGGCTTCGACGAGGCCGCGAAACCGCTGGTGCGGGAGATGCACAACGTCCGCGAGACCGAGACCGTCCAGGTGGTGACGCTGAGTTCGGTGTTCGACGAGCACGGGATCGACCGGGTCGGCCTGCTGAAGATCGACGTCGAACGGGCCGAGCTGGAAGTGCTCGACGGGGTGCGGGACGACCTGTGGCCGCGGATCCGGCGGGTGCTGGCCGAGGTGCACGACCGCGACGGCAGCCTCGGTGAGACGGTGGCCCGGCTGGCGGGCCGCGGCTTCGACGTCCGCGTCCGGCAGGCGCCGGTGTTCGCGGGCGGGACGGTCTACGTCGTGCTGGCGACGAGGGACTGAACCTTATTCGCGCGAAAGGGGCGGCCGCGGGAATTCCGCGGCCGCCCCGGGCTTGTCGCGGCCAGGTCAGCTGACGCCGGTGCCTTCGTAGGCCCCGATGTTCAGCTTGCTGGTGATCGGGTTGCCGAAGAAGTCCTTGCCGCCGTTGTCGGTCACCGGCGCGCCGTGGTCGATCGCCGGCGAGGTCTGGTGGAGCTGGTAGCCGGTCGCGGTCGCCATCGAGGTCGCGGTGCCGGGGCTGAGCAGCCCCGGGTCGCCGAGAATCGAGGTCGGGTCGGCGAGCGGGGCACCGGAGACCTGGTAGAAGACGTTCTTCAGGTACTTGCCGGTGGTGTCGCTGACGCTGGAATTGCCGGGCTGGCCGTAGAAGATGTTGTTGGTGAAGCTGACCCCCATCGTGCTGGTGCTGATGTTCGTGACCAGCCGGGGACTGGCCGGGGCGTAAAAGACGTTGTTGTAGATCTGGGTGTTCGACGCGTCGCCGCAGGAGATGGTGATCGTGCTGGTGTAGGGCCCGTCCGTGCCCGCCGCGTCGTTCTGGCTGAGGTTGTACCGGGCGATGCCGTTCGCGGACTTCACGTCGTTGCCGGAGCACTCCAGCAGGAAGCCGCCCTTGTTGTCGTGCGAGAAGTTGTATTCGATGACCGTGTCGATGTTCGCGTCGTCCAGGCTGAACGCCATCGCCTGGCCCTTGCCGTTCGACACGTCGTTGTACCGGATCCGGGTGCCGGTGGCGTTCCAGCCGTACGCGCCCGCACTGTCCTGAGTGGACCGTTCGTTGAACCCGTTGATGACGTTGTGCTCCATGATCGCGCCGGAGCCGTTGAACACCACCATGCCCTCGCCGCCGATGTCCCGCACGGTGTTCCCGGAGAACCGCACGTTCGTCATCGGCACGAGCGGCGAACCGGTCCAGGTGGACAGCATGCCGATGCCGATCCGGTCGACGTGCTGGACGGTGTTGCCGGTGACGGCGACGTCGTCGAACCGGGTCGGGGTCGCGGAGCCGGTCGCGTAGAACACCACCCCGCCGCTGGGCGGGAACCGGCAGTCGCATCCGTTGACGTCGTGGACGTCCACATTGGAGATCACGTAGTGGCTGCCGACGCCGTAGTCCTCGAGCAGCGCGTAGATGCCCGCGCGCTGCTGGTTCGCGGCGGGCGCCGGGCCGGTGTTCGTGATGTCGAGGTCGCGCAGCTCCCAGCCCGCGACGTTGTGCAGATAGATCGCGCTGGCCCCGCCGTTGCCGTCGATGCGGGGTTTGGCCCCGGAGCCGAACTTGCCGACCTTGATCGGAGCCTTCGCGGTTCCGGAGCCGCTGGGCGCGAAGGTCCCGGTGCAGGTGACCCCGGACTTGAAGAGGACGGTGTCCCCGGGCAGGAACTTCGCGGTGTTGGCTTTGGACAGCTTCCATGCCTGGTCAGGACTGGTGCCGGGCCCCACGTCGAGGCCGCGTGCGCAGTCGACGTAGTAGGTGCGCGGTGTCTTGGGCGCGGCGGCTTCGGCCGGGGCCGCGGCAAGTCCCGCGCCGAGAACGAGCGAGGCCGCGGCGGCCAGGACCTTGGCCGCGACGGCTCGTTTTCCGTGCATGAATGTTCCCCCACTGTTCGATTCGTGCTTTTTGTGCTTCTCCAGCTAATGGCGTACTCCGACAGGGGTTTCGTCACCCTCGGTCAGATAACTGAACATCCTTTTAGCCCCGCCGGATGAACTTCCCCAGAGCTAGTCGCCGGCGAGTAACGCTGAGTCTAATGACGCACACCGGGTATGTCCATCAAAGGAATAACTAACTCATAACTATAGACAAGATAACTGGCGCTTTCGTTTCGCTGCGCGCACGCCTTGCTACCTAATATATTGCAGAGATAACTAACGTTATTCTGATTAACACTACTATGACTAGGTGAGTGTCGATGGCGAGTGAGCTGCAGCGGGTGCCGGTCCTGATCGTCGGCGGGGGCCTCGCCGGCCTCGCTGCGTCGGTTTTCCTGACCCGCCACGGGGTGCGGTCGGTGCTGGTGGAACGGCGGCCCGGGGTGCGCCCGCCGGGCGGCGGCTCCGGCATCGACCAGCGGACCATGGAGATCTGCCGCGCGCTGGGGCTCGAAGAGGAGATCCGGGGGACGGTCCGCCGCGGCGCGTCGCCCGGCCCCGGATGGTGGCCGGATCTGTGCCCGTGCGATGTCCACGAGGGCGACCGGCACGCGGTCGAGCCGGTCCTGCTCGAGGCGGCCCGCCGGCCGGGAGCCGTGATCCGGTTCGGCGCCGAGCTCGTGTCGATCGCCACCGACTCCGCCGGGGCCGACGCGGCGCTGTTCGACCGGGCCACCGGCCGGACCGACGTCGTCCGGGCGGACTACGTGATCGCGGCGGAGGGCGCGGGGGGCCGGGTCGCGGGCAGCCTGCTCGTCCGCCCGCCCGGGCGGACTGCCGCTCCGGGGAACGAAGCAAGGTACGCGGGCGAGCCGATCTCGGCGCCACGCCGGGCCGGGACGCGGCGGTACCTGTCCGGCACCGCCGAGACGTTCCGGATCGGGCGGGTGTTCCTGGTGGGAGACAGCGCGCGCTGGTGGCCCGGAGCTGACGCGCTCGGGGCCGGCCTCGCGGTCCAGGAAGCGCACAACCTGGCGTGGAAGCTCGCCGGGGTGATCCAGGGCTGGGCCGGGTCCGGTCTGCTCGACAGCTACGAAGCCGAACGCCGTCCGGTCGCGCTGGAACTGGAGAAGCGGTGGGTGCCCGGCAGCGCGCGGATGCCGTCGGACGAGGCGGAGGACCAGGTGCTGACGCTGGGGCAGCAGTATCCGGCGGGCGCGCTCGTCGGGAACCGGCCGGACTCGGTGTTCGAGGACCGGTTCTCGGTGCGGGCCCGCCCGGGGACGCGGGCCCCGCACCTGTGGCTGGAACGGGCCGGGTCCCGGCTGTCCTCCCACGACCTGTTCGACGGTTCGTTCGTCTTGCTGGCGGGGAGCGACGGGGCGGAGTGGACCGCGGCGGCGCGCCGGGTCGCCCGCCGCACGTCGGTGCCGCTGCGCGCGTACCGGCTCGGCCGCGGCCCGGCGGAAACGGAGCTGAAGGATCTCGACGGCTGGGGATCGGCCCGCTATCCGATCGGCGACGGCGGAGCGGTGCTGATCCGTCCGGACGGGTACGTCGGCTGGCTCACCGAAACCGCGCCCGCGTCGCCGGAACTCGCGCTGGCCGGGGTGCTCGGAGAGCTGTTGCGGTGAGCCGTCCCGGCCCGTCCGCCGTTCGGGGGCGGGCCGGGACCGGCGTCAGGGTTTGCGGCAGATGACGAGCGTGTCGTACGCGCCGAGCGGCTGCTCGGTGATGTCCCGGCAGCCCGCCGCGGCGGCGTGCTCCTTCACCTCGGTCACCGGGTACTCGGAGCCGCCGTCGGTGACCAGCAGCATGTCGAGGCTGATCACGAGGTTCTCGACGTGGGCGGGCTCGTCGTCCAGCATGCGGTCGTAGACGAGCAGCGCCCCGCCCGGCTCGACCGCGGCGTACGCCTTGGCGACGAGTTCCTTGCGCTGGGCGGGATCCCAGTCGTGCAGGACGTGCCCGAGGTTGACCAGGTGCGCGGTCGGCAGCGGGTCCTCGAAGAAATTGCCGCCGTGGAACGAGGCCCGGCCGGTCAGTCCGGTCTCGGCCATCAGCTCGGCGAAGAACGGCTCCATCTGGGGCAGGTCGAAGACCGTCCCGGTGATCCCGGGGTTGGCGCCGAGCACTTTGGACAGCAGGTTCCCCCGGCACCCGCCGACGTCGAGGACGGTGCGGTGCTGGGCGAAGTCGTACGCGGCGACCAACTGCGGGCCGAGCACCTGGGTCAGCCCGTCCATCATCCCGATGAACTGGCGCAGCAGCCGGGGATCGGCGACCACCTGGTCGAAGTTGCCCACCGCCTGCGGCTTCCCGGTGCGCAGCGCCTCGGCCAGCTTGCCCCAGGCCGGGTACAGGTTGCGGTCGGACCGGAGCAGGAACCCGCCGATGTAGTCGTCGGTGCCGCGGATCAGGTACTTCGCCGCCGAGGGCGTGTTGGCGAACCGGCCGTCCTCGAAGTCCAGCAGGCCGAGCGCGGCGAGCAGGTGCAGCAGGTCGGACAGCCCGCGCCCGGCGACGTCGAGCCGGGTGCGGATTTCTTCGGCGGTGCCGGGATTGTCCTGCAGTACGCCGAAGAGGTCCAGGTCGACGGCGGTGAGCAGCGCCTTGGCGTCGGAGAATCGGTTGCCGAGGCGGACGATCTGCTCCGGACTGTCCAAAACGGACACTCCGGGGGCGGCGCTGGTGCTGGGCATGTGCGGGCTCCTCAGTGCTCGGTCGGATCGGGGTTCGGTTCAGCCGAAGGCGACCTTGGCCAGCTGGTCGAGCTGTCCGGGGTCGGCGGTGGTCGGGAAGAGGATCAGTTCGTCGCAGCCGGCGGCGGCGTAGCTGTCGATCGTGTCGCGGAGCCGGGCTTCGTCGGAAAGCAAGCCCTTGGCCAGGAACTCGGCTTTCGGCCCGATGTAGGAGTAGTAGTCGCGCAGGTACTGGGCGCCGCGCGCGGAGTTCTCCTCGCCGAGGCCGACGTAGGTCATCGCGGCCATCCGCGGTTTCTCGGTGCGGCCGGCCGCGGCGAACGCGGTGTTGGCACGCTCGACCAGCTCGGAATAGGCCGATGCGCTGCCGCCCGGGGAAATCCAGCCGATGCCGTGCTTGGCCGCGCGGGCCAGTGCCGCCTCGGAGTGCCCGCCGATCCAGATCGGGATCCGGCCGCGTTCCGGTTTCGGGCCGATGCCCGGCACCGCGCCGCCGCCGGACCAGACCTGGCCCAATTCCTCGAGCAGCGCGTCCAGCCGGGCCCCGCGACGGCGGTAGGCGACGCCGGAGGCGGCGAAGTCGTCCTCCCGCCCGCCGGCCGCGACGCCGAGCACCAGCCGCCCGCCGCTGATCCGGTCGATGCTGGCGAGCTGTTTGGCCAGCACCGCGCCGCTCGGCCGGTACGCGGCGAGCAGGATCGTGCTGGCGAGCGTGATCCGCTCGGTCGCCGCGGCCGCCGCGGCCAGCGCGACCAGGCTGTCGTAGCTGTCGTAGACGAGCCGGTCGAGCACCGCCAGCGTGCTGAACCCCAGCTCCTCGGCCCGCCCGGCGAACTCGACGAGTTCCTTGCCCGCGGCGCCCGGCACCGTGCTGGGCAGCCCTACTCCGATGTCCATGCGCCCTTCCTTCCCGAAGTCGTGCCCCGGCCGCGGCCGGGTTTCCTGCTGGTCGTCCCGAGCCTGCCGAGGGCCGATCGGACCGCGCTGGAGCCGAAATGGGGCAGCCGGTTCATTCGCTCCGCCGGGCCGGCAGGAGCCGGCAAAGCGCGGCGGCCAGCAGGAGAACACCGGCCTGCACCCACAGCGTCGTCGTGGTGGCGTCGGCGAACGCGCGCTGTTTCGCGCCGGTCAAGGCAGCGGCGACGGCCGGACCGCGCAGCTCCGGAACACGGCAGGAATCCGCTGGCGCGAACGGGTTCGGCCCGGTCGTTTGATCGTGGACACAGGTGCGGAACGCGGCCTGCGGCGTGCCGACCGGAACGGACAGGTCTTGGCTGCCGCCGCGCGCCACGAGGGCGAAGAAGACGGCAGCCGCGACGCCGACGCCGACCGCGCCGGCGAACTGGAAGACCGCGGACAGGATGCCGCCCGCCGCTCCCGCGTCGCGTTCCGGCACATCGCGGAGCTGGATGTTCACCAGCGTACCGACAACCAGCGCCATGCCGGACCCGGAAACGAACAGCGCGGCGGACACCGCGAGCGGCGAGACCGCGGCGCCGGCGAGATCCACCAGCACGCTCAGCAAACCGACGCCGGCCGCCATCAAAACCGCCCCGGTGGCAACGGTTCCCCGGCCGAAGGACGGCACCCGCTTCGCGCCCCAGGTGCCGACGGCGACCAGTGCCACCGCGAAACCGACCAGGCCGGCCGCGGTCCGCATCGGCGTCCACCCGAGCGCGAGCTGCGTGAACCAGACCAGGACCAGGTTCACGGAAATGACCGAGGACAGCACCAGCATCGCGAGCAGACCGGCGGCGGAGAACGACCGCGACCGGAACAGGCTCGTCGGCAGGACCGCGTCCGGGCCCCGCTTCCGCTCGTACCGGATCAGCACCGCCAGCAGCGGCGGCACTGCCGCCAGCATGGCGAACAGCCACCACGGCCAGTGCGCTTCGCGGCCCTGCTGCAGCGGAACGACGGCCAGCGCGGTGACCACCGCGATCAGCACGATGCCGACCGGGTCGAGCGCGGGACGGCGGTCCGGCCGGGACTCCCCGACCAGCGCCCGCGCGGCGACCGCGATCGCCGCCCCGATCGGCACGTTGACCAGGAAGATCGCCCGCCAGCCGAGGCCGAGCAGGTCCTGGGTGGCCAGGATCCCGCCGAGCAGCGGCGCGCCGATCTGGGCGAGGTTGATCACCGCGCCGTAGATCAGGAACCCGGTCCCGCGCTGCTCCGGCCGGAACAGCACCTGCATCATCGCGAACACCTGCGGGGTCATCAACGCGCCGAAAGCCCCCTGCAGGAGCCGGGCGGCGATGAAGAGACCGGCGGTGGGGGCGGCGGCGCAACAGGCGGACAGCACGGTGAAACCGGTGACGCCGATCAGGAAAACCCGGCGCCGGCCGTAGCTGTCCCCCAGCCGGCCGCCGACCACCAGCACGATCGAGAAGGCCAGGACGTACGCGACGACGAACCACTGGCTCTGCGCGTAAGTGGCGCCGAGATCGCGCTGGATCACCGGCACCACGACGGTGACGATGCCGACGTCGAGCAGGTCCATGAACGAAGCGAACGCGAGCACGAACATGGCGAGGCCCGCGCGACGCGGGACAGCCGGGGCCGGGACGGTCGTCATGGCAGCCCTTCCAGGACTGGCACCCCGCGGTGCCGTGGAGAGCGGCGCGGCCCGGACCCCGGGCCGCGCCGCGGTCAGATGGCCAGGTCGACCTGGTAGTGGCGGAGCCACGCGTCGAACTGCAGCGCGGTCTCCACGTTGATCCGGCTCTGCCATTCGTGCGCCGAACCGGTCGGGTTCGCGGCCGTCTCCTTCGCGGCCTTCACGTCGAGCAGCGGCAGCACCGGCGACGACGGGTCGGCAAGCACGTCGGCGAGTTCGCGGTGCAGGGCCTCGGTGTAGGCCGGGTCCTGGGTGACCGGCCACGGGCTCTTCCGGCGCTCCACAATGGACTTGGGCAGCAGATCGCCGACGGCCGCCCGCAGAAGGCTCTTCTCCCGGCCGTCGAACGTCTTGAACGCCCACGGGGTGTTGTAGAGGTATTCGACCAGCCGGTGGTCGCAGTACGGGATGCGGGTTTCGAGCCCGTGCGCCATCGCCAGCCGGTCGCCGCGGGCCAGCAGCATCGGCAGCCAGCGGGTGAAGTGCGCGTAGCAGATCTCGCGCATCTTGTGCTCCAGGCCGTTTTCCCCCTCCTGGTGCGGGGTTTCGTCGACGGTCTGCTGGTAGTTGTCGGCGTAGTAGGTCGCCATGTCGAGCTTCCGGCTGAACAGGCCCTGGTCGAACAGCCCGCGGCCGTGGCCGGTGCTGCGCATCTTGTTCTCGTTGGCCACCCAGGGAAAGGTGCCGGAGTTGGTGAAGTCGGGGTCGAACATCCAGCGGAAGCCGCAGAACACCTCGTCGCCGACCTCGCCGGTGAGCATGACCGTGGAGTGGTCCCGCACCGACTTGAGCATCAGGTAGTGCGAGTAGTCCATGTCGCCGAGGGTCGAGGGCATGTCCTGGGCCAGCAGCACCGCCCGCCGGGTCTCCGGGTCCATCAGGTCCGCGGTGCGGATCACCAGGTCGGTGTGATCCGACCGGACCAGCGCCGCCATCTCGGCGGCGAACGGGCCGTCGGGGGTGTCGCGGACGTCGTCCGGGCGGAAGTTCTCGGCGTACCCCTCGAAGGCGTGGGTCACCGTGCGCACCCGCTCGCCGCCGAGCTTCCACTGCCATTGCGCGGCGAGCGCGGTGATCGCGCTCGAGTCCAGGCCGCCGGACAGCCCGACGCACAGCGGCACGTCGGCGACCAGCTCGCGCAGCACGATGTCCGACAGCAGGGAGCGCACGTGCGAGATGGTGCCTTCGAGGTCTTCCTCGTGCGGCTTGGCCTCGAGCTTCCAGTAGGTCTGCTCGTGCAGGCCCTTGCGGCTCACGGTCAGCGTGTGGCCTGCCCGCAGTTCCCGCATGTCGCGGAAGACCGCGGCGCCGGGGCGCTTGGCGGTGGAGAAGATCTCGCGCAGGCCGTCCAGGTCGACGGTCGGCCGGATCGCCGGGTGCGCCAGCAGCGCCTTCGGTTCGGACCCGAAGATGAATCCGCCCGGGACCTTCGCGTAGAACAGCGGTTTGATGCCCATCCGGTCGCGGATCAGCACCAGTTCCTCGGTCCGCAGGTCCCACACCGCGAACGCGAACATGCCCTCGAGGCGCTCCGCGCAGCGCACGCCCCACTCCAGATACGAGCGCAGCACCACCTCGGTGTCGCTGCGGGTGCGGAACCGGTGCCCGCGCTCGCGCAGTTCGGTGCGCAGCTGCTGGAAGTTGAAGATCTCGCCGCTGTAGGCGAGGACCGCGGACGGATCGCCGCCGTCCTCGGCGATCATCGGCTGGACGCCGCCCTCCGGGTCGATCACCGCCGTGCGGGTGTGCCCGAGGCAGGCGTGGCCGCGCAGCCACAGCCCGTGGTCGTCGACGCCGCGGCTCGCGATCGCCTCGGTCATCCGCTCCACGGTCGGCCGTTCGGTGGCCAGGTCACGGTGGTAGTCGACCCAGCCGGTGATTCCGCACATGTGCTAGCCCTCTCGTCCGATCGAAACCACTCCGGCACAGACTTGCCAGCGGGGCTCGAGCAGAACTCGACCCGATCTGAAAGAAGACGGGCGGCAACCGGCGTTCGAGCCCGGTTCGAGAGCGGCCGTCCAGTCTCCCGGCACGGCCACTCGGCGAGAAAACGGGAGACGACGATGACCGCATGGGGAACACGTTCGGCCGGTGTGTTGGCGGTGGCCCTGCTGGCGGTCTCGGCGACCGCCGCGCCCGCCGCCGCTGCCCGTCCGACGACGTATTTCGTGGACTGCCAACGAGGATCGGACGCAGCGGCCGGCACGCGCGCCTCGGCGCCGTGGGCGTCGGCGGCGCGGGCGAGCGCGCAGACCTACCGGCCGGGCGACCGCGTCGAGTTCCGGGCGGGCAGCCACTGCGACGGCACCTTCGCACCGAAGGGATCCGGCACCGGCACGCGCCCGATCACCGCCGGTTCCTACGGCGCGGGTGCCAAGCCCCGGATCGACGCGCACGGCGCGCTCGCGGCCGTGCTGCTCGACAACGTCGAAGGCTGGGAGATCGAAAACCTCGACCTGTCGAACTCCGGACCGCCGCCCGCCGCGCACGAAATCCGGTTCGGCGTCTACGCCCGGCTCACCGACTACGGCATCGGGCGGCACTACGTCGTACGCGACGTCGACGTGCACGACGTCAACGGCTGCCAGTGCCAGAACCCCAGCGACCGGGACCCGAGCGGCGGAATCCTTTTCAAGGCGGCCGGAACGCAGCGGCCGACCGGTTTCGACGACGTGGTCGTCGACCGCAACACCGTGACCCGGGTCGGCCGGACCGGCATCGGCACCTCGTCGGACTGGGAACGCCGGCCCGAGTACCCGGACGGCAGGGGCACTGCGTACGTGCCGAACACCCGGGTGCGCATCACCGGGAACACGCTGCGCACCGTCTACGGCGACGGCATCGGTGTCTACAATGGACTCGGCGCGGTGGTCGAGGACAACGTGCTCGACGGCTACGCCATCGGCGGGACGAAGTACACCACCGGCGTGTTCTCCTACAACTCGAACGGCACGCGGATCCGCTACAACACCGTGTCGGACGGGCGCGGCGGGGAGGCGCTGCCGTCGCAGGCGTTCATGATCGAAACCGCGTCGATCGACACGGTGTACGAACACAACCTCAGCCGGCGCAGCGACGGCGGTCTGCTGATCGTGTGCAACGACCCCGACGCCACGTCCGACCGCACCGCGTTCCGGTACAACGTCAGTCTCGACGACAATTCCCTCGGCCGGTACCCGAACGGCGTCCGCACCGGAGTGTTCACCTTCATGTGCGGCAATCCCGGATCCCTTGCGGTGTACGGAAACGTGGTGCGCACGAGCACCGCCGACGTGCTGGTGAACAATGTCGCGGACTTCGGCGCGTCGTTCGTCGGCAACGTGTTCTCGGGCCGCCGCGGCGGTTCGCGGATCGACGACCCGCACAGCACCTACCGCGGCAACCTGTTCCTGAACGTCGTCGACCCGCCGTCCGGCAGCGCTTTCGCCAGCCCCGCGGTGACCGCGGGCGCCCGCCGCGACAGTGTCACGGTGCGATGACCGGCTTGCCCGAGCTCGCTTTCCCGCTCGCCGACGCGCCCGCGCTCGACCCGGACGCCCGCTTCCCCGCGTTGCGCGAAGCGGGCCCGGTCCGGGTCCGGCTGCCGTTCGGCGAAGCCGCCTGGCTGGTAAGCAGCTACGAGCACGTCCGGCTGGTCCTCGGGGACCGGCGGTTCTCCCGCGAGCAGTCGCTCGAAGGCGACGAGCCGCGAGTGGTGCCGATGCCGCAGCGCGCCAACCTGATCCTGAACCACGACGAGCCCGCGCACAGCAGGCTGCGCGGTTCGGTCGCGGCCGCGTTCACCCGGCCTGGCGTGCGCCGGATCGAGGCGGCCGTCGAGGGTTTCGTGGCCGATCTGCTCGACCGGCTGTGCGCGGAAGGCTCCCCGGCGGACCTGGTCTCCGGGCTGGCCGCACCGTTGCCCGCGCTGGTGATGGCCGAACTGCTCGGCATTCCGGCGGGCGACCACGAGGAGTTCGTCGAGCTGACGGGGTCGCTGCTGGCGTCCGCGTTGGCCAGGCAGCCCGCGGAACAGACCAAGGAAGCCGGGCTGCGGCTGTGGGAACGCCTCGGCGATCTGGTCCGTGTCCAGCGCCGGTCTCCCGGCGTCGGGCTCGTCGCCGAACTGGTGCGCGGCGGGGCGAGCGACGAGGAGACGGTCGCGCTGTGCGCCACCGTGGTGATCGCCGGGCACGACGCGACCACTATGCAGATCGGCAACTTCTGCTACCAGCTGCTCACCGCGCCCGGCCAGTACGCCCGCCTCGTCGCCGACCCCGGGCTGATCGAAAACGCCGTCGAGGAGCTGATGCGCTACAGCCCGCTCGGCATCAGCACGGCCTTCCCGCGCCGGGTCACCGAGGACGTCGAGCTCGGCGACGTGCTGCTGCGCGCCGGCGATTACGTCGTGGTGGCGCTGACCGCGGCCAATCGCGACGGAGCCGTCTTCGACCGGCCGGAGGAACTCGAGCTGACCCGGCGGCCGAACCCGCACCTCGGATTCGGCTACGGGGTACACCGGTGTCTGGGGGCGCAGCTGGCGTTGCTGCAGCTGCGAATCGTGTTGCGGGCGCTGGTTTCGCGGTTCCCTCGGCTCGCGCTCGCGGTTCCGGCGGCGCGGGTGCGCTGGTCCCCCGGTTTGCTCGCGCGCAGCGCGGAAACCTTGCCAGTGCGCTGGTGACCGCGGCGGCGCGGGCTGTTCAGCAGAGCGCGCCGTCGACGGTGACCGCGGAACCGGTGACGCCCAATGCCAGGAACTTAAGGCTGTGCTGCGGACACGCTTCAGGATTGTGGGCCGTGAGGGGAACCCTGAGGGAATCTGATTCCCTCAGGGTTCCCCTCACGGACTTCAAGACCCGGCCACATGGCGGCAAATCGGGCATTCCTGGTCCGATGATGTCCTTTGTGGACGGTCAGCGGGCCGAGGTCGCGCCACTTATAATAAGTTCCTGGCATTGCCGGTGACGCCGTCCTCGACCGCCCGAAGGAACACGAGCTGACCCGGCGGCCGAACCCGCACCTCGGATTCGGCTACGGGGTGCACCGGTGTCTAGGGGCGCAGCTGGCGTTGCCGCAGCGTCGAATCGTCCTGCGCGCACTGGTTCCCGCAGCTCGCGCTCGCGGTTCCGGCGGCACGGGTGCGCTGGTAACCGCGGCGGCGCGGGCTGTTCAGCAGAGCGCGCCGTCGACGGTGACCGCGGAACCGGTGACGTAACCGGCGAGATCGCTGGCCAGCCAGCGCACCGCGTCGGCCACCTCTGCGGGCTCGGCCAGCCGCTCGAGGGCGATGACCGGACGGAACCGGGCCAGCAGCGCGGCGCGGTCGGCCTCGTCTAGGTCGTCGTAGACCTCGGTGCGGACCATGCCGAGCGTGAGCAGGTTGAACCGGATGCCGGACGGCCCGTACTCCCGGGCCAGCGACCGGCTCCAGCCCTGCAGCGCGGCCTTCGACGCGGTGTAGTGCGCGCGCCCGGCCAGGCCGAGTTCGGCGGATCGCGAACTCATCGCGACGACCGAGGAGCCGCGGCCGAGCAGCGGGAGCACCGCCGCGGTCAGTTCGTGCACGGCGGTCAGGTTCGCGGACAGCACGGCCGTCCACTCGGCGAGGCCGAGTTCCCGGTACCCGCACTGGCCGACTGCCGCGGCGTTGTGCACTACGAGGTCCAGCCTGCCGGACCGGGCGGCGCAGAGCCCGGCGAGGCGCTCGGCCTCGCCGGGAGCCGCGATGTCGGCCTCGCAGACGAGGTGGTCGCCGCCGATCGCGTCGAGTTCCGCCCGCAACGCCGCCATGCTCTCGCCGCGGCCGCGCGCACAGGTGACGACGTCGACGCCGTCCTTGGCGAGCGCCAGCACCACGGCCTTGCCGATCCCCCGCGTGCCGCCGGTCACCAGTGCGCGTTTGCCCCGCAGTTCGAGGTCCATGCTCAGCGGCCGCCCGCCACGTTGATCACCTCGCCGTTGATGTTGCCGTTGGCCTCGGAGCAGAGGAACACGATGAGCCTGCCGACGTCCTGCGGCGTGCTCAGGTGCCCGCTCGGGGTGGTGGCCGACGCCTGTTCGACGATCGCCGGGTCGACGCCGTCGAAGCTTTCGGTCAGCGTGCCGCCGGGGGCGACCACGTTGCTCAGCACGCCGCCCTTCGTCCACATCAGCCCTCGGACGAACCCGTTGAGCGCGGACTTCGCGGCGCTGTAGATCTCCGACGCGTACATCCCGCTGGTGGCGGTCACCGAAGACAGCAGCACCACCCGGCCCCAGCCGCGGGCGCGCATGCCGCCGAGCGCGGCCTGCACGGTGCGGAGGTGCCCTTCGCTGTTCTCGCGCAGCTTCGTGTACCAGTCCTCCTGGAAGTCCTCGAAGTCGCTCAGGTCCTCCGGGTTGATCCAGGTGAACGTCTGTGCGTTGCAGACCACCACGTCGATGCCGCCCCACTGCTGCTCGACCTCGGCGACGGCGGCCTTGATCACCGCCGGGTCGCCGAGGTCGTGCCGGACCGCGAGCGCCCGGCCCGGACCGCCGAGTTCGGCCACCAGTTCGTCGGCCGCGTCCTTGCCGGTGTGGTAGGTGACGGCGACCCGCGCGCCCTCTTCGGCGAACAGCCGCGCCGTCGCCTTGCCGATCCCCCGGGTCGCCCCCGTGATCAGCACCCGCTTGTCCTGAAGCCCCAGATCCATAACGTCACTCCGCGGTCGTAGTCGTGGCAGGCGCCCGGCAGGCGCCGCACCCCTCAACCATAGCCATACTATGGTTATGGTTAATAGGGCTTTGCCCTCTTCCGCTCAGTCGGCGCGCAGCGCGGCGGCCAGCACCGGGTACTCGCCCTCGGTGGGCGCGGTGATCCGCAGGCCGGACACCCGGCCGGGCTGCGCGCCGGAGAACACCCGGACCACCACCCCGTGCCGGAGCAGCCGCTGGTGCTCCCGCTCGGCGTCTTCGGTGTAGACGAACCGGTAGTGCACCGGGACGCCGGTGCCGACGACCGGATAGCGGGCGCGGAGCAGGGCTTCCATCCGGTCCGCGGTGGCCAGCAGCCTGCTGCGGCTGTGCGCTGCCCATCCGGTGTTGCGCAGCGCCTCGGCGGCGACGATCGCGTCCAGGCCGGAGATCGACCAGTTCAGCTGGCGGCCGCGGATCGCCGCGCGCAGCTTCGCGTCGGGCGTCCACATCACGCCGGTCCGGGTGCCCGCGATGCCGAACAGCTTGTTGGGCGAGAGCAGCACCACGACGTTGCCGAGCCCGGACCAGATCATCGAACGCTGGGCGCCGCCGTCGGCGAAGTCGATGTAGGCCTCGTCGACGATCAGCGTCGCGTCGGGATTGTCCCGGCAGATCGCGGCGAGTGTCTCGGCCGGGACGTAGAGACCGAGCGGATTGTTCGGATTGGACAGCAGGACGCAGTCGTAGCGGCGCATCGCGTCGGCGACCCTGTCCGCGCGGCTCTCGACGGTTTCCGGCCCGCCTCCCGACGGGCCGACGTGGTTGGCGATCCACCGGATGCTGTCGGTGTAGTCCGGGGTCACCACCGCCGTGCGCGAGGCCGGGAAATGGGCGGACAGCAGCCGGATGAACTCGGTGATGCCCCGGCCCGCCACCAGATCGCCGGTCCCGATGCCGAGATAGTCCGCGTAGGCCGAGAGAAACAGCTCTTCGGCGTCGTAGGGATGCGCGCGCAGCGACCGGATGTCCACCGCGCGCAGCGCCGAACCCACGCTGGTCGGCGGACCGTACCGGTTGATGCAGGTGCCCAGGTCCAGATACGGCCGTTCGCCGAGCGCGCGCAGGTCGCCGCCCTGCCATTCGGTGGCCGTGAGCGCCTCGGTCACTTCTCCGCGGCCTTGTGCAGTTCGACGAGCGTCTCGTTGCTGTCCAGCGCGACCACCTTGCCGCGCCGGAATCCCGCCGCCTCGCCGAGTTCGGTCAGCTCGGCGATCGAGTACTCCGATCCGCCGGGCGTCACCAGGCGCATGTTCAAGCTGGCGACCAGGTTCTCGACGTGCCCGTAGTCGTCGGGCAGCATCCGGTCGAAGACCACCAGCACGCCGCCGGGATTCACCGCCCGGTAAGCGTTTTCGACGATCTGCCGGCGTTCTTCGGGAGACCAGTCGTGCAGGATGTGCCCGAGCACCACCACGTCCGCGGCCGGGATCTGGTCTTGGAAGAAGTTGCCCGCCTGGAAGCGCACCGAATCCGGGCTGCCGATTTCGGCGCGGTACTCGTCGAAGAACGGTTCGATCTGCTCCCGGTCGAAGACGGTGATCTCCAGTCCGGGATGTGCCTTGGCGAGCTGGCTTGCCAGGTTGCCGCGGCCGCCGCCGGCGTCGACCACGGTGCGCCGCCCGGCGAACCCGGCCGCCTCGATCACCTTGGCGCCGAGGACCTGCATCAGCCCGTCCATCATCCGGACGTACGGAGCGATCATCTCCGGGTTGTTGAGCATCACCTCGAAGTCGCCGCCCGCCTGGGGCTTGCCGGTGCGCACCGCGTTGCCGAGGCCGCCCCACACCGGGTACAGGAAGTGCTTGGCCCCGCCGAGGAAATCCCCGATGTAGCCGGTTCCGCCGGGCACCAGGTGCCGGGAGCCCGCCTCGGTGTTGCGGTAGCGCTCGCCCTCGGTTTCCAGCAGGCCGAGCGCGACCAGCAGGCGCAGGAAATCGCGCAGGCCGCGGCCGTGCAGACCCAGCCGCTCCCGGAGCTCCTCCTCGCTCGCCGGGCCCGCGGCGAGACTGCCGAAGAGGTTCAGCTCGACCGCCGTCAGCAACGCCTGCGCGTCGCAGAAGGAGTTGCCCAGCCGAAGGATGTCGGCCGAACCGTCGGTGTGCCGGGCGAGAGTGTCCTGGGCGGGCGGGGTGGTGGTGTTCGTCATCGGCGTCGTTCCTCTCCTGGTTCCGGTCCCGGCCAGGGTGGCGAGGTCCGGTCGAGGATCGCTGGGACGGGACTGGGCGCGCCGCCCGCTGACCGCTGCTCCAGCGCCGCACCAGCGGGGGGCGCGACGGTGTGCGGCGAGCAAATGCCCAGTTCGCCGTCGGCGCGCGGCTGACCTGAGAGAGGTGCCCGGTGTCCGGTTCGTGCCCTGTTTCTTACCCGTTCGCGTGGACTCCGCCGCTGGAGATCCCCGAGAAGTGGCGGGCGCTGCGCGAGCAGCCCATCCTCGAGATCTCTTTGCCCAGCGGCGATCCCGCTCTCCTCGTGACCCGGTACCAGGACGTCAAGGCGTTGTTCGCCGACGTGCGGCTGAGCCGCAACACCGCCCGGCACCCGACGTCGCGGATCTCGCTCAACAACGACCTGTTCGGCGACCCGGAGATCGACTCGGACCCGCCTCGCTACAACGCCGAGCGCGGACTGGTGACCCGGGCCTTCAGCGCCCGGCGGATCGAGTCGCTGCGGCCGCTCGCGACGAAGATCACCGAAGAGCTCCTCGACGACATGGCGCGGGGCGAGCCGTCCGCCGAACTCAACGAGGCGATCGCGTTCCCGCTGCCGATCCGCGTGATCTGCCATCTGCTCGGCATTCCCGAGGAGGACATGGAGGTCTTCCGCGGGCTGGTCGACGGCTTCCTGTCGATCAGCAAGCTGCCCGACTCCGAGGTGGCGCGCTGCCGGGAAGACCTGTGGAGCTACATCGACAAGTTCATCCGGCTGCGCCGCGAAACCCCGGGCGAGGACCTGACGAGCGCGCTGATCCAGATCAGCGACGGGGACCGCGACCGGCTCTCGGATTACCAGCTGCACCACTGGATCCGCACCCTGCTGATCGCCGGCTACATCACCACGGCCAGCCAAATCGGTTCCAGCATGGCGGTTCTGCTGCACCGTCCGGAAGTCGTCGCCGATCTTCGCGCCGACTACTCGCTCATCCCGTCGGCGGTCGAGGAACTGCTCCGGTACGAGCTGATGGGGTCCTCGCTCGGCTCGCTGCGGTACGCGCTGGAAGACATCGAACTCGCCGACGGCTCGGTGGTCCCCAAGGGGTCGACCGTGCTGCTGTCCACCGAGGCGAACGTGGACGAATCGATGTTCCCCGACCCGTTGAAGCTCGACATCCGCCGCACCGGCAACCACCACCTCACGTTCGGCTCGGGCATCCACTACTGCGTGGGCGCGGCGCTGGCCCGGATGGAGCTGCAGGTCGTCACCGAGGGCTTGCTGCGCCGGTTCCCCGGGTTGCGCCTCGCCGTGCCCGCGGCCGACCTGCCGCGCAAGGACGGCGGGTTCCTGGAGGCGTTCGCCGAGATCCCGGTCGAATGGTGACCGGCGAGGACGCGCTGCGCGTATCGGCGGACCGGGAGGTCTGCGTGGTCAGCAGCCTGTGCGTCTACCGGGTGCCGGAGGTGTTCGACCAGGACGACGAGGGCCGGGTCAAGGTCGTCGACCCGGCCCCGCCCGCCGCGCTGGCGCCGGAGGTGCGGCGGGCGGTGCAGGGCTGCCCGACCCGGGCGATCCGGATCGAGGAGCCCGGTCCGGGGGACGAGCGATGACCCAGGAGACGGCGGGCGCCCGGTCGGCGGCGGGTCCCGCGCCCGCGCGCGCCCGCGGGATTTACGCGGCGCTCGTGCTGGCCGCGATCCTCGGCCAGATGTCCGGTGCGATGCCGACCGCCGCGCTCGGCGACATCGCGCTCCGGCTGCCCGCCTCGGCGGCCTCGGTGGGATTCGCCCATTCCCTGTGTTTCCTGCTGGGCGGCCTGGTTTCGGTGGTGGTGGCCAGTTACGCGGACTACTCCAGCAGGCGACGGCTGCTGATCGGTTCGCTCGTGGTGACCTGTGCCGGTTCCGCGCTCGCCGCGGCGGCGCCGGACATCGGGACGCTGATGGCGGCGCGGGTCCTGCAGAGCGCTTCCGGCGCGGCGTTCCCGCTGGCGTTGCGGGTGTTGTGGGAGACGATGCCCGCGCAGCGGTTCGGCCGGGCGATGGGCATCATCACCGCGGCGTACGGCGGGGTGGCCGGGATCGACTCCCTGATCGGCGGCTGGCTGACCGATCACGGCGGCTTCCGCGCGGTTTTCGGCTTCATGACCGCGTTCGGGCTGCTCGCGCTGTACTCCGTCGTCCGCGCGGTGCCGAAGTCCGCGCCGTCGCGCGAGGGCAGGATGGACTGGCGCGGCGCGGCAGTGCTCTGCCTGTGCCTGGCGGCGATCCAGGCGGCGGCCGGGATGGCCGACCGGCCGGTGGTCTGGCTGCTCGGGCTCGCCGCCGTCGCCGCGCTGCTGTTCCTGGTGTTCGTCCGGGTGGAAGCGCGGCTGCCGAACGCGCTGATCCCGGCGGAGTACCTGCTTTCGCGGCAGATCTGGCCGATGCTGCTGACCTCGGTCCTGCTGCTGGTCGGCGTGCTCAGTGTCATCAACTACACGGTCCCGCTGCTCGCGATCTTCCCGGCGGGCGGCTACGGCTTCTCGGCGACGATGATGACCCTGGTGTTCATGGTGCCGCCGTGCGCGGTCACTGTGCTCGCGTCGCCGCTCGCCGGGGCGCTCGCGCCGCGGGTCGGCTGGCTCCGGCTCCTGCGGCTGTCGCTGTTCGGGGTCGCGCCGCTGATCGTGGCGATCGCACTGGCCCACCGTTCGCCGTGGGCGGTTTTCGGTCTGGTCATCCTGCTGGCGGCGGTCAACTCGGTCGCGCTGACCGCGCTCAACGGGCTCAGCGTCGTGCTCGCCCCGCCCGGAAAAGCCGGGGTGCTGCCGGGAATCAACTCCGCCTGCCTCGGTCTCGGCGGTTCGATCGGCATCGCGCTCGCCTCGCAGCTGTCCAGCCGCCCTCCGGGAAGCGGCTCGCCGACGGCGGGTTTCGCGGCGGCGCTGTGGATGGCGGCGATCGCGGCGGCACTGGCACTGGCGGTCTCGTTCGCGGTGCGGGACCGGCGCGCGACGGGTTGATCCCGGCCCGACTGTCCTCTGTGGACTAAATACTGTGCGAGCCGGAAACGGCGGCAAGGGCTCCGGTGCGCAATCCGCGCCGGAGCCCTTCGGCGTGGCGGCTGTTGTCCCCGGCCCGGCGCGGTTCCCGGGCCTTGCGGCTCGGGCGATCCAGGCGTCCGGCCCGGCGGGATCGACAGATCCGGCGGAACGGATACGCGCCCTGACCCCGGTGACTCGAGCCGTCTCCCGCGCCTGGCAACCCTGTCCACTATGGACTAACACCGCGTGCGAGCCGGGAACAGCGGCACGAAAGAAGGGCCCCGGTGCGCGATCCGCACCGGGGCCCTTCGGCAGGGCATGGGCCTCCGCTGGGGGCCGGGGGCCCGAGCCGGGTCAGGGGGTCACTCAAGACGGCGCCGCGGGTGTGGTTTGCGGGCGGGCCAGGCGTCCGTGAGGGGAACCCTGAGGGACTCTGATTACCACAAGCTTACACCCAACGTGAAGATAGCGTAGGGCCGCGC
>NZ_JBEXMH010000042.1:0-85691 GCF_040610415.1 Amycolatopsis sp. NPDC004079 | reverse complement strand
CCGACTGAGCTGACGGTCCGTGAAGGGCTCCTTGAAGGAATCAGATTCCTTCAAGGAGCCCTTCACGGACGTTTAGGGGATCCGCGAGAAGATCGTCGCGGCAGCGGTGCGCGCGGCCGGGCAAGCCGCCTCGCCGCCCGCACCGCTGGTGTCGACCACACTCACCGTCGCCTGCTCCGCGCGTCCCGCCGTGGCCGGGGAGGGCTGCACCGTCCGGACCCGGCAGAACGCGCCGTCGGCGGCCACCCGCGCCATCCGGTTGCCGAGCGTTTCCGACGGTCCCGCCGGAGCTTGGCGCACCACCGCGAACTCCAGGCTCACCTTGTCGAGAATGCAGGAATGCCCGGCGATCCCGGCCGTCGCGTCGCCGCCCTGCGCCCCGGACGCGCTGAGGATCGCGCAGGAATCCACCCGCCCCCAGGACCGGTCTGGCAACTGCGGATGCCGCACCCGGTTGCCGGTGACCGCGTCGAGCACCCCGCCGACGATGTCGTCCGCCGCGCCGCACCGGTCCTCCGCACTGCCGCGATCGTCCCCGTCGGTGATGGAGACGGCCAGCCGGACCCCGTCGGCGAACGTGATCGCCCGCCCGCACGACCGTTCGGGCACGAAACCGGCCTGCTGCACGGAAACGCCGTCCGGCACCTTGCCCGCGTAGTCGTAGGCCTTGAGGTTGGGATCGCGATCGGCCGCGAGCGGCCCGACCGTGACCGTCCGGGGCCGCCCAGCCTGGACGAAGTCCGCCTGGCAAGCGGTGAACGAGGAATCGGGCGTGTCCGCGGTGGTGTTCTTGAGCCGCTTCGGGTCGAGGAGGCTGCAGTAATCGAGCGTGGCGAAGTCCCCGAGCGCCGCGATCGCGGTGAGCGGCACCGGCGTGGACTGCGCCTGCTCCGCCGGGGCAGACTCCGCGGAACATCCGACGCTCGCGGCGAGAAGCACCGAACAGCCGACCGCGAGGACTCCGAGTGGGTTACGCACGGGGTGCAGTATCACCGTGAGTGGCGAAAAATCCAGCCCCCGCCGGGAAATCCCACACTTCGCTGAGTCATCACCGCTGGTGGGGGAGGTTCTGGGCGGGCAAATGGGGGAGCGGGTTTCGGCGGACAGGCTCGGTGGTCTGGCTCGTCGGTTGTCGGGTGGCGCGCTCGGGTGGGGAGGGTGCGTGGGGTTGTTGGCCGGTATTCGGTCGGCGGGTGGGTTGCCAGCGGGCACCTGGGCCGATCCGGCGAGTGGGTTGCCCTGCCGGTCGGTGGCGAGTGACCGGGTTGCGGTCGGCCGACCGGGCGATACGCGGATTCCACGCCGCGCGGCTTTGCCCGGGCGGTGTCCGCCGCGTCCCAATGTGGCATTGGGTGCATCTGACGCACCGAACGCCACATTGGGTGCATCTGACGCACCCAATGTGGCGTTGGGGCGTCGGCTGCCGCGCGCGACCCGCCCTCGATTCCTGCCCCAAGGAGAGTGTTGAGCTGCGAGTTCCCGCCCCGACCCCGATTCCTCCCCGGTACCGGACCCCATCCCCTTAGGGGTCCGGATCGTCCCGCGGAGCGATGTGCCCCGGCCCCGCACGTGGTGACATAGAGGTACGAACCCAAACGGGAGGGGAACACGATGACCGCACCTGTCACCCACCGGCTGAGCCGGCCGCGAGAGGGGCGCATGATCGGCGGCGTCTGCGCCGGGCTCGCCCGTCGCTTCGGGACCACGCCGGGCAAGATCCGGGTGCTCGCGCTGGTCTCCTGCCTGCTGCCGGGGCCGCAGTTCATCGGGTACCTGATCCTGTGGGCCATCATCCCCAGCGACTGACCTGCCGAGCGAGCTGTCTGAGGGGGCGGCCGCACGCGACGACTGAGCGGCCCGGACCGGGCCGCCGCCGAACCACTGGGATCGATCGGCCCTCTTCCGCCGCCAAACGGGAGGGGGCCAGTCTCATTTCCGCTCGGCGGAAAACCGCTCCCAGGCCGACTGCCGCGTCACGCCCAGCGCCTCGCCGATCCGCGCCCACGCCACCCCGCGCGTCCGCAGCAGATCCACCTGCTCCTGGATCCGCGCGTCCGTCTGCGCGCTGACCTTCGCCATCCGCGGGATGCTCTCCAGGATTTCCTCGTCCGATTTCCGCTCCCACAGCGTCACCTCGGGCGTCCCGGGTTCGTGCTCCCCGGCCAGGATCTGGCCGCACAATCCGACGCAGCCGTCGCAGATGTAGACGCCGGATCCGGCGATCAGTTTGGCCACCTCGTCGGCCGGTTTCAGGCAGAACGAGCAGTACGAAGTCATCGCAACCTCCTGGTGTCAGGATCAGCCTGACACGTCAGGAGGCGCCTGACAAGTCACTGCTGGGAACGCAGCGTTTCGATGACCTCCTCGTCCCAGCGGTGCGTCCGGATCAGCCGGTACCGCTCGCAGGCGACCCACAGGTAAGCCTCGGCCTCGGTGCGGTCGCCGATCAGGTCGGCTTGCCGCAGCATCGCCACCACCGGCGTGAATTCCTCGTCGAACCAGCGCTGAGCGACAGTCGCGCGGTCGGTGAACCGGCCCTCGTCTTGCATGAGCCGGAAGCCCCACGCCTCGACGTGTTCGCCGAGTTGCGCGTAGTTCCAAGGATCCGTCATCAGCACCGAAGCGCGGGCATGGCCGGACAGCGGGACTCGTTCCAGGAACAGCCGCCGGTAGTCCTTCACGATCAGGTCGCCGCGATACCGGATCCCGCTCGGGTCCAGTTTGGTGCGCACGGCTATCACCGACGCTTCTATTGTGGACAGTCCCTGCGCCAGTGCGACCGAAACCCGGTGGTGGCCATCGATAATGAAGTGCAGTTCGCCGATGCGGTACACCTCGATCGGTGGGATAGCCTCGCCGCGGCGGGAGGCCAGCGCGAGTCGTTCCCAGCGTTGCCGGACGCGGGCGGAAGTGGGACGGAAGCGGCGGTCGAAATCGCGGCTGCGGTCGACGGTGCCGATGATCGAGTCCAAAGTGATCACTCGCGTCCCGATCCGCGCTTCGCTGACGTAACCGAGCGCCTGCACCACTTCGTGGAACGGAAGCATGATGTTGACGTCGTCGGGTTCCCGGCGCAGCCACGTGGAAAGCCGGGACAGCACTTGCCGCCGCCGGGCTCGCAGGAAGTCGTTTTCGGCGTCAGCGCGCGGGAAACCGGTCGGTCGGGTCATCGCGGGAACTCCATCACCTGATAGCCCACCACATTGCGGATCCGGGTGCGGCCGGCCACGCGGTCGGGCGCCGATTCGCCGTGCGGATGGATGTGTCCGTGCAGCAGCCAGCGCGGCCGCAGGGTTTCGATCGTGCGGTGCAGACAGGTGAAACCTTGGTGCGGCGGATCTTCGCGGTCGCCGAGATTCCGCGGCGGCGAATGCGTCAGCAGAATGTCGATTCCGTTGCCGTCGCGCCATTTCCGCCACCGGAAACGCCGCTCCAGTCGCCGGGCCCGGCGTGCCTGCTGGCGTTGCGTCCATTGATTCGGGCCGTCGCGGTAGCGGATCGAACCGCCGAGCCCGGCGATGCGCAGTCCGGCGACGTCGACGATGCGGCCGTCGGCGTTGATTCCGCCGGCGGGGCCGGGCCATTCGGTCGGGAAACCGTCCTTCATGGACAGTCCGCCGTAGCGGGTGAAGCCGCTCAGGTCCGGATCGTGATTGCCCGGAACGAACACGCACGGCACGTCGAGCATGCCGGCGAGGAACTCGAGATATGCGAACGGCAGATCGCCGGCGGCGACGACGAGGTCGACCCGCAGCGAGCGGACCGCGGGGGTCCACAGCCGCTCGTCGGCCTCGTCGGCCACCACCAGCGCTTTCGGCATGCGCCAAGGTTACGGCGCACGCGGCGTCACTTCATGCCGTGCGCGAACCCGGGGTTGAGCGCGATCATCGCGACGATGCCGACGATCCACATGAGGCACAGGGCCAGGGCCCAGAACTTGAGGTTGGACAGCAACCGGGACATGACGAGACAAACCTCCTGCTACCGGGTGAAGAAACGGGGACCGCGAGGGGCGGCTACAACCAGCCGTTCTTCCGGAATATTCGGTACAGCAGCAGACAGATCGCGAGAATGATCGTGACCACGATCGGATAGCCGAACTGCCAGTGCAGTTCGGGCATGTAGTCGAAGTTCATGCCGTAGATGCCCGCGACCATCGTGGGCACCGTGATGATCGCCGCCCACGCGGTGATCTTGCGCATGTCGGTGTTCTGCTGCAGCGAGATCTTCGCGACGGTCGCGTCGACCAGGGTGCTGAGCAGTTCGTCGAACGCCGCGACGCGTTCGGACACCGTCGCGAGGTGGTCGGCGACGTCGCGGAAATACGAGCGGACCTCGTCCGGCACCAGCCGCGTGTAGCCCTCGGCGAGCCGCGACACCGGCGTGGCGAGCGGGACCACCGCGCGCCGCAGTTCGAGCACTTCCCGCTTCATCAGGTAAATCTGCTCGGCGCTCACCGACGAACGCGGCGCGAACACCTGCGCCTCGATCTCGTCGATGTCCGCCTCGATCCGGCTGGTGACCTCCAGGTAGTGGTCGACCACGTGGTCGGCGATCGCGTGCACGACCGCCGCCGCGCCGAGGGCGAGCCGCTCCGGGTCGTCGTCGAGGTCACGGCGCAGCCGGGCGAGGCCGGAGTGGTTGCCGTGCCGGACGGTGATCACGAAATCGCGGCCGAGGAACACCATCAGCTCGCCGGTCTCCACGATCTCGTTCGCCGTGGTCGGCGACTGGTGCTCGACGTAGCGGACTGTCTTCAGCACCAGGAACAGCGTGTCGTCGTAGCGCTCCAGCTTCGGCCGCTGATGCGCCTCCAGCGCGTCCTCGACGGCCAGTTCGTGCAGCCCGAAGGTCTCCGCGATGCCCTGGATCTGGTCGGAATCTGGCTCGTGCAAGCCGATCCAGACGAACCCCGCGTGCCGCTTGCGCACCTCGCGGATCGCCTCGGCGTGCGTCCAGCGCCCGGGCAGCCGCTTGCCGTCGACATACACCGCGCAATCGACGACGTAGGCCGACAGCGGCACCGGGATCGGCCGCTCGAGGCTGGCCTTGGCCCGGTTGTTGCCGCGGCCGCGAAGGCCGCCTAGCGAGGGAATGGCAGGCATGGGTTCTCCTGGGCAGACGTTCGTGGAACACGAAGACGACGGCCAGGCGGACTGGGTCCGTCCGGCGGCACCGTGAGTTCCCGGACGCGGGCCTACCAGGAAGGGAAAAGGCCGGCCGGCGGGGCGGGAACGCACGTACTACTAGGGAGCGGACTATCACCACTGCTCATGGGCGGTTCCTCACCTCCTTTCGGCCGGGGCACGCCAGGGCGTGCGAAGTGGCAGGGGTCGCGTTGACGCGCGATCACCGATGGTCGAGGGTACTCCTCACCACGGATACGTGTCGCACCTGGTTCGGCAGGTGTTACCCGGACAGGAGGCGCAAGCGTGCAATTCGGCCGGTATTACGAGGAGTTCGAGGTCGGCGCGGTCTACAAGCACTGGCCCGGCAAGACCGTCACCGAATACGACGACCATCTGTTCTGCCTGATCACGATGAACCACCACCCGCTGCACCTGGACGCGCACTACGCGGGCGAGACGACCGATTTCGGCAAGAACGTCGTGGTCGGCAACTACATCTACTCGCTGCTGCTCGGCATGTCGGTGCCGGATGTGTCCGGGAAGGCCATCGCCAACCTCGAGGTCGAATCGCTCAAGCACGTGAAGCCGACGTTCCACGGCGACACGATCTACGGCGAGACCGAGGTGCTCGACAAGACCCCTTCGAAGTCCAAGGACGACCGGGGAGTGGTGTATGTCGAGACGCGAGGGTACAAACAGGACGGCACCATCGTGTGCATTTTCCGGCGCAAAGTGATGGTGCCGAAACGGTCTTACGGCGACACCCGCGGCGGCGAACAGCCCGGCCGCCCGACGCCGCACGAGTGATCGATCCGCCGCGAAGAGGAGCACGGGTGGCCATCGCCCTGGAGAAGATCAAGCAGACGCTGCGCAGGTTCGCCGAGACGGAGGCGCGCGGGGTTTCGCCGCTGTACGACCACCTCGCCACGCACGCGGCCGAGGACGACGACGTCGCCGCGCTCCTGACCGACGCCCGCGGCGGCGAAGCGCGCGGCACCTTGCTGTTCGCCGCCGCGCACCGGCTGGTGCAGGCGGATCCGATTCATCCGCTGTCGCGCTATTACCCGTCGGTCGGCGGTTTCGACGGCGTCGACAGCGAGACGTGGCCGTTGTTCCGCTCGTTCCTGCTGGAGCGCGCGGACCAGGCCCGCGAGATCATCTCGACCCGCTACACGCAGACGAACGAGGTGCGCCGCGCCGCGCTGCTGTACCCGGCGGTCGCTGCGGCGGCGAAGGAAGCGGGCGGCAAGATCGCGCTTCTGGAGGTCGGCTGCAGCGCGGGATTGCTGCTGGGGCTCGACCGGTTCGGCTACCGCTATCAGTGCGACGGCGGCGAGCAGCTCACGGCTGGCCCGGCGAAGGCCGCTGTCGGGCTGCACTGCGCGATCGACGTCGCGGCCGGTGCGAAGTTGCCCAAGCTGCCCAAGAAGGTCGCTGTCGCGGCCCGAGCGGGCCTGGACCGGGCTCCGGTGGACCTCTCGGACGAGGACGAGCTGGCGTGGCTGGAGGCGTGCGTCTGGGCCGATCAGGTCGACCGGATCCGGCTGCTGCGGACGGCTGCCGCGGAACAGCGGAAGCACCCGCCGGAGCTGATCGCCGGGGACGCGGTGGACGACCTGGCCTCGGCGGCCGCGCGGTTGCCGGAGGAACTGCCGCTGGTGGTGCTGACGAGCCACGCGCTGGCGTACGTCTGGGACCGGCGGGCGGACTTCGTGGCCGAGCTGGCGCGGCTGTCCTCGGCTCGGCCGGTGTGGTGGGTCAGCCAGGAGTTCTACAAGGCTGGGCTGGAAACGGTGTTGCCCGGGCGGGAAGACCTGTCCTTCGGCGACTCGGCTGAGGGCGAGCCCGCGATGGCGGTGCTGGGGCTGACGACCTGGATAGCCGGGAAGCCCGAGGCCCGCGCGCTGGCCCGGACGGCGCCGCACGGTCAGCGGATGACCTGGCTGGCGTGAGCTGTCTCGTGCGTGGCCAGACCGGTTCTTCCCGGCTTGGCCACGCACGTCGCTTGTCTGCACCCTGCGTAACCTGTGTCACATTCACCCCATCAGTCACACTGCTCCGCGGCGGCCAGGATGCCCGAACCGATGCGCGTCCGGCGATATCGAATACGCGTTCCGCGCATTTTCCGTGCTCATCGCGGACGCTTGAACGATGGGGAAACTTTCCGACAACTCCGCAATCAGTTCCGAATCGCGGACGCGGCCCGGGGCAATGCGTAAATAACCGCTCTGAGTTACGCGGCGGGCAACTCATTCCAGTCACGCAGGGTCACGAGCAGCTGGTCCACTAGGTGGCCCGCTTCGTCCAAATTGACCAGTTCGGCCGAGTTGACCCACCGCGCGTCGGTGGCGTCGTCGCCCGCGGTGAGGATTCCGCCGGTCCACGTGCATTCGTAGTCGTGGATGTCGTAGCTGCCGCGGACGACGGAACCGGCCAATGTGTGCGGTCTCACGTCCAGTCCGGTCTCCTCGCGGAGTTCCCGGACCACCGCTTCGTGGTCCGTTTCGCCCGGTTCCACACGTCCGCCGGGCAGCGACCACTGGCCTTTCCCCGGATCGTTCGCGCGCCGGATGAGCAGGAGTCTGCCCTGGTCGTCGAACACAATGCCGCCGACGCAGCGCTCGAGATGGTCCATGCCGCGAAGGTAGCCGACCCCGGCCGCGCCCCCTAGCGTTCAGGAACCTGTACACGGAGAGTAGCCGTACGGTACACTTCGAGCGCCTGGCTGACCCATGCGCGGGACTTTCCTCCCGCGTGAGTGGTCAGTGCGGTACAACGTAGAAAGTCAGTTTTCCGGGTGTCATGGAAGAGACGGGATTGATCGCTGTGAACGCGAAGAAGCTTGCGGGACTCGTGGGTATCGCGTTGGTGCTGTTCTTCGTGATCGCTCAGCCGGGCCATGCTGCTGGTCTTGTCAGCAACATCGTGGACTTCCTCCGCAGCTCGGCCGAATCGGTGATCACGTTCGTCAGCAACATCTTCCACTGACGGCAGGGGATACCCTCGGACTATGTTCGCGCCACGCGACCCTGACGAGTACCTCCTCGACACCGAGCGGCGGGTCATCCGGATCCGCCGCCACTGGGCGGTGCTCCTCTGGGACACGTTCGAGGCAGCCGCGCTGCTGATCGTGTGCGTGCTGGTGTCGTATCTGCTGCCGCCCTCGATGTGGGTGGTGCAGAACATCCTCTGGTACGTCGCGCTGGCGGTGGTGCTGCGGTTCGCCTACGTGATCATCGAATGGTGGGTCGAACGGCTGGTCGTCACCGACAAACGGTTCGTGATGACCACCGGCGTCTTCACCACCAAGGTGCTGATGATGCCGATCAGCAAGGTCACCGACCTCACCTACCAGCGTTCGGCCTGGGGCCGGATGCTGGGCTACGGCACGATGGTCGTCGAATCGGCGGGTCAGATCCAGGCGCTGAACCGGATCGACTACCTGCCGCGGCCCGAGGAGTTCTACGACACGATCTCCGAGCTCGTGTTCGGCGACAAGCAGAAGCAGGCCGAACGGTTCTCGATGATCAAGGCACAGCGCGCGGCGCGGGGCAAGAAGCCGGTCGGCTGACCCCGGGCGCGTCGGCACTGGTCCCGGCGCCGGGGTGACGCAGCGCATCGTCGAGAATAGGTCCGATGCGCATCGACCTGCACGCCCACTCCACGGCCTCCGACGGTACCGACAGCCCTGCCGAGCTCGTCGGCGCTGCCGCGCGTGCCGGTCTCGACGTCGTCGCGATCACCGACCACGACACCACCGCGGGCTGGGAACCGGCCGCCGCGGCCCTGCCCGCCGGGATGACGCTCGTGCCGGGCGCGGAGCTGTCGACGGTCTCGATCGACCCGGACACCGGCTACGAGATCAGCGTGCACCTGCTCGCGTACCTCTTCGACCCGACCGCGCCCGCGATCGTCGCGGAACAGACGCGGCTGCGCGTCGAACGGCGCACCCGGTTGCGGCGGATGGCCGAGCGCATGGCCGCCGACGGCCTCCCGGTCGACGCCGACGAAATCCTGAGCCTGCTGCCCGAGGACTCGCCCGCGGGACGGCCGCACCTCGCGCAGGCGCTCGTCCGAGCGGGTCTGGTCAGCTCCGTCGACGAGGCTTTCGGCGACTACCTGCACAGTCGCCGCGGCTACTACGTCGCGCGCCGCGACACTCCGGTCGAGGAAGCGATTGACATGGTCACCGCGGCTGGCGGGGTTACCGTGATCGCGCACCCCTTCGCCTTCAGCCGCGGCGCGACGATCAGCGAGGACACCCTGCGCGATCTGACGGCTCGCGGACTGACCGGCGTCGAGGTCAACCATCCCAACCACGATCCGGCGACCCGGGCGCGCACCCGCGAGCTGGCCGACGAGCTGGGACTGCTCCGCACCGGGTCCAGCGATTACCACGGCACGAACAAGACCATCGGGCTCGGCCAGGAAACGACCGAGCCGGACCAGCTGGAGGAATTGGTGGGGCGGGCGACCGGCTTCCCAGTGGTGAAGGGCTGAGATGGCCGTCTCGGATTTCTTCGACGCGAAGCTCTTCATGAGCGCGACGATCACCCTCGTCGTGATCATGGACCCGCCGGGCACGGTGCCGGTGTTCCTGAGCCTGGTCGGCCGCAAACCGATGGCCACGCGGGTGAAAGCGGCCCGGCAGGCGGTGCTGGTGTCGCTCCTGGTCATCTCGCTGTTCGCGGTGGCCGGGCAGGCGATCCTGGCGTATCTCGGCATCGGAATTCCTGCCCTGCAGGGCGCGGGCGGGCTGCTCTTGCTGCTGATCGCGTTGCAGCTGCTCATGGGTAACGCGGGGAGTAACGAGCCCGAAGCGGCTGAGGACGTCAACGTCGCCCTCGTTCCCCTCGGCACGCCGTTGCTGGCCGGTCCTGGTGCGATCGCGGCGACCATCGTGTTCGTCCGCCAGGCCGACGGGCACCTGGGCGCGTACATCGCGCTGGCGCTGGCGATCGTGACCGTGCATTTCGTGCTGTACACCTGCATGCGGTTCTCCGGCGTGGTCATCCGGCTGATCAAGGAAAGCGGCATCACGCTCCTCGCGAAGATCGCCGGCCTCCTGCTCGCCGCGATCGCGGTCGAGCTGGTCGCGAATTCGGTGCAGGGCTTCATCGCCGGCGGCTAGCCCGCGCCGGGCCCACGCCGGAAAGTGTCGGTGGGGGTGCGTAGCGTGGGCGTCGATGGAAGGGGGCGGCGTGAAAGAACAGATGGGGTTCGACTTCGGCGTCGAGCAACCGCAACGGCTCACCAAGGTGTCGCCGGCGCGGCTGAGCACCTTTGACGATTGCCCGCGCCGGTACCGGCTGGCCTATCTCGAACGGCCGACGCCGCAGCGCACCGGACCGTGGGCGCACAGCACGCTGGGTGCGGTGGTGCACAACGCGTTGCGGGCGCTTTTCGACCTGCCAGTGGCGAAACGGACGCCGCAGCGCGGGATCGCGCTGGTGTCGGAGCACTGGAAGGACGCCGGTTTCGCCGACGACGACCAGGCCGCGCGTTACCGAGCGCGGGCGAAGGGCTGGGTCGCGGAGTACGTGGAGGACAACGACGTCAGCGACGATCCCGTGGGATTGGAACGCTGGGTCTCCGCCCCGGTCAGCACAACCGGCGGCCGTCCCACGATGATCATCGAAGGCAGGGCCGACCGCATCGACCAGCGCGGCGGCGAACTGGTGATCGTGGACTACAAAACCGGCCGCCGAGCCCCCGACGAACACGAGGCCCGGGCTTCCCAAGCGTTGGCCATGTACGCGGTAGCCGCGACGCGCACTTTGCGCATGCCGTGCACGAAGGTCGAGTTGCACCATTTGCCGTCCGGCACGATCGCCGCGGCGGAACACACCCCGGAAACCTTGAAGCGGCACCTGGAACGCGCCGAGGAGACCGCCGGGGATTTGCGGCTGGCAGCAGATACCCTGGACGCGGGCGGTGATGGAGACACGCTGTTCCCCGCCCGCCCCGACCGCCGCTGCGCATGGTGCGACTTCCGCCCGAGCTGCGTGGCGGGACAGCAGACCGCTCCTGCCGCGCAACCGTGGGATTTGCTTGCGCCGTAGGGATTTCCCGAGACGTGGATGGGACCCGAGAATCGTGGCGTCACCGGAGATCGAGAAAACCGCTCGCCGCGAGCCGGCTGGTTCCGGGTCCGGGCCGACCGGGGCGCGAGCCGGTGGCGCGCGGGGGCGCGGTGCTGCTGGCGACGGGTTGGGGCTTCGCGGGGCAGCGAGGAAGGATTTTGCTGCTGTGACAACGGATCTTGCCGCCGAACATGGCGGGATTCGCGACGGACGTCGTGCTGAGGACGCCGGTGCGCACGCGGGAAACGGCCGCGCGAACAGCGATGACACGGACGTGCGCGATACCGCGTTGCTGAAGGGCGATGGTGTCGGTGTGCGCGATACCGCGATGTCGGACGGCGGCTGTGCGGACGGCGATGGCATGGACGCGCGCGGCATCGCGTTGCTGAATGGCGATGGTGCCGGTGTGCGTGGTGGCGCGGCCTTGGACGGCGGTCGTGCGGACGGCGATGGCGCGGATGCAAGCGACACCGGGATGCTGAACGGTGCCGGTGTGCGCGATGGTGCGGCCTTGGACGGCGGTCGTGCGGACGGCGATGGCATGGACGCACGCGACACCGCGTTGCTGAAGGGCGGCGGTGTCGGTGTGCGCGGTGGCGTGATCTCGGACGACGGTCGTGCGATCGAGGACTGCCCTGGGGCTGGTTCTGCGGCGGAGAAGCGCGCAGCAGCGATGTCGCGGGAGGACAACGCTGCGCAGGGTTACGCGGCCGAGGTTATCCATGACTCAACTGCGGCCGAGGATCTCGCACCCGGCGAGAATGCGGTTATGCATGACTCGGCATCGGCTAACGGCGCCGAGGCGGGTGGCGCGGCGGTGGAAGATCTCTCGGCTACCGGTCGTGGCGAGGAACTACGAGAGACGGTGGGCAGTCGTGCGGCGGCGAGGCGCGCGGCTGCGGTTATGCGTGACTCGGCGTCGGCCACCAGCATCGAGGCGAGTCGCGCGGCTGCGGTTATCCATGAAACAGCCGAGCAAGACAGCATGACCGGTGCCGCCGAAGCGTCCGCGGCAACCGAGCGCGCCGAGCCGTCCGCGGAAACCGAGCGCGCCGAGCCGTCAGCGGCAACCGGGCGCGCCGAACCCTCCGCAAAGCCCAAACCACGCGGAAGGTGGTGGCGAGGGTTCACCGGATCCGTCGCCGCTGGAATGGCAGTCCTGGCCGTCGGGGTGCTTGTGGTCGGGGTGTTGTGTCTCGTGAACGGAGCGTCCGGTCCGGGCGCGCTCAAGCTCGTCGGGCATCCGGTGGCCGCGGTGATTGTGCTTGCGTTGCAACGGATCGCCGACCGTCGGGCTGGGAAGGTGGCGGCGTTGGCGGGGGCTGGGGTGCTGGTCGTCGCGGGAGTGGCGTTCGGTGTGTTGTGGTGGTTCTGAGGCGTCAGCGCAGGGCGGCGACAGTCGGGCCGCGTTGTTCCAGCAGTACTGGACCTAGCGCGGTGAGGCGGATCGGGCCCGCGTAGGAGCCGCGGTTGACGCCGACTGTGCGTAGCGTTGCGCCGTTCGTTTCGTTCAGTACGGCCAGGCCGCCGCGGATCGGGACTACCAGTTGGGTCGCGAAGGTGATTCCTGGGCCGAGCGTGCCGTCCAGGGTCCAGCGGGGCGAAAGGTCGTCTCGGGACAGGGCGACGGTTTTTGAGCCGGTGTACCAGTAGATCCCGGCTGCGGTGCGGGTCGTCGCTTCGGTGCCGCCGGCTGGGTCGGTTGCTACGTCCGAGGCGGGGAGGTCCATGGGGTAGGCGGCTTTTTGCGAGCCGTCCGCGCCGTAGACGACGTACAGCTTTTGGTCTGGCAGGAGGACGCCGGTGAGGTCGCCCGACATCGCGATGACCCGAGCCCGCTTGCCTGCGAGCAGGGCGGTGTAGGTGACCTTCGGTTCGTCCTCGTGCTCGGCGGTCGCCTTGTAGACGGTCAGTCGGTCCGTGCGGTCGCCGGGGCAGCGTTCGATCACGCCGATTTTGTCGGCGGCCACTGCTACGGTTCCGTAAGTGCAGTTGGGGCGCGGTTGCTTGTTCGCATTTTGCAGGAACGGGACTTTGCCGTACTCCATGCTCTTCACGAGATCGTCGCGCCACGTGTCGAGGAGATGTTTGCCGGTGGTCGTGACGTGGCTGCCGTCGCTGACCAGGCGGGTGCCCAGCTCGGCGTCGCCGTTGCGCTGAGCGGTGATGCGGCCGGTGGCGGGGTCGAGCTGAGTGACCTCGCTGCAGCCCATCGTCTTGTGGTACACGGCGTTCACGCGGCCCCAGGCAGCGTCCACAGTGCACAGTTGCAGGTTTTCGCGGGTGTAGTGCCAGCGGACCTGCCCGGTGAGCGGGTCGCGGCCGGCGACCTCGCTGCCGTCCGCGGTGGTGACGGTGTCGGACTGTCCGATCGGGATTGGCGTCGCGGAACTCGGGGCCTGCCACAGCTGCGTCATCGACCCGGGCACCGCGGACGGCGGCGACGGGAGGGCGTGCGGCTGATCTGCCAGGGCACGGCTGGTGTGCAGGTTGTCGCTCGTGGCGGCGACGATCGCGACGACCACCGCGACCACGACGACGATCGCGCCCGCGATCATCCGGTCGCGCCCTCGGTTCCACGGCGAGCGCCGGGCTTTCCCTGGCGGCGCAACGGGATTCGCGGCGGATCGGCGGGGGAGGAGAGTTTCGGAACCGTAGGGCTCGGCGGGGGTGCTGGTGACCCCGACGTCCGTGACGCGCGCGATCGGGCCGGTTTGTTCCTCGGGAGTGACCGGCGGGATCGGGGCGTTGGTGCCTGCGTGCCGGGGAGCCGACGTGGGCGGTTCGGCGGAAGCCTGTTCGGTGCCCTGCGCGACCGGGTCCGCGGCCTGCGAGCCGGGCGCGGCTGATGCGGCGAAGGTGTTGCCGGATGCTGGCGTGGCAGAGCTTGCAGCGGCTTCGGCTGGTTCGGCGGAGGCCTGTTCGGCGCCTTGCGCGACAGGGTCCGCTGCGTGCGAGCCGGGAACGGCTGGGGCAGCGGGAGTGTGTCCGGCTGAGCTGCCGGTGGCTGGTGCGGCGGGGCCTGCAGATGTCTCGGCAGCAGTCTTTTCGGCGGCAGCCGAGACAGGATCCGAGGCCTGTGAGCCGGGAACAGCGGAGCCAGCAACGGAAGCGTCGCCGGTGGCTGGCACGGCGGAGCCTGCAGCCGCGTCAGTGTGGCTGCTGGAGGTCGGCGAGGCCGGGTTCGCAGCCGGTGGAGTCGGTTCGGCGGAAGACTTCTCGGCCGAGCCCCCGGGAGTCGGCAGATCTGCGTCCGTGGACGAGGGGTTCGAGGCCCGGTCCGCAGGCACCGTCCCCGCCGACGAATCCCCGTCAGCAGCACCCGAAGCATCCGGCGAAGAACCAGAACCCGCATCCGAGACGTGCGCCCCGGCCGGAAGGTCCGGCCGGGGGCGTTCGTCGGGATTCGCGGGAGTGCCCGCTACGTTCGATCCAGGTTCGGGGGGCGTTTCGCCGTTCCCGTGGTCGTTCACGTAACTGACTCCCCGGTGTGTCGCTCAGTCTGCCGACGCAGGTGTATCAGATGCGGACGGACGGCGGCGACGGCGGCGGCGTGCCGGGCGGTCTCCGGTCTCCCCGGAGTCGGACGTCGTCGCGGGGGTGGCGTTGCCGGTGGACGTCGCCGGGCCGGTCGCGTCGGCACCCGAGCGGGTGCGGCGGCGCGGGGTCCGGGGGCGGTCTTCCTGCTGGTCCGAACCCGACGAGGCGGGTGCGGCGGCGTCAGCGGCTTCGATGGCCGCGGCGGAGCGGGCACCGCCGCGGGTCCGCTTGCGCGGGGCACGGTTGCGCTTGCGCGGGGCCTCTTCCTCCGACGCCGAAGAAGCCGAAGAAGCCGAAGGTCCAGAGGAACCACGACGGCCCCGGCGCTTGCCGCCCAGGTCTTCTTCCTTTTCGGCGGCCAGACCGGCCCGCGTGCGCTTCGACAGCGGCAGGCGGCCCTTCGTGCCCTCGGGGATGCCCAGGTCGCTGAACAGGTGCGGCGACGACGAGTACGTCTCCGCCGGCTCCGCGAGGTCGAGGTTCAGCGTGTCCGAGATCAGCTTCCAGCGCGGTTCCTCGTCCCAGTCGACGAGGGTGACCGCGACGCCCGTGCGGCCCGCGCGACCGGTACGGCCGATGCGGTGCACGTAGGTCTTCTCGTCCTCCGGGCACTGGTAGTTGATCACGTGCGTGACGTCGTCGATGTCGATGCCCCGCGCCGCGACGTCCGTCGCCACCAGTACGTCGACCTTGCCCGAGCGGAACGCGCGCAGCGCCTGCTCACGGGCGCCCTGGCCGAGGTCGCCGTGCACCGCGGCGGCGGCGAAACCGCGCTCGACCAGGTCGTCGGCCACCTTCTGGGCGGTGCGCTTGGTACGGCTGAAGATCATCGTGAGGCCGCGGCCCTCGGCCTGCAGCGCCCGCGCGATCAGCTCGGTCTTGTCCATCGAGTGCGCCCGGTAGACGAACTGCGAGGTGCGCTCGTGGATCGCGCCGGCGTCGTTCTCCTCGGCCCGGATGTGCGTGGGCTGGTTCAGGAACGTCCGCGCGAGCGTGATGATCGGGCCCGGCATCGTGGCGGAGAACAGCATCGTCTGCCGCTCGTCCGGCACCATCCGGAGGATCCGCTCGATGTCCGGCAGGAAGCCGAGGTCCAGCATTTCGTCGGCCTCGTCGAGGACGAGCCCGCGGATCTTGCCCAGCACCAGGTGCTGCTGCTCGGCGAGGTCGAGGAGCCGCCCGGGCGTGCCGATGACGACGTCGACGCCCTTGCGCAGCGCCTCGATCTGCGGCTCGTACGGCCGTCCGCCGTAGATCGCCAGCGTGCGGATGCCGAGGTGCTTCCCGGCGCCCTTCAGGTCGTTCGCGACCTGGATGCACAGTTCGCGCGTGGGCACCACGACCAGCACCTGCGGGGTGCCGTCGCCGGGCACCTCGACGCGGTGCAGCAGCGGGACGCCGAAGCCGAGCGTCTTGCCCATGCCGGTGCGGGCCTGGCCGATGAGGTCGTCGCCGGCCATGGCGAGCGGCAGGGTCAGCGCCTGGATGGCGAAGGTGCGCTCGATTCCGGCTTCGCCGAGCGCTTGGACAATTTCGGGTTTCACACCGAACGACGCGAACGTCGGCGACTCCTCGGTCACCGGGGCACCGGCCTGCAGCGGGTGCGACGTGTCCAGCGCGGCCGGTCCGTTTTCGCTGTGCTCGAGGGCGACAGCGGCGGTGGCCTGCGCGGTTTCGGTCTGTTCGGTTGTGGACTGTTCTGCGGTCAGGGTGATCGCCTCTCTCGTGACCAGCGCGCACAGGCCGGTTGTCACTCGACACTCGACCGGGGGCCTGACTCGCACCTGAGGCCTCGTCTGCTGGAGGCCAGTGGTGCCGGAGCCGCCCTCCCGGGAATGCCGCTAGGAGGCGTGCACGCACACTTGCGGTGAACTCCGGTCGCTCTGGTGGCGCCAGCCGTTCGCCTGGTTCCCGCCGCTCCCGGGACCCTCGAAAATCGCGGTCCGGCGCGGCGAAGCTCTGTTTATCCGTCCGCAGTGTACCTGGTCAGGTGTTTTCCGGGGAATACCGGGAGCGGCGGCGCGGCGTGGGATCGGTCTCTTCGCGGCGCGGGCCTGCGGTTCGGCGATACCCTCGTCGCCGTGACCGACCCCGCCGAAGCCGCTGTGTCCCCAGTGCCCGCCGCATCTCCGCCCGCGATCAGCGAAGGCGTCGTCGACCTGCTCGGCGTGATCGCCTACCTGGAGCTCTCCGCGTTCGACCGGATGGCCGAGGACGCCCGCAGCGCGCCGACGCTCGCCGGGCGCGCCGCGCTCGCCTCGATGGCGGCCGCCGAGATCGGGCACCTCGATCTGCTGACGAAGCATCTGGCCGCGAACGGCGTCGCGGTCGAGGACGCGATGGCCCCGTTCGTGTCGCAAGTGGACGCGTGGCACGGCTCCACCCGGCCTAAGTCGTGGCTGGAGTCGCTGGTCAAGGCGTATGTCGGGGACGGGCTCGCGGCGGATCTCTACCGCGAGATCGCGAGCTGGCTCGACGCCGAGACCAAGGACCTGGTGCTGACCGTGCTCGCCGACACCGGGCACTCGGCGTTCGCCGAGCGCGAAGTCGCGGCCGGGATCAAGGCCGATCCGAAGGCCCGCGACAAGCTCGCGCTGTGGGGGCGGCGGCTGCTCGGCGAGGCTCTCACCCAGGCGCAATACGTGGTGGCCGAGCGCGATGGCCTGGCCGAACTGATCGTCGCGGGCTCCGGCGATCTCGCGGGAATCGGCGCGCTGTTCCGCCGGTTGCAGCAAGGGCACACCAAGCGCATGCAGGCGCTGGGGCTGGGCTGAGCGAGTGGTCGCGAATCACCTGCTGGTCGCACGCCACCGGGGCGGCCCGCTTCGGTTAGCCTTGCCGGGCGTAGTCACAACGAGTTTTCAGCGGAGGTCCCACGTGGAGGTCAAGATCGGCATCAAGGACACGCCGCGCGAGCTGGTGGTGTCCAGTGGCCAGACTCCCGAAGAGGTGGAGAAGCTGGTCGCCGAGGCGCTGACGGCCGGTGACGGGCTCTTCCGCCTCAACGACGAGAAGGGCCGCAAGTACCTGGTCCCGTCCGACCGCATCGCGTACGTCGAGATCGCCCCGTCCGACGTCCGCAAGGTCGGGTTCGGCGTCGGCGACTGAGCCCAGCCGTACACGCGAAAGGCCGCCCCGGAAACACCTTCCGGGGCGGCCTTTTTGCACGATGCCGCCTGGTCAGGCAGTCGCTTCTTCGACCTCGGCCAGCGTCTTCGGGACCGCGAACGGCGGCGTGGACGTGCCGGTGAGCCGGTAGCGGCCCCAGGGGTCCGGATCGGACAGCTCGCCCTCGGCGGTGTGCTCGCCGACCCGCACCTCGCACGCCTTCTTGCGCCCGCCGACCGTCTCGGCCAGCTTCGGGTCCGCGGCGACGCGGCCGTACCAGTGGTAATACCCGTCGATCGGCTGGAAATAGCCGCGCAGATCGACGTCCGCGGTGATTTCCGTGCCGTCGACGACCAGCGTCGCCGAGCCCGTGTAGCCGTCTTCGTCGCTCATCCGGGGTCCTCTCGTCAGCCTGCGTCGCTGTCCGCGTCTTCTTCGGTGCGTCCGAGCTGGACGACCTTGTTCTCCTCGAGCGGCAGGTTCGGGTCGATCACCACGCCCTGCTGGCGGGTGAGCCCGTCGATCGCCGCCCAGATGATCTGGGTGAGGTACTCGACCACCGAATCGCGGCCCATCGAGCGCCGGTCCAGCCACCATTCGCCGGTGCTCTGGACCATGCCGACGATCCCGTGCGCCCACGGTTCGGCCGCGCCGGAGTCCATGTTGAACATCCGCATGTAGTCGCCGAGCAGCGCGGTCAGCGCGGTCGCGATGACCTCTTTGTCCTCCGCGACGACGTCCGAATCGGTGGTTTTGCCCGGCAGCCCGCCGTGTGCCAGCAAGCGGTACAGGTTCGGGTGTTCCTCGATGACGCCGAAGAACGAATCGAGCGCCATCCGGATCCGCGGCACCGGCGCGAGCTCCGCGTTGATCGCCGGGATGAGCCGTTCGAAAAGGATTTCCGTGCCGCGCTGGCCGAGCGCGACGTACAGGTCGGCCTTGTCCTCGAAATGCCGGTACAGCACGGGTTTCGTGACGCCTGCTTCCGCGGCGACGTCCTCCATGCCGAGGTCTGGACCGTGCGCGTCGAGCGCGCGCAGAGCCGCTTCGACGAACTCCGCGCGGCGGGCGATGCGGTGCTTGCGCCAGCGATCGCGGCGGGCGTCACCAGTGCTCGTTTCGGTGTCGGCTGCCTGCTTGCCGGACTGCTTGCTGGAGCGCTTGACACGTTCGATCACGCCGGTCATGCTACCAGAGGTAACTGTTACCGCAGGTTACATGTTCTGCGGGGGCAGCGGGACGCGGCTTCTCGATTCAACGGCGAGTCAGGCGCTGGAAGGGGCTGATGATGACGCGGACGCTCAAGGTGACCGACCGGGAGGCGACGGCTCAGCGGTTGCTGAAGTCGGCGGCGAACAAGTTCTACGACCCGGACGTCGACATCGACTGGGACGCGCCGCTGGTGGAGGGCAAGCGGTACATCCTGCCGGAGCGCTCGTCGCTCTACGGCACCCCGCTGTGGGACCGGCTGAGCCCGGAGCAGCGGATCGAGCTGGGCAAACACGAGATGGCCAGCATCGCGACCACCGGGCTGTGGTTCGAAATCCTCTTGATGCAGATGCTGCTCAAGGAGGTCTACGCCCAGGACCCGACGACGGCGCACGCGCAGTTCGCGCTCACCGAGATCGCCGACGAATGCCGGCACTCCACGATGTTCGCGCGGATGTCCGCGCGGATCGGCTGCCCGACCTACGGTCCGGTGCCGGTGCTGCGGCAGTTCGCGAAGCTGATGCCGACCATCTCCTACGGCCCGGCGCGCTACGGCGCGATCCTGGTCGCCGAGGAGGTGCTCGACCGGCTGCAGCGCGAGCAGATGAACGACGAGGAGATCCAGCCGCTGGTCCGGATGGTGAACCGGATCCACGTGCTGGAGGAGGCGCGGCACGTCACCTTCGCGCGTGAGGAAGTCACTCGCGGGATGGCGAAGCTCGGCCGCGCGGAGGTCGCCTACCAGCAGTTCAGCATCGCGCTGATCTCGTACTTCGTGACGCGGGCGTTCATCAACCCGAACGTCTACAAGGCGGTCGGGATCCGGCCGCGCGAGGGCGTCGAGACGGCGCTGAACAACCCGCATTGGCGCGCGACGATCGCGTGGGCGGGGGAGAAGATCATGCCGTTCCTGCAGGAGTCCGGTCTGGTCGGGTTGCCAGGGAAACCGTTCTGGCGCAAGTCTTTCCTGCTTCCGGAGGGCAAGTGACTACCGTCGAGCGGCTGCGCAATCCGGCGCGGGAACATCGGTTCGTGACCAGCGACGGCTGTGCGCTGCACGTTGAATCGAGCGGCCCGGCCGACGCCGCGGTGACGCTGGTTTTGGTGCACGGCTGGACGCAGGACCACCGCACGTGGGACGGCGTCATGGACCACCTCGGCCCTGGCGTCCGGACGCTGCGCTACGACCTGCGCGGGCACGGCGGTTCCGCGGCCGCCACCAAGGAAACCGGGACGATTCCGCGACTGGCCGACGATCTGGCCGAGCTGATCGCCGCTCGCGTGCCGTCGGGTCCGCTGGTGCTCGCCGGGCATTCGATGGGCGGCATGACCATCATGGCGCTGGCCGAGCGGCATCCCGAACTGGTCCGCGACCGGGTCGTCGGGACGGCGTTCGTGGCGACGTCGTCGGGGCAGATGGACCGGATCACGTTGGGGCTGCCCGGAATGGCGGGCCAGTTCTCCGCGCGGTTCGAACGACGGCTGGCGAAAGCGTTGTCGCACCGCAAGGGCGAGCGGCTGCCGCTGAGCCCGACAATGGTGCGTTCGGGCGCGCGGTTCCTCGTTTTCGGCGACCACCCGCGCCGCGCGGACCTTCGGCTCGTCGCGGATCAGCTGTTGTGCGCGCATCCGGCGAGCCTCGGCGCGTTCCAGGACGCGATTTCGACGCATGACCGCCGCGTCGCGCTGGCGGCTTTGCGCGGTACCCCGTCCGTGGTGCTGGCGGGGGAGAAGGACCGGCTTTGTCCGCTTCCGCACGCGAAAGTGATCGCGGACGAACTGCCGGACGCGGAGTTTGTCCGCTTCCCCGGGGCCGGGCACATGCTGCCGCAGGAGCGGGCGGGCGAGGTCGCGACGCGAATCGGGGCCTTGCTGCGGGTCTCGTGAGTGTTTTTGCCGATGAGAACCGGCATAAACACTCACGAGAGCCACGCATTCGTAACCGTGCGCGTTCACTCCTTTAGTGCTCGTACCTGACTGTCGGCTGTTCCCGGCCGCCCGGCGATGTCACGCTGGGTGGCTGGGATGTCGCCGACGGAACAGGACGGGCATGGGGCAGCCGCTGAGCGCGCACGTCAACCGGAGCTTGATGGCTATTTCCCGGCGGGCGGAGAGCGTGGACCGGCATACGCTGGCCAAAACGTTCGTGGTGGCCGGGTCGTTTTCGGCGATGCTGCATTCCGCGGACCATCAGATCCTGTACGGCCGCCGCGGCACCGGCAAGACGCACGCCTTGCTGTACCTGGCCGATCTGGTCGAAGAGACCCACGATGTCGCGGTATACCTGGATTTGCGCACGATCGGCTCCACCAGCGGCCTGTACGCGAATCAGCAGCTGCCGGTGCCGCTTCGGGGCACGCAGCTGCTGGTCGACACGCTGGAGGCGGTGCACGAACAGCTGCTGACCACGGCGATCGAGACCCGGGTTTCCGACCAGGAAGACCTGTTGCAGGGTCTGGATGAGCTGACCGAGGCGGCGACGACGGTCGAGGTCGTCGGCAATGTCGAGCGGGAGACGACCGTCGGAGGTTCCGCGGAGAAGGCGACCGGTGCGGGCGCTTCCGCGTCCTGGGGACCGGGTGGTCCGCGCGGTCAGGTGACGATGTCGGGCAGCAGCCGACACTCGGTCACGGCTTCGGATCGGTTGCGGCGCACCGGGATCGAGCATCACCAGGTCATCTTCGGGCCGCTCAGCCGGGCGCTCGCACGGATCACGGCCGCGTTGGTGCCGGCCCGGCTGTGGCTGTTGCTGGACGAGTGGAGTTCGATTCCCCTTGAACTGCAACCGTTGCTGGCCGATCTGCTGCGCCGCAGCGTGCTCCCGACGCGTGGGGCGACCGTCAAGATCGCGGCGATGGAACGCCGGTCCCGGTTCCGCGAACCGGGCTGCGAAGGCGATTACGTCGGCATCGAGGTCGGTGCGGACGCTGCCTCCGCGGTCAGCTTCGACGACGTGCTTCTCTTCGACCACGGCCGAAGCCAGTCGAGACAGTTTTTCGCCGAGTTGTTCCTCAATCACGTCCGACCCCGGATGCCGGTGACCGACGATCCGGCGGAATTCGTGGCGACCGCGTTCAGCCGCACCGCGTTTCCCGAACTCGTGCGCGCGGCCGAGGGCGTGCCCCGGGACGCGATCAACATCGCCGCGTTGGCCGCGCAGCACGCGAACACCGCGACCATCGGCATCCGGCACGTCCGGCAGGCCGCGCAAGATTGGTATCTGCGCGACAAATACGCCGCGATCACCGGAAACGAACCAGCCTTGACGCTGCTGCGGTGGCTCGTCGACGAGGTGGTGGGCCGTCGGCGTTCCCGCACTTTCCTGCTCGAACACACTGGTGGCGCGCATGATCCGGCCATGCGCGATCTGTACGACGCCCGGCTCGTGCACCTGGTGCGGCGCGGCATCGTCAGCCGGAAGCGGCCGGGAACGCTCTACGACGGGTTCGCCATCGACTACGGCTGTTACGTCGCCTTGTTGTCGGACGGGGAACAACCGTCCCGGCGAAGCAAATCCGATACCTGGTTGATCGATCCGCGCTGCGCGCTGCCGGACCAGCTCGAGCAGTTGCTGGTCGAACTGCCCGGGGCGGCCAGATCGGTGCCACGCCAGCGAAACTCGCGCGAGTGAGCTAGCGGAGCCGTTCGAGGGCGGCAACGGTGGCGGGGACGTCTTCCCAGATCGGGGAGTGCCCGGTCTCGACGGTGACGAGTTCGCTGTCCGGCAGGTGGTCGACGAGGTGCTGGGCGTCGGCGAGAGTGCGGGCCCGGTCGTGGACTCCGTGCAGCACCGTGACCGGACAGCGGATCGACGCCAGCCGCGGCGTGAGGTCCAGATCCCGTTGGCTCGTCAGGACTTCCAGCGCGGCCTCGGCCGGGACCCGGGCGGCGTAGGCGAGCAGTTCGGCGCGCAGGTCCGGCGGCAACGGGACGGCGAAGGACCGGTCGAGGATCGCGGCGTGCAGGTCAGGGCCCCAGGCGGAGGCGATCGTGGCGAGGATCCGGTCGACGTCGCCGTGGCCGCGCATGTGCGCGCCGGTGTTCGCGAGCAGCAGCCCGGACACCAGGTCCGGCCGGGTGGCCGCGACGACCGTCGCGATGCAGCCACCGGTGGAGTGTCCGACCAGCGTGACCGGGCCGTCGTGCTGCTCAATCCGCGAGGCGACCCGCGCCGCGACGTCTTCGATCCGCCACGGGCCCGGCGCGGTCATCCAGTCGACCGCGTCCAGTTCGCCGGGCAGCGCGGCCGCCAGCGGTGCGTAGATCCGCGGGCTGCAGAGCGTGCCCGGCACCGCCACTGTGCGCGCGGCGGGCACGGAGTCAGTTGTCCTTGAGCGGGAACCCGCCGCCGATGCCGCGCCACGCGAGGTTCGCGGTGAGCGCCACGGCGTCCTCGCGGCTCATCGACTGGTTGTGCTGCAGCCAGTAGCGCGCGCTGACCTGGCTCATCCCGACCAGGCCGACCGCCAGCAGACGGGCCTTCTCCTCGTCCAGACCGGCGTCGGAGGTGATCGTCTCGGTGATGGCCTCGACGCTGGCCGAGGTCGCGCGGTCCACCGCCTCCTGCACCGCGGGCTCGCCGCGCAGGTCGGACTCGAAGACCATGCGGAACGCGCCCGCGTCGTTGTTCACGAAGTCGAAGAACGCGCCGACCGTGGCCGGGACGCGCTGGCGGTTGTCGCTGGTGGAGTTCAGCGCGCCCTGCACGCGGCCGACGAGGTCGTCGACGTGGCTTTCCAGCAGCGCGATGTACAGGTCGAGCTTGCCGGGGAAGTGCTGGTAGAGCACCGGCTTGCTGACGCCGGCCTCTTCGGCGATCTCGTCCATCGCCGCCGCGTGGTAGCCGTGCTCGGCGAAGACGCGCTGCGCGGCTGTCAGCAACTGGGCCCGGCGCTCGGTCCTTGGCAACCGGACGCCTCGTTGCAGTCGCGCCATCTCCGTCATTCTTCCTCCGTCCGCAGCCTTCGCCGGGCGGGTTCACCACCGCGTGAAGTGAACCTGACATTACTCGTGGGTACGCCCGAAATGCCAAGGGTCAGGCATCCTGGACTCGTGACGACCACGACCTCCCGCCCCACGGCCGCGGCGGCGGTCCGCCCGCCGGTGACCCAGGTGCCATTGTCGACTACGCCCCTTCCGCCGCTCGACGGGGCGCTGCCTGCCTGGCCGGGAACGGTCGAAGACGGCCTGCACATCCGGCACACGCCCGGCCCCGACGGCACGCCCGCGGTGTACGTGCACGGGCTCGGCGGATCGGCCACGAACTGGACCGACCTCGCCGCGCTGCTCGCCCCGACCGCACCCGGACAAGCCGTTGACCTGCCCGGATTCGGCTATTCGGAGCCCGCGGACGGATTCGCCTTCGGGCTGGACGACCACGCCGAGGTCATCGCGAACCGGCTCGAGCAGCTGGGCAAACCGGTGCATCTGCTCGGCAACTCGATGGGCGGCGCGATCGCGCTGCTGCTCGCGGCGCGGCGGCCGGAGCTCGTGAGAACTCTCACCCTGATCTCCCCGGCGATGCCGGACCGCCGCCCGGACCCGCGCCGGCTGTCCGATCCGCTGATGGCGCTGGCCTACCTCCCGGTGGTCGGCGCCCGGGTGCGCCGCCGGATGGCCGGGATGACCGCCCGCGAACGCGCCGCGCAGGTCATCAAGCTGTGCTTCCACGATCCGGCGCGGTTCCCGGACGCCCGGCTCGACGAACTGGTCGAGGAGCACGCCGCGCGCGCGGGCTTCCCGTGGGCGCTGGCCGCGATGGAGCGGAGCACGTTCGGCATCTTCCGGCGCTGGACCGCGCTCGGCGCCGGATCGCTGTGGTCGGTCGCCAAACAGGTCCAGGCTCCGACGCTGGTGGTCTGGGGACTCCACGACCGGGTGATCTCGGTCAAGCGCGCGCCGCGGACCGCGCAGACGATTCCGCACGCCCGGATGCTGGTCCTCCCGCGCACCGGACACGTCGCCCAGATGGAACGTCCGCAGGTGGTCGCGCGGGCCGTGCTCGGTCTGTGGGAGGGCGCGGACCGGGGCTCCTGGTAGCCCGAACGGGGGACCGCGGATCGCCGGGGAGCCCGCCAGTCGCTGCCGGGAACGTCGCCGCCGTGTGGCACCCTGGATCGGTGGACCGGCTGAAGCAGGACGCGCGAGCGAAAGACCGGCGGGGCCCGACCGCCGGGTCGGCCCGGCGTTCAGGGGCTTCGGTGCCATCCGAATCTTCCGGTTCGAGCGATCCGGAGTCCGACTCTCCGCGCGTCGGCCAGTACCGGCCCGCGCGCAAGCCCGCCCAGCGCGTCGGCGAGGACCGGTACCGGCCGGGCGGACGCCGTACCAGCGCGGAGCCGCTCGCGGCCGCCTGGAAGCCTAAGGACGACGGGGAGAAGCGCCCGGCGTCGAAGAAGAAGCAGCAGTCGCCGTTCGGCCGGTTCGTGAAGACCTACGGCTGGCGCGTGTACGCGCTGCCGATCCTGGCCGTGATCACCGTGCTGGTCGCGGTCAACACCGCCTCCGGCCCGTCCGACGCGGGTACGGCGGGCAGCAGCGGCGAGGTCGCGTCCGGCGATTCGTCCTCGGGCGCGATCGACGGCGGCGGCGGCATCCCGGAGAACCCCGCGCAGCCGGTGAACCTCAACGTGCCCACCGCCGACCTGCCCAACGGCGGCAATTTCACCCAGACCGGCAAGGGCACCTGGCACGTCGTGCCCTTGTCCGGATCCAGCGACGTCGTCGGCAAGTCCGGGAAGCTCTACACCTACACCGTCGAGGTCGAGGACGGCATCGACCCGGCCAGCTACGCGGGCGACGACAGCTTCGGCACCGCGGTCCAGGGCATTTTGTCCGATCCGCGCAGCTGGACCTGGAACGGCGAGATCCGGTTGAAGCGGGTCGACGCGAGCTATCCGAACCCGGATTTCCGGGTGAGTCTCACCACGCCGGACACGACGCACCGGCCGGACGCGTGCGGGTTCCAGATCAAATTCGAGGCCTCCTGTTACCGGCGCAGCATGGGCCGGGTGCTGATCAACCTGTCCCGCTGGGTGCGCGGCGCGAAGGTCTACATGTCCGACATGACCGGGTACCGGCAGTACGCCATCAACCACGAGGTCGGGCACGCGCTGGGCAACAATCACGTGGGCTGTCCGGGAAACGACCAGCCCGCGCCGGTGATGATGCAGCAGTCGTTCGGCGTGAACGACGACTACGTCGCGATGCTCAACAACATCCCCGGCGGCGACCGGGGCAAGGTCGCCGCGGACCATCACGTGTGCAAGCCGAACGCGTGGCCGAACCCGACTCCGCCGGGCCAGTAACAGAGTCCCACCATCTGGGAGCAGGGAAGTCCCTCTTGCCAGCGCGCGTTGGGGATACTGGGATCGACTACGCGACCCGCGCGAGTATGGAGGACCCGATGTCAGACACGGCACTGCCGCCGCTCGTCGAGCCGGCAGCCGAGCTCACCAAGGACGAGGTGGCCCGGTACAGCCGTCACCTGATCATCCCGGACGTCGGGGTGGTCGGGCAGAAGCGGTTGAAGAACGCGAAGGTCCTGGTCATCGGTGCGGGCGGCCTCGGAAGCCCGGCGCTGCTGTACCTGGCGGCCGCCGGCGTGGGCACGCTCGGCATCATCGACTTCGACGTCGTCGACGAATCCAACCTGCAGCGCCAGGTGATCCACGGCCAGTCCGACGTCGGCAAGCTCAAGGCCGCGTCGGCGCAGGAGTCGATCGCCGAGATCAACCCGCTGGTCAAGGTGCACCTGCACACGGAGCGGCTCGAATCGGCGAACGCGCTGGAGATCTTCGAGCAGTACGACCTGATCCTCGACGGCACCGACAACTTCGCCACCCGCTACCTGGTCAACGACGCGGCGGTGCTGCTCGGCAAGCCGTATGTGTGGGGTTCGATCTTCCGGTTCGAAGGCCAGGTGAGCGTCTTCTGGGAGGACGCCCCGAACGGCAAGGGTCTCAACTACCGGGATCTGTACCCCGAGCCGCCGCCCCCCGGCATGGTCCCGTCCTGCGCCGAAGGCGGCGTGCTGGGCGTGCTGTGCGCGTCGATCGGCTCGATCATGGTGACCGAGGCGATCAAGCTCATCACCGGCATCGGAGAACCGCTTCTCGGGCGGCTGATCTCGTATGACGCGCTGGAGATGAAGTACCGCGAGGTCAAGATCCGCAAGGACCCGGAGACCCCGAAGATCACCGAACTGATCGACTACGAGGCTTTCTGCGGCGTCGTGTCGGACGAAGCCGCCTCGGCCGCCTCCGGCAGCACCCTGACCCCCGCGGAACTCAAGGCCAAGTTCGACGCGGGCGAGGACTTCGCCCTGATCGACGTCCGCGAGCCGCACGAGTACGAGATCGTCAACATCAAGGGCGCCACGCTGATCCCGAAGGACCGCATCCTTTCCGGCGAAGCACTGGCAGAACTGCCGCAAGACAAGCCGATTGTCCTGCACTGCAAGTCCGGCGCCCGCTCGGCCGAGGCACTGGCGGCGCTGCACGCGGCCGGTTTCAAGGACGCCACGCACCTCGGTGGCGGTGTCCTGGCCTGGGCACGGCAGATCGACCCGAGCCTGCCGACTTACTGAGCAACGTCTGTCCGTGAAGGGCTCCTTGAGGGAATCTAATTCCCCCAAGGAGCCCTTCACGGCTTTCTAGCGGCAGCAACATGTCCGTGAGGGCCACCTTCACGGACTCTGAGTCCCCCAGGGTTCCCCTCACGACCAGCGAACCGCAGCCGACGCACCCACCGTTGGAGCCACCCACCCCGCCCCCCCAACCCCGATACGAAGCCTTCTCTGCGGTTCGGGGGTGCTTGTCAAGGCATCTTTCCCGCCTTGACAAGCACCTCCGCGCCGTAGTCACAATCAAGCTTCGGGGTGCCCCAACCGCACAAGCCGATCCGTACGAAACCGCAGCCTAAAGACGTTCGAGAACAGTCACATTCGCCTGCCCGCCACCCTCGCACATCACCTGCAGCCCGTACCGCCCGCCAGTCCGCTCCAGCTCATGCAACAACGTAGTCATCAACCGAGCCCCAGTAGCCCCGATCGGATGCCCCAACGCAATCCCACCCCCATTGACATTGACCTTCGAATGCGGCACACCAATCTCCTGCATCCAAGCCAAAACCACCGGCGCGAACGCTTCATTGCACTCGAACAAGTCAATATCGTCCACTGACAGCCCGGTCTTCTCCAACGCCCGCTGAGTAGCCGGAATAGGCGCAGTCAACATCCACACCGGATCCGCCCCGTACACGCTGATGTGATGCACCCGGGCCCGCGGCGTCAACCCGTGCTCCGCCACCGCCCGTTCGGAGGCGATCAGCAAAGCCCCAGCCCCGTCACTGATCTGCGACGCCACCGCGGCCGTGATCGGGCTGCCCTCCTCAAGAGGCTTGAGCCCAGCCATCTTCTCCAGGGAAGTATCCCGCCGAGGCCCCTCGTCCACCGAGAACTCGCCCACCGGCGAAATCTCCCGCGAGAACCGGCCAGCGTCGATCGCGGCCGAGGCGCGACGATGGCTCTCCAGAGCGAATTCCTCAAGAGAAGACCGGGAAAGCCCCCACTTCTCGGCAATCATCCGCGCTGACCGAAACTGCGAAACCTCTTGATCCCCGTACCGGGCCACCCACCCGGGCGACTCCGCGAACGGCGTGCTGAACCCGAACTGCTGCCCCACCACCATCGCCGAGGAAATCGGAATAGCAGACATATTCTGCACTCCCCCGGCGACAATCAGATCCGCGGTCCCGGACATCACGCCCTGCGCCGCGAAATGCACCGCCTGCTGACTGGACCCGCACTGCCGGTCGATGGTCACGCCGGGCACATGGTCCGGCAGCCCCGCCACCAACCAGGCAGTCCGAGCGACATCCCCGGCCTGCGACCCAATCGTGTCGCAACACCCGAACACGACGTCGTCGACCGCACCCGGATCAATCCCAGTCCGCTGAACCAGCGCACTGATCGCGTGCGCTCCCAGATCAGCCGAATGCATCCCGGCGAGCGAACCACCCCGCCGTCCCACCGGAGTGCGAACCGCGTCCACCACATATGCCTCAGGCACGAAATCCTCCAGCAGGATCAGGGATGCTGACTGCTCACCGAGACAACCTCACCGGTGAGATAAGACGAATAAGCACTGGCGAGAAACACCATCACATTGGCGACTTCCCAAGGCTCGGCAGCCCGCCCGAACGCCTCGCGCCCCTTCAGTTCGGTCAACAGTTCAGCACTGGTGACCTTCTCCAGGAACGGATGCATCGCCAGACTGGGCGACACGGCATTGACCCGAATCCCCGACGGAGCCAAGTCCATCGCCGCAGAACGAGTCAACGCCATCACCCCGGCCTTAGCCGCGGCGTAATGCGCCTGCCCCTCCTGCGCCCGCCAGCCGATCACCGAAGCGTTGTTGACGATCACCCCCCGGGCACCGCGAGCGATCATCCGCCGGGAAGCCGCCCGAATACACCGGAAAGTCCCGGTCAAAGTCACGTCGAGCACCAACGACCACTGCTCGTCGGTCATCTCGGTGATCGAAGCCGTACCCCCGAGCCCGGCGTTGTTGACCATCACCTCAACCCCGCCGAACGGCTCGGCAGCGTCAAGCAGAGCAGCGACCTGCTCCTCCTTGGTCACATCGCACACCACCGAAACAACCCGCTCGACGCCGAACTCCGCCCCCAGCTTGGAAGCCGCCTCCCCAAGCCGCCGCTCGTGCGTGTCCCCGATTACGACCGCCCGAGCCCCCTCTTCAAGACACCGCCGGGCCACAGCCGCACCAATCCCCGCTCCAGCAGCCGCAGTCACCACAACGACGCGCTCAGCAAGCAACCCATGTCCAGGCACGTAGTCCGGCACGGGCTGTTCCGGTTTGACACTCACGGTCGCGGCTCCTTAGGCAAGCCAAGCACCCGCTCGGCAATAATGTTTCGCTGAATTTCGTCCGAACCGCCGTAAATCGTGTCGGCCCGGCTAAACAAGAAGAGCGTCTGCTGCGCGTCAAGATCGTAAGAACCGGCGGCAGTCAACGCAGACCCGCCGCGGACGTCCATCGCCAGCTCCCCCAGCTCCCGATGCCACCGAGCCCACAGCAGCTTCGACACCGAAGCCTCCGACCCCTGTGACCCAGCCTCATACGCGCTCAACGTCCGCAACGCATGCACCCGCAACACCTCAAGGCCCACAGACGCCTGCGCCAACCGATCTCGCACAACCGGATCGTCATAACGCCCGTTCGACCTGGCGGTGGCGACAATCCCCGCCAATTCCCGGGCGAACCCGACCTGCTGCCCGATAGTCGACACCCCGCGCTCGAACCCGAGCGTCGCCATCGCGACCCGCCACCCGTCCCCGGGCGCGCCCACCACCAGGGACTCCGAGGTCCGAGCCCCGTCGAAGAAGACCTCGTTGAACTCACTGGTCCCGGTCAGCTGCCGGATCGGCCGCACCTCGACCCCGGGCTGATCCATCGGCACCAGCAGATACGACAGTCCAGCGTGCCGCCGAGACCCGGCCTCAGTCCGCACCACCGCGAAGCACCACTGCGCGTGCTGAGCGAGCGACGTCCAGATCTTCTGCCCGTCGATTACCCACTCGCCGCCGTCCAGCCGCGCCCGCGTGCGCACCCCAGCCAGGTCAGACCCGGCACCAGGCTCGGAATAGCCCTGACACCACAGCTCAGTGACGCCGACGATCCCCGGCAAGAACCGTCGCCGCTGCTCGTCAGTGCCGTGCGCGATCAAGGTCGGCCCGAGCAGCTCCTCGCCAAGGTGATTGACCCGAGCAGGCGCATCCGACCGGGCGTACTCCTCGTGGAAGATCACCTGCTGCAGCAAGCTCAGCCCGCGCCCGCCGTACTCGACCGGCCAGCCAAGGCACGTCCAGCCGTGCGCCGCCAGGTGCTGGTTCCACGCCTGGCGCTCCTCCGGTGCCTCATGCTCGCGCCCGGATCCGCCGAGGCCCTTCAACGCGGCGAATTCGCCGGCGAGGTGGTCGCCGAGCCACGCGCGCACGTCGGCGCGGAACTGCTCGTCCTCGGGGGTGTAGCGAAGATCCACCCGTCCTCCTGGTCCGCCGGTGCCGGTCCCGCCACGCTACCAAACCAAGCACTTGTTTGGTAGCATCGCCGCCGAACCGAGAAGGAGTGATGCGCGTTGAGCGGAACCGAAGAAAGCACCGACGAGCAGGTCGTGACGTACGAGGTGCGCGGTCCGGTCGCGGTCGTCACGCTGAACCGGCCGCAGTACCGCAACGCCCAGAACTCGAAGATGACCTACGCCCTGGACGCCGCCTTCACGAAGGCGGTGGACGACCCGGACGTCAAGGCGATCGTGCTGGCGGGCAACGGCAAGCACTTCTGCGCCGGGCACGACATCGGCACCCCCGGGCGCGACATCGACCAGAGTTTCGAGCGCAAAGCGGTCATCTGGTGGGACCACACCGACCGGGCGGGCGTCGATTCCCGCTTCGCCCGCGAGTCCGAGGTCTACCTCGGCATGTGCCGGCGCTGGCGGGAGATCCCGAAGCCGGTGATCGCGATGGTGCAGGGCGCGTGCATCGCGGGCGGACTGATGCTCGCGTGGTCGTGCGACTTCATCGTGGCCTCCGACGACGCGTTCTTCTCCGACCCGGTCGTGCGGATGGGCATCCCGGGCGTCGAGTACTTCGCGCATCCGTGGGTGATGAACCCGCGCGCGGCGAAGGAGTTCCTCTACACCGGCGACCGGTTCGGCGCGGACCGCGCGCAGGCGCTCGGCATGGTCAACCACGTCGTGCCGCGCGCCGAGCTCGAAGAGGCGACGTTCGCGATCGCCGAGCGGATCGCGCAGATGCCGCAGCTGGGCCTGGCGCTCACGAAGAAGGCAGTCAATCAGGCAGAAGACCTGATGGGCATGCGGTCCGGAATGGACTCGGTGTTCGGCCTGCACCACGCCGCGCACGCGCACAACGCCGAGCTGGACACCGATTCGCTCGCCGGGCTCGACGCGCGGTCGATGGCGAAGGCCAACAAGAAGGCTGCGGGAGAGTCATGAGCCCGGAATTCACCGCCGCGGAGGAAGAGTTCCGCGCGGAGGCCCGTGCCTGGCTGAAGGAGAACAGCCCCGGCCCGCTGCCGTCGATGGACACCGAAGACGGCGCCCGCGCGCACCGCGAGTGGGAAGCGAAGCTCGCCGAGGGCCGGTGGTCCGTGGTCACCTGGCCCGCCGAATACGGCGGCCGCGACGCGACGCTGACCGAGTGGGTGCTGTTCGAGGAGGAGTACTACCTCAGCGGCGCGCCGACCCGGATCGCGCAGAACGGCATTTCGCTGCTGGCCCCGATCATCTTCGAGCACGGCACCGACGATCAGCGCCAGCGACACCTGCCGCTGACCGCCAACGGCACCCGGATCTGGGCGCAAGCCTGGTCCGAGCCGGAGGCGGGCAGCGACCTCGCCGGGATCCGCAGCACCGCCGTCCGCGACGACGAGCGCGGCGGCTGGGTCCTGGGCGGGCAGAAGATCTGGAGCTCCCGCGCCCCGTTCGCCGACTGGGGTTTCGGCCTGTTCCGCTCCGACCCGGAAGCCGAACGGCACCGCGGCCTCACGTACTTCCTGTTCCCGCTCGACTCCGACGGCGTCACCGTCCGGCCGATCGCGCAGCTCGACGGCGACAGCGGGTTCGCCGAGATCTTCTTCGACGACGTCTTCGTGCCTGATCAGGACGTCCTCGGCGGCGTCGGCGACGGCTGGCGCGTCGCGATGAGCACGGCGGGCAACGAACGCGGCCTGTCGCTGCGTTCGCCGGGCCGGTTCCTCGCGGCGGCGGACCGGCTGCTCGACCTCTGGGCCGAGCGCGGCGCCGAAGCCCCGCACCTGCGCGACCGCGTAGCCGACGCCTGGATCAAGGCCGAGTCCTACCGGCTCTACACCTGGGACACCGTCGACCACGTCCAGAACGGCGGCGACGTCGGCGCGGCGGGCAGCGTCAACAAGCTCTTCTGGACCGGGCTCGACCTCGGCATCCAGGAAACGGCGCTGGACCTGCTCGGCCCGGACCAGGAGCTGCTCGGCCCCGGCGCGACGGCCGGCGGGCGCTGGATGGAGGACTACCTGTTCGCCCTCGGCGGCCCGATCTACGCCGGCACCAACGAAATCCAGCGCAACATCGTCGCGGAACGCCTGCTCGGCCTCCCCCGCGGCGAACGCAGGAAGGCACAAGCATGAAGTTCCGGCTGTCCGCCGAACAGCGCGCGTTCGCCGAAGCGCTGGACGCCCTGCTGGGCGCGGCCGACGTCCCCGGCGTCAACCGGTCCTGGGCGACCAAGCGGCCGGAACCCGGGCTGAAGCTGTGGAAGCAACTGGCCGAACTGGGCGTCACCGCGCTCGGCGTGGACGAGGAATACGGCGGCGTCGGCGGGACCCCGGTCGATCTGATCGTGGCCTTCGAGCGTCTCGGGTATCACGGCGTTCCGGGTCCGGTGATCGAGTCCATCGCCGCCGCGCCCGCGCTGCTCACGGACGCTTCGTTGCTGTCCTCGCTGGCTTCCGGGGACGCGATGGTGACCTTCGCGAGCGCGCCGCACACTCCGTACGCGCTGGATGCGGATGTCGCGACGGACGTCTTCGTGGTCGGAGATTCGCTGGCACGGGCGGAAATCGGCTGCCCGCTGCAGTCGGTCGATCCTTCCCGGCATCTGTTCGAGGTCACCGCCGGTGCCGACACTCAGCCGCTCGCCCCGGAGAAGCGCGCAGAGGCGCTCGACCTCGCCAGCCTCGCTTGCGCGGCGGAACTGCTGGGCTGCGGCGAGCGGATGCTGGCCGACACCGTCGCGTACCTCGGCCAACGACGCCAGTTCGGGCGCGTGATCGGCGAGTACCAAGCGCTCAAGCACGCTGCCGCAGACGTCCGAGTGGCGCTCGATTTCGCCCGTCCCCTGCTGCTCGGCGCGGCCCGCGAGCCCAGCGCCCGGGCGATCTCGGCGGCGAAGGTCGCGACGTCGGACGCGGCCCAGCTCGCCGCGCGCACCGGACTGCAGCTGCACGGCGCGATCGGCTACACGCTCGAATGCGACCTGAGCCTGTGGCTGCTGCGCGTCCGAGCGCTCGTGGGCTGCTGGGGCACGCCGTCCGTGCACCGCGCGCGGGTGCTGGAGAGCCTGATGAGGGGCCGCTGATGCACTTCGCGCTGACCGATGAGCAGCGGGAACTCGCCGCCGCCGTCCGCGGGCTGGTCCAGCGACGAGCCGCGAAGACCGATCTGCGAGCGGCGATCGACTCGCCGACCGGATACGACACCGAATTGTGGTCCGCGCTGTGCGAGCAGATCGGCGTCGCGGCGCTGGCCATTCCCGAGGAGCACGGCGGGGCCGGGTTCAGCCTGTTCGAAACGCACGTGGTGCTGGAAGAGCTGGGCGCGAGTCTGACGCCGTCGCCGCTGCTGGGGTCTGGAGTGCTTGCCGCGCAGGCATTACTGGCCGCTGACGCACCGGCGCTGCTCCCCGAGATCGCTGCGGGCGAGGTCGTCGCGCTGGCCTGGGCGGATCGCGCCGGACGGCATCGAACCGACGGTTCGGACGTGGTCGCTACGGACGGAACCCTGAACGGCACCGCGACATTGGTGCTGGACGGTGCGCAGGCGGCACACCTGCTGGTGGTCGCGATGGCTGACGGACGCCCCGCGCTGTTCCAGACTTCCGCGACGGCTGAGGCGACACCAGCGGTCGACCAGACGCTCAGGTTCGCCCAGGTCGAATTCCGCGACACGCCAGCGACATTGCTCGCGGACGACTTCACCGAAGCGCTCCCCCGGCTGCACGCCATCGCCGCAATCGCTTGCACCGCCTTGCAAGTCGGCGGCGCACAGTCCTGTTTGGACCGAACTGTCGCGCACCTCAAGGAACGCGAGCAGTTCGGCCGTCCGCTCGGCTCGTTCCAAGCGTTGAAACACCGGGTCGCGGACATGCTGGTGCAGGTGGAAACCGCGCGCTCGATCTCGTGGGCGGCCGGGTTCGCGGCCAGCAACGGCGACGATCTCGTCCAGCACGCGGCGTACGCGAAATCCTGGTGCAGCGAGGCTTTCACCGCGGTAGCGGCCGAAACAGTCCAGCTGCACGGCGGAATCGCGATCACCTGGGAGCACGACGCGCAGCTGTACTTCAAACGAGCGCACGCGCTGGCGCACCTCTTCGGCGACGCCCGCGAACACCGGGCACGGCTTCGGAGCGACGCATGATCCACCACGTCGGAATCACCGTGCACGACCTCGCCGCGTCGACCGAGTTCTACCGCGATCTGCTCGGCGGCAGCGTCGAAGGACCGTTCGAGCGCAGCGGTCCGCGGATCGACGAGGTCACCGGATATCCGGGGGTGATCGTGCGCCAGAGCTTCGTGTCGGCCGGCGACGGCGACACGGTGGTCGAGCTGCTGCAGTACGAAAACGGGTCGCCGACGCGGATCGACCCGGACCACGGGCAAGCGGGAGCGGCGCACGTCGCGATCACCGTCGACGACCTGGACGCGACGCTGGAGCGGCTGCGCGGACGCGGGGTCGCGGCGGTGTCCGAGCCGATCGTCACCAGCCATCCGATGGCGGGCTGCCGCGCGGTGTACGTGCTCGATCCGGACCGGGTCCGCGTCGAACTGGTCCAACTGCCCGCCTGAGCAAGCAAAAGATGGAGGAACGAATGGGCGGCAAGTCCATGACCCTGGACGGCGTCACCGAGTACGTCCGGTCCGGGATGACCGTCGGGATCGGCGGATGGGGGTCGCGGCGCAAGCCGATGGCGATGGTGCGCGAACTGCTGCGCAGCGACGTCGAAGACCTCACGCTGGTCACCTTCGGCGGGCCCGAGGTCGGGCTGCTGTGCGCGGCGGGCAAGGTGCGCCGGGTGATCTACGGGTTCGTCTCGCTCGACACGATCCCGCTCGACCCGCATTTCCGCGCCGCGCGCGAGGGAGGCCGAGTCGAGACAACGGAGTATGACGAAGGCATGTTCGTCGCCGCGCTGCGGGCGGGTGCCAACCGGCTGTCGTTCCTGCCGACGCGGTCCGGGCTGGAGAGCGACGTGCTGCTGATGAACCCGGAGCTGAAGACCGTCGCGTCGCCGTATGACGACGACGTCTACATCGCGGTGCCCGCGGTGCGCCCGGACGTCTCGCTGCTGCACCTCAACCGCAGCGACACCCTCGGCAACGGCCAGTTCCTCGGCCCGGACCCGTACTTCGACGACCTGTTCGCGATGGCGTCGGACAAAACGCTGCTGAGCGTCGAGAAGATCGTGGACACCGAGGACCTCACCGCGACCGAGCGGTCGACGTCGCTGCTGATCAGCCGGATGTTCGTGAACGGCGTGATCGAGGCTCCGAACGGCGCGCACTTCACCTCGTGCGACCCGGATTACGGCCGCGACGAGGCGTTCCAGCGGCATTACGCGCAGTCCGCGCAGGACGAGGTCTCGTGGAAGCAGTTCCGCGAGACGTTCCTGACCGGCGACGAGGCCAGCTACCACGAAGCAGTGCGCGCCTTCCACCGCGCGACCGAGAAGGAGTCCGCATGACTGCCCCCGCAACCCGCGCCGAGATCTGCATCGCCGCGTGCTCCGACGCGTGGCGCGGCTCCGGCGAGGTGCTGGCCCACGCGGTCGGCACGGTCCCGGCGATCAGCGCGCGGCTGGCGCGGCTCACCCACTCCCCCGAACTGGTGCTGTCCGACGGCGAATGCCACTTCATGGCCGACCCGCCGCCGCTGGGCAAAACCGCCGCGGCGGGCGGCACCGTCGAGGCCTGGGCCCCGTTCGGCCGGATCTTCGACATCCTCAACACCGGGCGGCGGCATTCGATGATGGGCGCGAGCCAGATCGACCGGTTCGGCAACCAGAACATCTCGCTGATCGGCGACTGGCGGAAGCCGAAACGCCAGCTCATCGGCATGCGCGGCGCGCCGGGCAACACGGTCAACCACCGCACCGACTACTGGGTGAGCCGGCATTCGAGCCGGGTGTTCGTGGACCGGGTCGACATCGTGTCCGGCGTCGGCAACGACCGGGCCCGCGCGCACACCTCGACGGCGCTGCGGTTCCACGACCTCGGCGTGGTGGTGACCGACCTGGCGGTGCTCGACTACGACGAGGACGGACGGCTGAAGGTGCGGTCGCTGCACCCGGGCGTCACCGAGGACGAGGTGCGCGAGAACACCGGCTTCGAGCTGGACTTCAGCGGAGCCGGGGTGTCCCGGGAGCCGAACGAGCACGAATTGGACCTGATCCGCACCGTGCTCGATCCGAAGGCCGCCCGGGACCGGGAGGTCAAGGTGTCCCGGTCCTGAACCGCTCAGCCGGCGAGCAACCCGCCGTACAGCATCGCGAGGTACTGCTCCGCCACGACGTCGTGGCGGAGCTTTCCGCGCGGGTTGTACCAGCGGACCGACGACCAGACGGTGTCCCGGATGAACCGGTACACCAGGCTCACCTCGAGGTCGGCGCGGAGTTCGCCGGTCTCGCGGCCCGCCTGGAGCACGCTGAGCCACAGTTTTTCGATCTTCAGCGACGTCTTCCCGACGAATTCGAAATCGGCGAGACTGCCGACGACGGCCGATTCGTTCTGGTAGAGCGCCACCGCGAACGGCCGGTCGTGAATGGTCGCGAAGGCGGTGTACACCAGCGCGTCGAACTGCTCGCGCGGCGTGCCGTCCTTCCCGGCGATCTCGGTGAACGCGGCCAGCAGGTCGTCCATGAACTCCTTGAGGATTTCGCGGAGCATGTCCTCTTTGGACGCGAAATGGTGGTACAGGCTCCCCGAAAGGATGCCCGCCTCGTCGGCGATGTCGCGGACGGTGGTCTGGGAGTAGCCCCGGGTCGCGAACAGCTGCGCGGCGATGCCCAGCAGCTCTCCGCGCCGGGTGCCGCCGTTTTTCGCCGGAGCCCGGCCGGTTCGCGGAGTCATCGCATGGATCCCTTCCTGCCCGCTGCTTTCCCCTATGCTACCGAACAAGCACTTGTTCAGTGAGGAGACCCGCGTGTCGACGCCTCGCACGATTCCCGCTCTGCTCGACGAAGCCGCCCGCCGCCACGGCGACGCACCGGCTGTGGTCGACGGTACGACACAGCTGTCCTGGACCGGGTTGCGGGAGCGGGTACGCACCGTTTCCCGCGCGCTGGCCGCGGTCGGCGTCCGCTCCGGCGACCGGGTCGCGGTGTGGTCGCCGAACCGGGTCGAGTTCATTCTGACGTTCCTGGGCGCGCAGTGCCTCGGCGCGGCGCTGGTGCCGATCAACACCCGGTACCGCGGCGAGGAGGCCCGGGTGGTGCTGGAGCGGTCCGGCGCTTCGGTGCTGGTGCTGTGCAACGGGTTTCTCGGTAATGACTACCTCGGGATGCTGACTGAGGCCGCGTCCCGGTCTGGTTCCGGCGGTTCCGTTGTGCCCGGGCTTCCGCGGCTGCACACCGTGATCGACCTCGGTTCGGACGGCGTCGCGTTGCCGTGGAACGAATTCCTCGCTGGCGCGGAGTCGGTTTCGGCCGTCGATGAATCGTCGGTGACGCCTTCCACGGTGGCGGACATCCTGTACACCTCGGGCACCACCGGCGTGCCCAAGGGCGTGATGAGCACGCACGCGCAGACGATCGGCGTCGCGGACGTATGGGCGAAAGGCGCGTCGCTCACGCCCGCGGACAACTACGCGATCGTGAACCCGTTCTTTCACTCCTTCGGCTACAAGGCCGGGGTGGTCGCGGCGATCACCGCGGGCACGACGATCTACCCGGTGCTGACCTTCGACCCGGTCGCGTTGATGGAACTGGTCCAGCGAGTCGGGATCTCAGTGCTGCCCGGGGCGCCGACCATCTTCACCACGCTGATCAACCACCCTCGACGCGGCGAATTCGACCTGTCGTCGCTGCGCTTCGCGATCGCCGGCGCGGCTTCGGTGCCGGAGAACCTGTTCTCGGACATGCTGGAAATCCTCGGCTTCGAGCAGGTCGCGCAGGCGTACGGGCTCACCGAATGCGTCGTCGCGACCCAATCGCGGCCGAACGAGGACCCGCTGCACGTCGCGCACACGACCGGACCGGCGGTGCCCGGGCTGGAGATCCGGGCGGTCGACGGCGAGGGCAAGGACGTGCCGGTCGACGCCGACGGCGAAATCCTCATCCGGGGCGAGTTCGTGATGCTCGGCTACTTCGACGACCCGGACGCGACCGCGGCGGCGATCGACGCCGAGGGATGGCTGCACACCGGCGACGTCGGACAGTTGGACGAGCACGGCTGCGTCAAGATCACCGGGCGGCTGAAGGACATGTTCACCGTCGGCGGGTTCAACGTGTACCCGGCCGAGGTGGAGAACGTGCTGAGCACGCACCCGGACGTCGTCGAGGCCGCGGTGATCGGCGTGGACGACGAGCGGATGGGCTCGGTGGGCCGCGCTTACGTGACGCTGTGGGCGGGGGTCGAGCTGGATCCGGCGGCGCTGCGGGAGTACTGCCGGGAGCGGCTGGCGAATTTCAAGGTGCCGCGCGAGTTCGTGGCGATCGAGGAGCTGCCGAGGAATGCCAGCGGGAAGATCGTGAAGCGAGAGCTGGGCGGGTGAGGTGAGCCGGACGGGGTCGTGCGCGGCGTTGCCGGTTCTCACCGGCAACGCCACACACGCTCCGCCGGTGGTCAGGCGAGCCGCTCCAGCACCATCGCCATGCCCTGTCCGCCCGCCGCGCACATCGTCTCCAGGCCGAAGGTCGCGTCCCGCTCCTGGAGGCCGTGCAGCAGCGTCGTCGCCATCCGCGCGCCCGTTGAGCCGAACGGGTGGCCCAGCGCGATCGCCCCGCCGTGCACGTTGACGCGGTCGAGGTCCAGGCCCAGCTGGTCGACGCACGGCAGCACCTGCGCGGCGAAGGCTTCGTTCATCTCGACCAGGTCGATGTCCTTGACGGACAGTCCGGCCCGGCCCAGCGCCTGCCGGCTCGCTTCGACCGGCCCGAGCCCCATGATCTCCGGGCTCAACGCGGACACCCCGGTGGCGACGATCCGCGCCAGCGGCTGGATGCCCAGCTCGCGCGCCCGGACGTCGCTCATCACCACGAGCGCGGCCGCACCGTCGTTGAGCGGGCAGCAGTTTGCCGCGGTGACCGTCCCGTCCGGACGGAACACCGGCTTGAGCTGAGATACCTTCTCCAGCGTCACGCCCGCGCGCGGACCGTCGTCGGTGGACACCACCGTGCCGTCCGGCAAGGTCACCGGCGTAATGTCCTTCTGCCAGAACTCCCCCGCCGCTTCGGCGAGGTTCTGGCTGCGCACGGCGAACGCGTCCTGGTCCTTTCGGGACACTCCACAATGGTCAGCGACGTTCTCCGCAGTCTCGCCCATCGCGATGTAAACGTCCGGCAGCGCACCATCTTTCCGCGGGTCTGTCCACTGCAGACCGCCGCCTGCGCGCTTCTCGGTCACAGCCATCGCATCGGCGTACAACGGGTTCTTCGTGTCCGGCATGCCGTCGGCTTTTCCTTGGGAGAACCGCGAAACACACTCGACGCCCGCCGAGACGAACACGTCGCCTTCGCCAGCGCGGATAGCGTGCATCGCCATCCGCGTGGTTTGCAGCGAAGACGCGCAATACCGGTGCACAGTCGTGCCGGGCACCGCGTCGAGGCCGAGCCGCAGCGCGACCATCCGGCCCAGGTTGTACGCCTGTTCCCCGGCCGGTTGCGCGCAGCCGAGCATCAGGTCGTCGATCCGGCCGACCTCCGGGACCGCCGCCAGTGCGGCTTCGACCATCTGCGCGGCGAGGTCGTCGGGGCGCAGGTCTTTCAGCGAGCCCTTGTACGCCCGCCCGATCGGCGAGCGGGCGGCGGAGACGATCACGGCTTCGGGCACAGCAAGGTCCTCCTCAGGCGTTCGGGGTGTGCTGGAGGAAAGCGGGCCATTCGCCGCCTCCGTCCACATTGAGCACCGCTCCGCTGACATGGCTCGCGAGCGGTGAGGCAAGCAGCAGACAGGCTTGGCCGACCTCAGCCGGCGACGCGAACTGTCCGCGCGGGATCGTCCGGGCGACCGCGTCGCGCTGCGCCGGATCGCCGTAGTGGTCCTCGGAACCCGGCGTCTCGACCAATCCGCAACTGACCGCGTTGACCCGCACCTGCGGCGCCCACTCGACAGCCAAACTGGTCGTAAGACTCTCCAGCGCCGCCTTCGCCGCGCCGTAGACCGCGGTGCCCGGGCTGGGCCGCCGCGCCGAGATCGACGTTACGTTCACCGCCGACGCCCCGGGCGTCTCGCGCAGGATCGGATGTGCCGCGTGCAGCACGTATGCCGCGGCGAGGAAGTTGAGATCGTTGATCTTGCGGTGGAATCGCGGCGAGGCCTCGGCGAACTGCGCGAACGGTGCGCCGCCGGCGTTGTTGACGACGACGTCAAGCCGCCCGTGCCGCTCGCCGATCTCCTCAAGCCACTTCTGGACCTGCTCCGGCTCGCGCACGTCGACCTGCGTGAACCGCGGCCGGCGGCCGTCGACCTCGCGCAGCTTCGCGGGTTCGGTACGCCCGCAGATCTCGACCTCGGCGCCTGCTTCGAGGAACGTCGCCACGATGCCGTCGCCGACTCCGCGCGCTCCGCCGGTGACGAGGACGACGCGATCGGTCAGGTCGAAGCTGACAGGCATGCTGCTCCTTCTCGCCGGGAGCGCTCAGCCTACCAAACAAATGCTAGGTTGAGGACGAGGAGGTTTTCCATGCCACAGGAAGCAATCCGGCGAGTCAGCATCGTCACCGGCGGCGCGCTGGGGATCGGCGGGGCGACCAGCCGCCGCCTCGCCGCGCGCGGGGACCTGGTCGTGCTGAACGACATCGATCCCGCTGCCGCCGCCGACACGCGCGCCGCGATCGAGGCGGCTGGCGGCGCGTGCGAAACGGTCATCGGCGACATCGTCGCGGACGAGGTGGTCGAGGCGGTTACCGCTGCCGCGCTGCGCTTGGGCGACGGCCGGATCGACGTCCTGGTCAACAATGTCGGCGATTTCCGGCCCGCTTCGCGGGATTTCCTGCACAGCACGCCGGAGCAGTGGGCGCGGTTGCACGAACTGAACCTGCTGCACGTCTTCAAGGTCACGCACCGAGTGCTGCCGCACATGATCTCGCACGGCGCGGGTGTCATCGTGAACAATTCGACAGTGGAAGCGTTTCGCGGCATCCCCGGGCATGCGGTGTATTCCGCTTACAACGCCGGGGTTTCGGCTTTCACGAAGAGCCTGGCCGTCGACGTGGGACGGCATGGCGTCCGGGTGAACGCGATCGCGCCGGATCTCGCGGACAGCCAGCAGACTCCCGCTGCCGCCATGTTGCGCGACAACGATCCGTCGAAGGTCGAGACGTGGGTGCCATTGGGGCGGTTCGGGCACGTGGACGAATACGCGAAGGTGATCGAATTCCTGACCACGGACGCGGCTTCTTACGTCACCGGCCACACGATTCCGGTGGATGGCGGGACGCTCGCGGCTTCGGGGTGGTACTTGCGGAGCAATCGGAAGGGATTCACGAACTTTCCGCGGGAAACGTGAGCAAGGCGGTGGGCTCGCTCAGCCGGGTGCGATGACCCGCTCCACACTCTCGCGAAGCAAAGCCCGGCGCTGTTCGTGCAGCTCCGGCGCTTCCTGGCCACTGGCGGCGTAAACGTTGCTGACCGGCGACCATGCCATCGACATCGCGATGACCATGGCCATCAGGTCGAACGGGTCTCCTTCCCGGACGATGCCCGCGGCTTGCGCCTCGGCGATGGCGCGCAGTTTGGCGTCGTCGAGGCGGTCGCTGTCGTCGACGAGGTGTCCGGCCGGGCGGCGCTCCAGGCGCTCCCAGGTGGCCAGCCGGATGAGGTCGGGGCGGCGGAGGTACTCGTCGTAGAGGCGGACGGCCCAGCCGGCGAGGTCGGCGGCGTCGATCGGCACGACGGTCATGATCCGCTCCAGCGAGGCGGAGAAAATGGCGTCGAACAGCCCTTCCTTGCTGCCGAAGTAGCCGTAGAGCTGCGCCTTGTTGGTGCGGGCGGCGGCCACGATGCGGTCGACGCGCGCCCCGGCGATCCCGTGCTCGGCGAACTCCCCGGTCGCCACGTCCAGGATGCGCTGCCGGGTGGCGGCTCCGCGCGAGGTCAGGGGCTTGTCGGCCATGCCGGGCACGATAACAACAGACCAGTCTGTTTGCCGAATCGGCGTACGGCCGCTACCGTGACAATAGACCGAACAGTCTGTTTGTTTGAGGGGCGAGCATGCGGAGCACTCTGGGCTGGCAAGCCGACCGCGCCGGGTTACGGCGGACCTCGTTGCGGCGTCGAGAACTACGGGCCGACGACGTCGCCGTTCGCGTGGACTACTGCGGCGTCTGCCATACCGATCTGCACGCCGTCCGCACCCACACCGGCGAAGCGCCTTTGGTGCCCGGCCACGAGTTCACCGGCGTGGTCACCGAGATCGGGCACGAGGTCACCCGATTCGCCATCGGCGACCAGGTCGCGGTCGGCAACATCGTCGACTCCTGCGGCGCGTGCGCGATGTGCGAGGCAGGACAGGAAAACTTCTGTCACGAGTTCCCCACCCTGACCTACGGCGGCACGGACCGCCGCGACGGGACCGCCACGCTGGGGGCCTTCTCCCGCGAGTACATCGTCCGCGACGAATTCGCCTACCCGCTCCCCGCCGGGCTCGACCCCGCGGCCGCCGCTCCCCTGCTGTGCGCCGGGATCACCGTCTGGGAACCGCTGCGAGCCCTCGGCGTCGGACCGGGCACCCGGGTCGCCGTGGCCGGGCTCGGCGGACTCGGGCACCTCGCGGTCAAACTCGCCGTCGCGCTCGGGGCCGACACCACGGTCATCAGCCGGTCCGCCGACAAAGCCGACGACGCCTGTCGGCTGGGCAGCCACGATCTGATCGTCTCGACCGACGAGCGCCAGATGGCCGCGGCCCGGGACCGGTTCGACGTCGTCATCGACACCATCGCCGTCCCGCACGACGTCGCGCCCTACCTCAAGCTCGTCGCCCTCGACGGAACCCTGAGCCACGTCGGGCACCTCGGCTCGGTCACCGTGCAGGCCATCGATCTGTTGGTAGGACGCAAGAAACTCAGCTCCGCGGGCAGCGGCGGCCGTCCCGCGACCGCCGCCCTGCTAGAGTTCTGCGCCCGGCATGGCATCGCCGCCGACATCGAACTCCTCCCGTCGGCGCGCGTCAACGAAGCCCTCGACCGGTTGGAACGCAACGACGTCCGGTACCGGTTCGTGCTGGACCTGTCGGATCTGCCGCAGAACCGCTGAGGGCTCAGCCCACGTAACCCGCGGGCTGTCCCCAATCCGCACCCCGAGTCGTGGTCCGGTCCACCAGCACACAGCGCGTCCCGGTGAAGTTCGTCGGCATGCATTTGTTGCAGTGAATGCACAACGACGGCGTCTCCGGCTCAGCGGCGATCCGGTTGACCAAATCCGGCTCGCGCAGCAAAGCCCGGCCCATCGCGACGTACTGGAATCCCTCCCGCATCGCCAAATCCATCGACGCGCGGTCGGTGATCCCGCCGAGCAGCACCATCGGCAGCTTCACCGCGGCCCGGATCTGCCGCGCGTCCTCGAGCAGAAACGCGTCCTGGTAAGGATATTCGCGGATGAAATGCTTCCCCACCGCCTGCACACCCAGCTTCAACGGCTGCGGCATCACTGCCGCGAACTCGCGGACCGGCGCGTCGCCCTTGAAGAGATACATCGGGTTCAGCAGCGACGAACCCGCGGTCATTTCGAGAGCGTCGCAGGTGCCGTCGGCTTCGAGCCATTGCGTTACCGGGATCGCCTCGTCGAGCCAAAAGCCGCCGGGCGCACCGTCGTCCATGTTCATTTTGACGATCACCGCGATCCGGTCGCCGACCGCGTCGCGCACCGCGCGCATCGTGTCGCGCGCGAGCCGGGCGCGGTTTTCCAGCGAGCCACCGTATTCGTCGGTGCGGTGGTTGAGTTTGGGGCTCAGGAAGGAACTGATCAGATAGTTGTGTCCTAAGTGGACCTCGATGGCGTCGAACCCGCATTCGATTGCGCGCAGGGCCGCGTCGGCGTGGGCGCGTTTGACGCGTTCGATGCCGGCGTGGTCGATTTCCTGCGCGAAACTGAGCGTCGTTTTGTGGAAATACCGGCTCGGCGCGAGCGCGGGCAGCCCGTTGCCCTTCGGATTCGCGACCGGCCCGCCGTGCCCGATCTGCGCCGAAATCGCCGCGCCCTCCGCGTGCACCGCGTCGGTGAGCACGCGCAGTCCGGGCAGGGCTTCGTCGGCCCAGTAAATCTGATGCCGGTCGGTGCGGCCTTCCTTGGCGACCGCACAATAGGCGACCGTCGTCATCCCGACGCCGCCCTTCGCGTAGCCGACGTGGAAATCGACCAAATCCCGAGTGACCCGGCCGTGGTGGCTGAGTCCCTCGTAAGTAGCCGCCTTGACGACGCGATTGCGCAACTGCACCGGCCCGAGCCGCGCGGGGGCCAGCGGATCGGGCGGGGTGGGGGTCGTGGAAGTCACCTTGTCACGGTAGGAAACGGAAGGGTGGGCCCGCTCCGGCGATCTCGGTGACCGGGAGCCTCGCCGATCGGCGGGGAATTCATCGGCGCGGTAACGCGACGGCCTGGCTCGACGATTCCCGTGCGTCTATCCGTGTTTAGCCGGAGGAGAAACAACTGTGCCCGAACTCAAGCCCCGTCCTCGCTATCATGCGAACGCATTTACCAGTCCCGAAGCAGTCGCCGCGCGGCTCAAAGCAGCGTCCGAGACGGACGGGCCGACGGACTACGCGAACAGGATCAACCTGGAAATCCTCGGCCAGCTCGCGGCTATCCGGCGGCACGCGTTGATCGTGACCACCGTGGTCGTGATGTGGGCGATCCTGACCTTGATCGGGGTCCTGGTCATCATGTCCAACCTGTCGAGCAGCGGATCGGCCATCGTCCGCAACTGACGAACGGTCAGTGGGCCCAGGGCGCCGCTTCCTCCACCTGCGCCGCCAGCGACAACAGCAACCCCTCCTGCCCCAGGTCCGCGGCGAACTGCACCCCCAGCGGCAGTCCGTCGTCGTCCCGGCCCAGCGGGAGCGAGATCGCGGGCATCCCGGTCACGTTGAAAACGCTGGTCCACGCCGAATACGCGCCCGCGTGCTCGTAGATCGACGCGGGATCCGTCGTGTCCAGCAAGCCCAGCGGCGGAGTCGGGAGCGGCAGCGTCGGCGTGAGCAGCACGTCATAGGAGGTGAAGACCTGCCCGACCTCCCACCCGATCTCCTGTGCCCGGCGCAGCGCGCGGTGGAGCTGGTTAGCGGTCAAGCCGCGGTAGTGGTCGAGCAGCAGTTCGGTGAACGGCTCGACGTCGCCCGGCTGGAGTTCCCGGCCCAAAGCGGCCAGTTGGTCTTCGACGATCACCACCAGGTCCGCGCCCATCAGCACCCCGCCGGTCGTGCGAACGTCCGGGAAATCGAACGGGGCGACGGTTTCCTCGACATAGTGGCCGAGTTCCTCGCAGAGTTTCGCCGTCTGCTGCACCGCGGCCAGGCAGGCGGGATGCGGATCGACGCCGGTTCGGGCTTGGGCGGCCAGGCCGATGCGGAGACGGCCGGGAGCGCGGCGGGTCGCGTCGAGGAAGGTGCCGGGCTGGGTTGGGGCGGCGAAGGCTTCGCCCGGGAGTGGTCCGGCGATCGCGTCCAGCAGGGCCGCGCTGTCACGGACTGTCGTGGTGACCGCGTGGGCGACGGAGACCGGCGCGGCCAGCGTGCCGGAGTCGGGGGCGCCGGTGGTGCGGCCGCGGCTGGGTTTCAGGCCGACCAGGCCGCACATCGCCGACGGGATCCGGATCGAGCCGCCGCCGTCGGTGGCGTGTGCGGCGGGGACCAGGCCCGCGGCGACGGCGGCCGCGGAACCGCCGCTCGAGCCGCCTGGCGAGCGCGAGAGGTCGTGCGGGTTGTGCGTGGAGCCGTGCAATTGCGGCTCAGTGCTCGCGTTGAGGCCGAATTCGGGGGTGTTGGTGGTGCCCAGGATGACCAAACCGGCGCGTTTGTAGCGGCGGATCAGTTCGCTGTCCACTGTGGACATAGCGGAGGCGAATAGCGCGCTGCCCTGAGTGGCGGGGAGACCGGCGACTTCGGTGCCGAGATCCTTGACCAGGAACGGGACTCCGGTGAGCGGGCCGTCCGGGAGACCGGCGTCGATCTCCGCGAGAGCAGCCTCGAAGCGGCGGCCGACGACGGCGTTGAGCCGCGGATTCGCCTCCTCGATGCGGGCGATCGCCTGTTCGGCGGCCTCCCGGGCGGACAGGTCGCCGCGGCGGATGGCGGCGGCGGTGTCGAGGGCGGAAAGGGTGGACACAGCGAGGTCTCCTCAGAAGGCTCAGCCGAAGAAGGCTTGGCCGCCGTCGAGCGGCACGGTGGCTCCGGTCAGGTAGCGCAGATCAGAACCGACCAGCGCGACTACGGCGCGGCCGATGTCCTCCTCGCACTCCCCGATCCGGCCCATCGGAATGGTCGAGACGAATTCGGCGGCCTCTTCGGGATTGTGTTCGGTCCACCATTTCAAGCTCGGCGACAACGCGTGTGGCGCGATCGCGTTGACCCGGATCCCGTCGCGCGCCCACTCCACGGCGGCGGTGCGCGACAACGAGCGCAAGGCCTGTTTCGCCGCGGCGTAAGCACCGTAGGTGGTGGGATCCCAGCGCACCATCGCTGAGGTGACCAGGTTGACGATCGAACCATCACCCGTCGCCTTCAAATGCGGATGGGCGGCTTTCATAAAAGCGAACGCGGCAAACGGTCCTGTCGAGAAACCGCGCGTGAAATCCTCGTCGCTCATTTTCAGCAACGGCCCGAAAGCGCCGGAGTAGGCGTTGTTGACCAGAATGTCCAGCCGGTCGAATCGCGAAACGACCTCGTCGACGACCCCGGGAATCGACGCGGTGTCCGCGACATCGCACTCGAACGGTTCCGCGGTGGCACCCCGCTCCCGCAGGAGGCGGCAGGTCTCGTCCAGCTTGCCGCGCGTGCGCCCGAGGACCGCGATCGACGCCCCCTCCCCCGCCAGCGCCAGCGCGATTCCTTGCCCGACGCCTTGTCCGGCGCCGGTCACCAGGGCCACCCGGCCCGCGAGCGTGTTCATCGGCCTCCTTCGTCCTGGGCGACTGGCCGCGCGACGTGTTTCGCCACGAAAATCCCGTCCGCGGAAACGCAGACCTGACCGTCGGCGAGAATTTCGCCGGTCGTGTGGATCCGGCGGCCTTCGCTGGATTGCTGCCGCGCGCGAATCGTCAGCTCCTCGAACAGCGGGGTAGTCCGGTGGTAGCGGACGCTGAGCGTGCCGGTCATCCCGTCCGGTCCAGGCCCCCAACTGTTGGCGACGCCGAGCGCGTGATCCAGCAGCAGCGCGGAAATCCCACCGTGCACGCAGCCGGGCGGGCCTTGATACGGCAGGCCGAGCGTCACCGTGCCGGTCACCGATCCGTCTGGCAGGCCGTGCAGGTGCAGCGGCGGGGCGAGCGCGTTTTCCGGGCCGGTGACGGGATCGTGCCGCGGTCGCCCGGCCCACATGCCGACGAAGCGCTCCTGCCGCTCCGGCGCGTGCTCTTCGAGCTGGGCGGCGATCCGGTTGAGATCGCGGGCTATGTCCGTCATCGGTGCGGCGCTGTTCGCGCCAGCCTGCAGGAGCGCGTTGACGACCCGGCGGGCCGCCGCGACGGCAGCGTCGATGCCGTCGTCGTTCGGGACGGGCGAGAGCGGGACGCTTTCGGCGTAAGTCGTCATCAGTAGTGCGCCGCCGGGCGGAGGGTCGCCTCGGCACCGCCGTCGACGTAGACGACCTGGCCGGTGATGTGCGTCGTCGCGGCGTCGGCGAAGTACGCCAGCACTCGCGCGACGTCCTCCGCGGCCGCGTAACCGTGCAGCGGCATCGGGACTGCCTTGTCCATCACGGCTTTCATCTTCGGGTCGGCGAAAAGCTCGTCGGTCATCGGCGTCAGGACCACGCCGGGGGCGACCACGTTGACCGCGATTCCCGCGTCCGCCCAACCCGCCGAGACGGACGTCCGGCGCGCCCATTGCGCGATCGCGGACTTCGAGGACGGGTACAGCTGGACCGCCCGGTTGTCCGCGATCGCCTCGCGGGCGGCGGTCAGCGCGGCTTGCTCGTCGCCGCGCAGACAGGCCTCGACCACCGCGGGGTCGTTCGGCTGGGTGCCGGAGATCGAGCCGACCAAGACCACGCGCGGCGCTTCGGATTTCGCGAGCAACGGCTGCAGGGCCTCGATGAAACCGGTGCTGCCGAAGTAGTTGACCGTGACCATCGCTTCGCCGGGGTTCGACGTTCCGGCGCAGGTGACCACCGCGTCGACGTGCCCGGTGCGCTTGCCGACCTCCTCGGCCGCGGCGGTGCGGCCGTGCGGGGTCGAGAGGTCAGCGTCGACGTCGCTGCCCGCGAGATCGACGCCGAGGACTTGGTCGCCGCGCTCGGCGAGGAGGCTGCTGAGTGCCGCACCGATCCCCGAACTCGCTCCGGTGACGACGACGGTGCGCGGCATGACGGCCTCCTGAGGTGGGGTTCCGGGAACGGCCGCGACGCTACGGGGACTCCGCTTCGGGCGGCGGGCTCATCCCGGTCACCGGGAGAAACCGGTCAGCGGCCCAATTCGGCGAGCAGCAACCGGCACGCCAGCACCGTGTCCGCCTCCGCCTCCTCCGCCGTGATGTGCCCGTTCAGCTGCGAGGTCAGCACGCCGTACCAGGTCTGCTCGATCAGCCGGACCAAGCGGCGGTCGTGCTCTCTGGCCTCCGCCACCCCGGCGACGCGGAGGATCAGGTCGGCGAACTCGACCGTCGCGGCCATGTTCGGCGACTCCCCCGCGACCGTCGCGTTGTTCGACTGCAGCATCGCCTGCGCGAGCCGCGGCCGTTCCAGCAGGCGGCGGGCGGCGTCGACCAGCACGCGCGCGACCGCCTCGGCCGGTTCCTGGCCGGGCTCGACCGGGACGCTGTTGCGGTCCAGCTGTTCGACCTGGCTGTGCAGCAACGCGGTGAACAGGATCGTCTTCGACGGGAAGTACCGGTAGAGCGTGGCGATGGCGACGCCGGCGTCGCGGGCGACGTCGAGCATCTGGATCCGGTCGAGGCCGTGCTCGGCGCCGTGGTCCGCGGCCGCTCGCAGGATCCGCCGGTAGCGCTCCTGCTGCGCGGGCGAACTCGGCGTGGCCGGCGCCCGGTTTTCGGCGACTCTCGGCACCGCGACTCCTCCGCTCGTGATCAGGCCATTCTCGCGCACGATCCTCCCACCGGGTGCCGCCGCTACCGGTGAGTGGGATGACCGCGCCCCGGCGCGGCGGCGATGCGGTTGGCTCGGCGGGTCGCGACGACTTGGAGGACTCATGGCTTTCGACGACCAGTTCGACGTGGTGGTGGTCGGGTCCGGCGCGGGCGCGCTGACCGGCGCGTACCTCGCCGCCCGAGCGGGACTGCGCACCGCGGTGGTCGAGGGCGCCGCCCTGCTCGGCGGGACGTCGGCGTACTCCGGCGCGGCCTGCTGGCTGCCGGGCACGCAGGTCCAGGAGCGGTTCGGCGTCGCGGATTCCACCGCCGCCGCGCGCGAGTACCTGCGCGCGCTGCTCGGCGAGGACCGGACCGGGCGGCAGGAGGCGTTCCTGGCGAAGGCGCCGGAGCTGGTCGCCGCGCTGGAGGCGGACCCGGCGCTCGAGTTCGAGTGGCGGGCGTTCCCGGACTACTTCGACCGGCCCGGCCGGGTCCCCGGCGGACGCTCGTTCGTGCCGGTCGACCTGCCGTTGTCCGAGCTGGGCGAACGCGCGGAGCTGGTGCGTCCGCCGGTGGACCGCGACCGCACCGGCCGCGGGCACCGGGACGCGCCGTTGGACGGCGGCCGCGCGCTGATCGGACGGCTGCTGCTGGCCTTCGACGCGACTGGCAACGGCACCGTGTTCACCGGGACCCCCGTCGACGAACTGGTGGTCGAGGACGGCCGGGTGGTCGGCGTCAGCGTCGGCGTCGGCTCGCGGCGGATCGGGGCGACTCACGGCGTGCTCATCGGCGCGGGCGGGTTCGAGCGGAACGCCGGCCTGCGGGAACAGTCCGGCGTGCCGGGCTCGGCGGCCTGGTCGATGGCCCCCGCGGAAACGAACCGCGGCCAGGTCCTGGAGGCGGCGATCGAGCTCGGCGCGGCCGTCGACCTGATGGACGAGGGCTGGTGGTGCCCGGGAATCGCGATGCCGGACGGCGGCGCGTCGTTCACGCTCGGCTTCCGCGGCGGCATCGTCGTGGACCGCGACGGGCGGCGGTATGCGAACGAATCGCTGCCGTATGACCAGATGGGCCGGGAGATGGCAGCGGATCCGGCACGGCGGGTCCCTTCGCACCTCGTGTTCGACAGCCGGGAGGGCGGCCGGTTGCCCGCCATCGCGTTGCCGGGCGGACGGCCGGACGACCACCTGGCGGCCGGCACGTGGGTCGAGGCGGACACTCTCGCGGAGCTGGCGAAGCTGATCGACGCACCGGAGCTGCCGGAGACGGTTGCTCGGTTCAACTCGTTTGCCGAGGCCGGGCACGACGCGGATTTCGGCCGTGGCGAGGATGAATACGCGCGGCATTTCGCTAATCCGGTGCTGGTGCCGGTCGATCGGCCGCCGTTCCGCGCCGCGCGGCTGGTGTTGTCGGACCTGGGCACGAAGGGCGGGTTGGTGACCGACCCGGATGCTCGGGTGCTGCACGAAGACGGGTCGGCGGTGGAAGGTCTTTACGCGGTGGGCAATTCGGCGGCGTCCATGACCGGGGGCTACTACCCGGGGCCGGGAATTCCGTTGGGCACGGCGATGGCTTTCGCTGCCCGGGCCGTCGACGATCTGGTGGCACAAGCCGGAAAATGACCTGCGCTCCACGCCGGCGCCGGTTACCGTCGCTGGCGTGGAGGACTACTTCGGGGAAAGTGTCGCTGCCGGATACGACGAATCGTCAGCCGAAATGTTCGCTCCGGAAGCGGTGAATCCGGCGGTCGACGTCCTGGCCGAACTCGCCGGAGACGGTCGCGCACTGGAACTCGGCATCGGCACCGGCCGGATCGCGTTGCCGCTCGCCGCTCGGGGTGTGCCGGTCGCGGGGATTGACCTGTCGTCGGCGATGGCCGCGCAGCTGCGCGCCAAACCGGGTGGTGACGCGATCGAAGTGACGATCGGCGACTTCGCGACGACCCGGGTCTCGGGGGTCTTCTCGGTGGCATATCTGGTGTACAACACCATCAGCAACCTGACGTCTCAGGACGCGCAGGTGGCCTGTTTCCGCAACGCCGCGGCGCATCTCGCGCCGGGCGGGTGCTTCGTGATCGAGGTCGGGGTGCCGGACCTGCGGAAGCTGCCGCCGGGGCAGACCGTCGTTCCGTTCGATCTGAGCGCGACGCATTGGGGATTCGATCTCTACGACGTCTCCACGCAGTCGATGAGTTCGTACCACGCGCGGGTGGCCGACGGCCGCGGCGAGTTCCGGGCGATTCCGTTCCGGTACACGTGGCCCGCCGAGCTGGATCTGATGGCGCGGCTGGCGGGGTTGCGGCTGCGGTCGCGGTGGGAGAACTGGGCGGGCGAGCCGTTCACACACGAGAGCGAGCAGCACATCTCGGTCTGGGAAAAGGCCTCGTGAGCGGTCGCCCCGGTCATGCCGAGGACCTAAGGCACCGCTAGGGGTGCGTCGGCTTGGGTCGACGGGCTCGGCTCTTGCCAGTGCCGGGCTTGTGGTCCGTGAGGGGAACCCTGACGGACTCTGATTCCCTCAGGGTTCCCCTCACGGACGCGAGCTACCCCTTCGGCGGGGTGAACGCGGCCAACTGCTCCGACCCGGACCAGTCATGCCCCCAGTAACTGTCCCGCGTGATCTCCTCCGCGGTGTAGAACCGTTCGTCCACCAGCATTCCCTCGGTCCCGTACTCCAGGTCCCACCCACCAGGCGCCCGGACGTAGAACGACACCATCTTGTCGTTCGTGTGCCGACCCAGCGTCGAGGAAACCGAGAACCCGCGCTTGCCGACCTCGTCCAGGGCGCGGCCGACGGCGTCGAGGGAATCGACCTCGACCATCAGGTGCACCAGGCCCGGCGGTTCGCCGTGCGGGGCCGGGCAGATCGCCAGGCTGTGGTGGCGCTCGTTGACGCCCATGAACCGCACCCGGCGGGGTTTCTGGTCGGGGGCCGCGCCGCTCATCGAGACCGCGCCGCGCGGGAGGAAGCCCAGCACCTCGGTGTAGAACGTCTCGACCTCGGCGAAGTTCGTCGTCGGCAGCACCACGTGGCCCATGCCCTGCGCGCCGGTCACGAACTGCTGCGTCCACTTCGTCCGCACCGGGTCGTGGTCGAGGACCGGGCCGAAGAAGACCTCGACCGGGGTGCCGGACGGGTCGTCGAAGGTGATCGCCGAATCGACGCGGCGTTCGCGGCATTGCTGTTCCGACAACACTTTCACCGCGGTTCCGGACGCTTCCACCGCACGCCCGACCGCGGCCAGCGCGAACTGGTCGCGCACCTCCCAGCCGACCGCGAGCACCCGGTCGTCCTCGCCGGGCAGCACGATCAGCCGTGCCTCGCGTTCGTCCATCCGGAGGTACAGACCGTCGGGAACCGGGCCGGACGTTTCGGCGAAGCCGAGCGCCTCCACGGTCAGCTCGCGCCAGCGCGGCAGGTCCCGGCTCTGGACCCGGAGGTATCCGAGTCCTCGGATGTCGGTCATAGCGAAACTCCTTGCGGGGTAAGAGAGTTCAGATCATGGAGAGCATCGGGCCGGGTGGCGGCTCGACGTCGAGGTCGGTCAGCGCGGACGCGTGGAACACCGAGCCTGGCACGTGGATCGCGTGCGCCAGGCCCATGTGGCCGTCGCGCCAGAATCGCTGGATCGGGTTGTCCATCCGCAGGCCGTTGCCGCCGCTGCGGGCGACCACCTCGTCCATCGCGCGCACCGCTCGCCACGCCGCGGCGACCTGGGTGCGGCGCGACGCGGCGCGGTCGGCGAGCGTAACCGGCGAACCGGCGGCTGCCTTGTCGTAGAAGCGGGAAACGTTGTCCAGCATGGCAATCCTCGAGGCTTTGATCTCCTCGGCGGCGGCGCTGATCGCGAACAGCACGTACGGGTCGTCTTTCACCCGAGTACCGGTGATTTGCACGCGCGTGCGCTGATAGGCCAGATGCGCGGCCAACGCGCCCTCGGCGATGCCGATCACCGCGGACGTGATGCCGAGCGGGAAAATCGTCGTGAACGGGACGCCGTACGTCGGGTTGGTACGACCGGATTCGCGCAGCGCACTGCCGTCGGTCATCCGGCTGAACGGGACCGCGCGGTACTCCGGAACGAACGCGTCCTTGACGACGATGTCCTTGCTGCCGGTGCCGCGCAGGCCGACGACGTCCCAGGTGTCCTCGACGATTTCGTAGTCCGCGCGGGGCAGGATCACGTGGTAGTTCCGGGGCGGCTGCACGACAGTGCCGTCCGCGTCGCCGAGGAAGCCGCCGAGGAAAATCCAGTCGCAGTGGTCGGTTCCGGACGAGAACTGCCACCGTCCGTTGAAGACATATCCGCCGTCGACCGGTTTCAGCACGCCCATCGGCGCGTACGGCGAAGCGATCCAGGTGTCGTTGTCAGCGCCCCAGATCTCTTCCTGCACACGACGGTCGCAGAGCGCCATTTCCCACGGGTGCACGCCGACGATCCCGGCGACCCAGCCCGTCGACCCGTCGAGCGACGCCAGCCGCATGACCGTTTCCGCGAATTCGCGCGGATGGGCTTCCGCGCCGCCGTAATCGGCGGGCTGGAGCATTTTGATCGCGCCGGTTTCCCGGAGCACCTTGGCCGCTTCGTCGGCGAGCCGGCCGAGCCGCTCGTTTTCCGGCCCGAGCGCCGAGATCTCCTCGGAGCGCTCGTCGATTGCGGCAAGAGCGGGATGGGTCATGGCGCTTCCCTTTCTCCGGTCCGGATACGATGCGGTCCCGGCTGCCCCGAGCCTCCCAGCGGAGCACCCGGGCGCGCGGACGCGCTCCCGGTCAACGGGATCAGGGCCGCGGCACCCGGTTGCGCACCACCTTGCCGGTCACGTTGCGCGGCAACGGTTCCGTCCCGATCCGCCACCGCGACGGGACCTTGAAATACGCCAGCCGCTCCGCCGCGAACGCCCGCAGCTCGTCCTCGCCGACCGACACGGAAACCACTACCACCGCGGCCACTTCCTGGCCCAGGTCGACATGCGGCACGCCCAGCACGATGCATTCCCGCACCGCCGGGTGTTCGGCCAGCACGTTCTCCACCTCGGCCGGATAAACGTTCTCCCCGCCGTGCAGGATCAAATCCGACCGGCGCGCGGTGAGCCGCAGCTGGCCGCCGGAAAGAACGCCGATATCCCCGGTGTGCAACCACCGCTGGTCGTCGATAACGGCGGACGTGGCTTCGGGATCTTCCCAATAGCCCAGCATCGTAAACGGGCTGCGCACGCAGATCTCCCCCGCGCCGCCCTCGGGCACTAACTCGCCGAAAGCGTCCCGGATCTCCAGCTCCACCGTCGCGATCGGATGTCCGACAGTGCCTGGCGATGCGGCGAGATCAGCCGACGTGGCAACAGAAATCGCTGTGGACGATTCCGTCAGACCGTAGCTGTCAACTAATCCCTGTTCCGCCACCGGAAGCTCCGCGCGCAACCGTTGCTGAAATGCCGGAGAGGAAGGCGCAGCGCCGAGAGTGAAAGCAGTCAGCGAGGTAAGGTCGTACCGGTCAAGATTGCCGTGCTCCAGGAGACGGTGCGCCATCGTCGGCACAACGCCCCAGTTCGTCACCCGCTCAGCCTCGACCAGCCGCAACACGCGCTCCGCGTCGAAACCGCCCTGGTGCAACACCACCGCGCTGCCATCAGCCAGCCGCGGCACGACCAGATTGTGCAGTCCGGCGATGTGGAACAGCGGCACCCCGAGCAAGTACCGCCGCGCGGACGGATCCGTGGGGTCGCCGAGCACACGGGCGACTTCGCTGTTCAGGCGGTGGAACTCGATCACCGACGTCAGGTTCCGGTGCGTGTGCACCGCGCCTTTCGGCCGCCCGGTGGTGCCGCTGGTGTAGAGGATGATCGCCGGATCGTCCTCATCGACCGCGCAGGAAGGCAGCGGTCCATCCGAACCGCGCGCTAGCCGGGGTATGTCCTCCTCGACGGTCAGCACCGGTACCCCGTCCAGCAGCGCGGCCCGCTTCGCGTCGGCGACCACCAGAGACGGTCGCGTGTGGCCGAGCGCGTACTCCAGTTCCGGCCGCGACCACCACGCGTTGTAGCCGACCGCGATCGCGCCCAGTGACACCGTCGCCCAGAACGCGACCACCCACTCCGGACTGTTCGCCGCCGCGATCGCGACCCGGTCGCCCTTGCCGATCCCGTACTCCTCGCGGAGCGCGCAAGCCACCGACGCCACCTGGCGGGCATGCGCGGCGAAGGTGATCCGGCGGTCGGCAGTCACCAGGTACTCGCGATCGCCGTGCCGCGCCGAAGCCGCCAGCACCTCCCCCAGCGACCGCGCACGATGCGCGAACACCGTCATCGGCACGCCCAGCACAGTCTCCGTGCGCAGCTCACAAGGCCCGCCGGGCGCGGTCAGCGCCTGCCGAGGATCAGCGGAGAGGCTCATCAAAGGTCTCCCTCCTCGCGCACCGGTGCGGCGTGATTGTGCCTGCTCACCGCCGTCAGCGCCGGGCCGATTCCAGTGACCGGGACCGGCTCAGAGGAACGCCGGCTCGCCGTACGCGCCCTGCCGCAGCAGCCCGGGCGACTCGGCCCGGCCGTCGAGAACCCGGTTGGTGCGCCGGGTGACCTTCCATCCCTCCTCGGTGCGGGCGAGCGCCCAATGGTTCGCCGTGGCGCGCCGGACGACGAAGCGGTCGTCCTGATGCACCACCATCAGCGAGTGGCAGACCGCGATCGCCGTGTCGCCGTCGACGGTCACGTGCGGCGGGCCGACGAAATGCGCGCAACCGGCGGAAATCCAGCCTTGATGGGCGCTCGACCGGACCATCCGGGCCAGCTGTTCGCGGCCTTCGAGGTAGATCTCGTCGACGTCGTACACCCCGTCCTCGGTCCACAGCGCGGCGACGTCCTCGGCCGCGCCGGCATCCGCCAGCGGACCGTACGCGGCGATCAGCCTGCTGATCTCGCGTTCGTCCTCCAGCCGCGCGAGCCGCGCCTCCAACTGGGCGATCCGGTCCACTTCAGACCTCGCTTCCTAGCTCGGCGAGCGCTTCGAGCTGCTCGCAGTAGTGGTCGGCGGAGTTCGCCGCGATCCGTGCGCTGACCGTCGTCGCCCCGGCCTCGACCACCCTGGCCAGCCGATCCCGGCAGGAGGCCGTGCCCGGGTCCAGCGGCCTTCCGGGCGACAACACGACCTGAAAGCCGCTCGGCAGCTCAACGGCGCCGAGCATCCGGCGCAGTTCCTCCAGCGACAGCCCGAACGGGACCCAGCCGTCGGCCAGTTCCACCGCCCGCCGGAGCGAGCGCTTGGTTCGGCCGCCGACCCACAGCGGGACTTTCGCCTGCACGGCATGCGGTTCGACGATCATCCCGCCGAAGTCGTAGTGCGGGCCGTGATACTCCGGCAGCCGCTGCGACAACGCGGCTCGCAGCGCCCGCAGCGCGTCGTCGGCCCGCTCGCCGCGCTGCTCGAACGGCGCGCCCAGCAGGTCGAACTCCTCCCGCAGCGACCCGACGCCCAGACCGAGCACGAGCCGCCCGCCGCTGACCGTGTCGAGCGTCCCGTAGCGCTTCGCGATCTCCAGCGGATGGTGATATCCCAGCACGAGCACCTGCGTGACCAACCGGATCCGGCTGGTGCGAGCGGCGAGGAAACCGAAGGTCGCGAGCGGATCCCAGTAGGTCGAGCCGCGCTGCTCCGCGACCGCGACCGGCACCGCGACGTGCTCGCTGCAGGTCAGGTGATCGAAGCCGAGCCGGTCCGCGGTCGCCGCGATCCGCGCCAGGTCTTCGATCCCGGCGGTGTCCTCCCAGGCGTTCGGGTCCCCCGGCAGCCGGGTCACCACGGGGCTCACGAGGCCGATGTCCATGCCGCCATGCCTACCGGCCGCCGGGCCGGCGCGAGCGGCTTCTCCCGCTGATCGGGAGCCGTGCCGCAGTCGTGACCCGCCGCGTGTTGACGCCCCGGGAGGCCGCCGTGTTACCTTCAAAACTAGAAATGATTTCAATTCGTCCGCGAGGAGCACAGCATGACGGTTGTCGCGATCGAAACGGACTCCCTCGGCACGGATGTCGCGCAGAACCGCACCTTGCCGCCGTCGATGGTCGAGCGGATGACGCTGATCCTCGACGCCTTCGACGCGCCGAGCACCCGGCTCACCCTCGAACAGGTCGCGCGCACGACCCATCTCCCCCGTTCGACCGCGCACCGCATCCTCGACCAGCTCGTGCGGCTGCAGTGGCTGTCGCATTCGTCGTTCGGGTACGCGCTGGGCGCTCGCGCGCTGAACCTCGGCGGCACCGGCGGCAACCATCTCGAACTGCGCGAGGCGACCGCGGCCGTGCTGCACGAACTGCAGTTGCGCACCGGGATGGTCGCGCATCTGGCGATCCTCGACGGCGCTGACGTCCGGTATCTCGACAAGGTCGGCGGCCGGTTCGCCGCGGTCGTCCCGTCGCGCGTCGGCGGCCGCGCGCCCGCGCAGTGCACCGCGCTCGGCAAGGCGATGCTCGCATGGCTCCCCGCCGAACAGGTCGAGGACCGCGTCATGCCGACGCTCGGCCGTCAGACCAGCCGGACGATCTGCGACATGGTGACGCTGCACCGCGAGCTCGGCCGGATCCGCGATCGCAACGGTCTCGCTTTCGAACGCGGCGAATGCTTCTCTGACATCTCCTGTGTCGCCGCTGCCATCCGCGGACCGGAAGGGCCGGAAGCCGCGATCTCTCTGGTCGGCGACGCGCAGACCGCGCTGGAGCGTGTCGCGCCGCTGGTCGTGGTCGCGGCGCGGCAGGTCACCCAGGAGCTGTACCCGATGGTTCGGCTGCGCACGGCCGAACTCGCCTGGAACTAATCGTCCACAAAGGACTCTCAGTCACCGAGATAGCACCAGCTCGCGCACCGCCCGCCGTTCTACGTTCAGACTCGCAGAAGCGGGGCACTGGAAGGAGATCCGACAATGACCACAGTGGAGCCGGCACCGGACGAGGTCCGCGTGATCGAGGCCGGCGCGGCGCCCACGCGGTTCGCCCGCGGGTGGCACTGTCTCGGGCTGGCCGAGAGTTTCGCCGACGGCAAGCCGCATCCGATCACCGCGTTCGGGCAGAAGCTCGTGGTGTTCGCCGGCGAGGACGGCAAGCTCAACGTGCTCGACGCGTATTGCCGGCACATGGGCGGCGATCTGTCGCAGGGCACAGTCAAGGGGAACGAGGTCGCCTGCCCGTTCCACGACTGGCGCTGGGGCGGCGACGGCCGGTGCAAGCAGATTCCCTACAGCCGCCGGGTTCCGCTGCGGGCGCGCACCGCGGCGTGGACGACGCTGGTGCAGGACAAGATGTTGTTCGTCTGGAACGACCCGGAGGGCAATCCGCCGCCGCCGGACGTGGTCATCCCGCGCATCGAGGGCGCGACGCGCGACGACTGGACCGATTGGACCTGGTACGAAACGCACGTCGACACGAACTGCCGCGAGGTCGTCGACAACGTCGTGGACATGGCGCACTTCTTCTACGTGCACTTCGCTTTCCCCACGTACTTCAAGAACATCTTCGAGGGGCACGTCGCCACCCAGCTGCAGCGCGGGTCTTCGCGGGAGGACGTGCGCCCGCCCGCCAAGGAGGGCCAGCTGAAGTCGCTCGGCAACACCTCCGTCGCCGCGTACTACGGGCCGTCTTTCATGATCGACGAGCTGACGTATCACTACGAGGGCATGGACATCGACGCCGTGCTCATCAACTGCCATTACCCCGTCACCGCGAACTCGTTCAAGCTGCAGTACGGGATCATCGTCAAGCGCACGGACAAGCTTTCCGGCGCGGAGGCCGAGGCGACCGCGCGCAAGATGGGCGATTTCATCCGGATCGGCTTCGAACAGGACGTGCGGATCTGGAAGAACAAGACCCGGATCGAGAACCCTTTGCTGTGCGAAGAGGACGGACCAGTCTACCAGCTGCGGCGCTGGTACGAACAGTTCTATGTGGACGTCGCGGACGTCACGCCGGAGATGACCGAGCGGTTCGAGTTCGAACTGGACACGGCGAAGCCGAATGCCGCGTGGCGCAAGGAGGTCGAGGAGAACCTCAGCCGCCGGACGAGCGAGCCCGTCTGATGGCGATCCGGGCCGACAACCGGCTGCTGGACGAGCCGATGCGGCCGGTCCAATGCGGAACGTGCGAGGCGTGGCTGAAGGCGCGCAAGAGCAGTTGGCATCAGACCAGCATCCAGTGGGACACCAACGCTTCCGCGCGATGCGTCGAACGGTCGGCCTGCGCGGAGGACCTGTTCCGCGGCTGTGGTGCGCTGCGGGAGTCGATTGACCGGGCGGTCGCGGACGGGGGAATTCCGGTGGCTGGAGAATGAACATGGTCGAGAAGTACGGGCCGTGGGCCGTGATCGCGGGTGGTTCGGAAGGCGTTGGTGCGTCGTTCGCGCATCAGCTCGCCGAGGCCGGGATCAATCTGGTGTTGATCGCACGCAAGCCTGAACCATTGGCGGAAACCGCGGCGGCGGTGCGGGCGCGCGGTGTGGAAGTGCTTACCGTGCAGGTGGATCTGCTCGATCCAGACGCGCTCTCGACGATCCGGAAAGTGACTGACGAGCTCGAGATCGGGTTGCTGATCTTTAACGCGGGTGCGAACAGTTACGGCCACGAGTTCGTGACCGGTGATTTGTCGCGGGTGCGCGGGGTTATTGATCTCAATATCACCGCGCAGCTCGCGTTGACACATCACTTCGGCGCGCTGATGGCAGCACGCGGTCGCGGCGGGATCATGCTGGTGGGTTCGCTGGCCGGGTACCTCGGGCAGGCGGAGATCAGCGTGTATTCCGCGGTGAAGGCGTTCAGCCGGGTGTTCGCCGAGGGGCTGTGGCTGGAGATGCGGGAGCGCGGCGTGGACGTGCTGGAGCTGGTGCTGGGCGTGACCCGGACACCGGCGATGGAGCGGGCCGGGCTGGCGTTCGACCTGCCGGGACTGAACGTGGCCGAGCCGGACGACGTCGCGCGCGAAGGGCTGGCGCATCTCGCGGACGGGCCGGTGTGGGTGGCTGGCGGGAATCTTGCCGCGGCGGAGAAGCGGAGCGGGTTCCCGCGCGCTGAACTGGCGCTGTCCGCACACGAGGCGACGCGGAAGCTTCTCCCGACGCGATAGCCGACGTTCCGTGAAGGGCTCCTTGAAGGAATCAGATTCCTTCAAGGAGCCCTTCACATACCTGCCAGGAACCCGCTGACCGCAGCGTGGAAGCCGGTCGGATCTTCTACCCACGGCAGATGACCAGCCATCAGTTGCACGCGCGAGACGACCGGCAACGCCCGTTCCAGCGAGTCCACCGCCCACCTCGGGCGGATGTCCGCTGTTCCGTCCACGATCAATGTCGGCACCTTCAGCGTTTCGCACTGGTCACGCAGGCCTGGCGAACGCTCACGGTTCAGGGCCGCATTGCACTCGAAGTTCACGTCGAACCACGGGTCAGCCATGGCTTCGGCGTGCTGCAGCGCGCGCTCCCGGTCGGCGAAGTCGGCCGACCACTGCAGGACGCAGTACTCCCGGTCCTCCTCCGCGGTGCGGTCCCGATCCCGCAGCGCCTCCCAGCCCGCCCGGTGCTCGCCGAGCGCGTCGCGGAGGTTGCGCTGGTAAGCCGCGTGCCAGGTCGAGTCGTCGTCAATCCCGGTGCCGGAGACGTAGACCAGCTTCGTCACGCGCTCCGGATGCGCCAGTGTGTAGCGCAAGGCCAGCTGCGCGCCCCAAGAATGCCCCAGCAGCGCGACGCGGTCCCAGCCGAAGTGGGCCAGGACCGCGTCGAGATCGGCCATTGTCCGGGCAACCGAATACGGTCCCCGCCGCTGCGACCGGCCGCATCCGCGCTGGTCCCAACGACAGACTGTCGCGGCTCCCGAAAGGGAAGCCGCGACGTCCGCCATCATGTCCCACAGCCCCGGGCCGCCGTGGCAGAAGACGACCGGTTCGCCGTCGCCCGTCCGCGCCGTCCAAAGGCGGATACCATCGTCCGTCTCCACGCGACGCAGTATGGCGGTGGTCAGGCCTGCGCGACGCTCACCCGAGCGGTCGTGTCGTTCTCCTCGACCATCCCGCCCTGCGCGGGTTTGCGGCCGTGCTTCATCAGCAGGATGATCGCCACCCCGAAGACGCCGACGACGCCCGCCCACAGGTAGGACTGGGTGAACGCGGCGTCGCCGTAGATCACCGCGTGCGATTGGGGCAGCGTCATCCGCACGTGCCCGGCCATGATCGCGCCGGTCACCGTCACCGCGGCCGACGACGCCAGCATCGCGATCACGCCGGCGATGCAGTTGCCCGCGCCGCCGAGCCGCTCGGGCAGCGCGTCCTGCAGCAGGTTCGCGTTGGAGGAATGCAGGAATCCGACCGCGAACCCGGCGACGAAGCTGGTGATCGCGACCTGCCACTGCACGGTGAACATCCGCGAGCCGAGGAACATCACGACCAGGAAGCACAGGCTGGACGCGAGCAGCACCTGCCGCGCGCCGATCCGCTTCGACAGGTAGCCGCCGAGCGGGCCGACGACCATGCCCACCACGCCGAGCGGGAACGTCCACAGTGCCAGTTGCAACGCGGAAAGCCCAGCACCGTAAGTGTTTCCGGGGATGTGCGGGGTTTCGAACATGGTCGGGCTGAGGATGCCGTGCGCGTTCATCATGTACGACACCAGCCCGACGGCGACCACCGTCGGCAGGAACTTGCGGCCGACCAGCACCCGCAGGTCGATCAGCGGTTCCCGGGCCTTCAGCTCGCGCAGCACGAACGCGGCCAGCAACAGCACGCCGATGCTGAAAGCGCCGACCGTGGTCGTCGAACCCCAGCCCCACGTGCCGCCCTTGCCGACCGCGACGAGCAGAATGCCGAGGCTGGCGCCGAGCAGAATGGCGCCGAGAATGTCGAACGACGATTTGACCCGCACCTTGCTTTCCGGCACCAGCCACGCGTGCAGCGGCAGCAGGACGCCGACGTAGATCGCCATGAACCAGAACACGCTGCGGAAGCCGAAATTGTCGATCAGCCACCCGGCGAGAAACGGTCCCGCGACCGCGCCCATGCCGATTCCGGTGACCACCGAACCGAGCGCGACCGGCACGTAGGAGCGCGGGATGACGTCGCGGACGAGCGCGTAGGAAATGTTCACGATGCCGACGAGGCTGCCCTGCAGCAGGCGGCCGATCAGGAGCAGCGCGAACACGTCGGTGGTCGCGCACACGACGCTGCCGAGCAGGAAGATCGCGCCCATCACCAGGATGATCCGCTTCTTGCCGTAGCGGTCGGCGGCCTTGCCCGCGAGCGGCAGCACGACCGCGCCGGCGAGCGTCACCACCGAGGCCGCCTGCGCCACGTCGAGGGTCCGGAAATGCGCGGCCATCCCGGGCAGCGCCGGATACACCATGAGGATTTCGAACGTGGCTATTTCGGAGAGCAGAATGATCAGCGCGCAGACCGCGATGATCCGCCCGCGGGATACAGGTCCGTTCGCCGGATTCAGGTCGAGTGCCATGCCGGTCCCTTTCCAGAAGTGATCAGGGGAATCCCCGCCGGAATACGAGGTCCCGCGCTGATGAGGCCGGAATCGACGTGAGCGTAATCACGGCCTCCCTGCGGCCCCGGCGCGATCCCGCTCACCGGGAGTCCGCTCAGATGTGCGAACCGCCGTCGACGCGGATTTCCGTGCCGGTCAGGTAGCCGGCGTCGGCGGACGCGGCGAAGGCGATCGTCGCGGCGATCTGGTCCGGTTCCGCCGCGCCCAGCGGCGAGCGGATCCGGCTGTAGTAAGAGACGTCGAGACCGGCCAGGACGTCCGGCCCGACCAGCGGCGTCGCGACCGTACCCGGCGACACGACGACCACCCGGACGCCGCGGCCGATCACCTCCGCCGCGAGGCTCAGCGAGAATCCCAGCACCGCAGCTTTACTGGCGGAATACGTCGTCATGTAAGGATTTCCGTGCGTGGCGGAACTGGAGGACACGTTCACGATGACGCCACCGTCGGGCAGGTGCGGCAACGCTTCCCGGCAGCACAGCGCGGTGCCGATCAGGTTCACGTCGTAGAGCCGTCGCAGGTCCGCGACGGTCAGCTCCGCGATCGGGGTGGTGCGGTGGATGCCGGCGACATTGACGACCACGTCAATACCGTCGAGTTCGGCCGCCGCGGCCCGGACCGCGGCGGAAACCGCTGTCTCGTCGGAAACATCCGCCTGATGCGGGAGGATCCGTTCGGTTTCCGGCAGCCCGGAATGGTCGACGTCGACGGAGAAAACAGTCGCGCCTTCCGCCGCGAGACGGAGCGCGGTGGCTCGGCCGATCCCCGAGCCGCCACCGGTGAGCAGGACTTTCGCGTTCTCGAATCGGTGCACCCGTCGCACGCTGCCACCGGTGCCGCTCCCGACGCGGCGGCGATCCCGCTCACCGGACTCGATCAGGCCTCGTAAGTCACCTTGACCTCGTCCGTCCGCGGCCGGGCCTGGCAGGCCAGAATCAGCCCGTCCGCGAGGTCCCGCGCGTCGAGGACTTCGTTGTGCACCAGGTCCACCTCACCGCTCACCAGCACACAAGCGCAGGCACTGCAGGCACCCTCCCGGCACGAGAACGGCGCGTCCAAACCTGCCGCCAGGAGGACGTCGAGCAACGCGTTCTCCCGGGGCCAGCGCAACGTCCGCGTCTCGCCGTCGAGTTCGACTTCCACCGTGCTCGCCGGGCCGGACTCGTCCACCTCCACCGAGGCGAACGGGTCGCCGGTGAGCGACGTGAACCGTTCCACAGCAACGCTTTCCACACTTAGTCCACTAAGGACTTCCGAGGCCAGCTCCATGAACGGACCAGGCCCGCACAGGAACGCCGCTCGCTCCCGATACGGCGCGGTCAACGCCCGTAGCCCGGCCTCGGTCGGCAACCCCTGCACCGATTCCAGCCAGTGCAGCACGGTCAGCCGGTCCGGGTATTCCTTCGTCAGCCGCAGCAGCTCGTCCCGGAAGATCACCGACTGCTCGTCGCGGTTCGCGTAGACCAGCGTCACCCGGCCGGAACCGGCCCGCAGACAGGACTTCAGGATCGACATCACCGGCGTGATCCCGCTGCCAGCGGCGAGCAGCAGCACGTCAGCGTCGAGCGATCGCGGGGTGAACGTGCCCGACGGCCGCAGGACGTCCAGCACAGTCCCCTCGACCGCGTTGTCCACCAACCAATTCGACCCGTACCCACCCGCCGTGCGCTTCACCGTGATTCTCGGCGACTCCTCGGAGTGCGGTGAACTGCACAGCGAATAGCAGCGCGCGACACTGTCCTCAGTGGACGGAATACGCACAGTGAGGAATTGCCCGGGCAGATAGTCGAAACTGCCGTCGATCGGTTCCAGTACCAGCGAATGCGCGTCAGCGGTCTCGCGGACCACCTCGGTCACCCGCACGCGCATCGTGCTCATGCCGAGCGCGCGGCGTGCTGCGCCGCGAGATAGCCGAAGACGATCGACGGCCCGATTGTCGCACCCGGGCCAGCGTATTCGTTGCCCATCACCGCTGCTGTCGTGTTTCCGGTGGCGTACAGGCCGTCGATCGCCGAGCCGTCGTCGCGCAGGACACGGCTGTTCTCGTCGCACACCAGGCCGCCCTTGGTGCCGAGGTCGCCGACCTCGATCCGGAACGCGTAATACGGCCCCTTCTCGATCACGTCGAGACACGGATTCGGCAAGGTCGGGTCGCCGTAATACCGGTCGTAGGCGGATTCGCCGCGACTGAAATCGCCGTCCGCTCCAGCTCGGGCGAAACCGTTGAACCGCTTCACGGTTTCCGCCAGCGCGTCAGCCGGAACACCGATCTTCTCGGCAAGGCCAGCCAAGGTCTCGGACCGGTGCGCGATTCCCGCCGCGTAATACGGCTCCGGAATCGGCGCGCCCGGCAGGATCTGCGCGAACGGATACCGCGCGCGAGCCTTGGCGTCCATGACGAACCAGGCGGGTACGTGTCCGCCCTCGAGCTGGGCGTGCACGAAGGTGACATACGGCGCGGACTCGTTGGTGAACCGCCTGCCCTCGGCCGACACGATGACCGAGCGCGGGATCGACCGTTCGGACACCAGCGGCACGACCGCGCCGGACGGGTGCCGCACCGACGGCATCCACCACGCGTCGTCCATCAGGTCCGTAGCCGCGCCGACGCCCAGCCCGACCTCGATGCCGTCGCCGACGTTCTCCCGCGCGCCGCCGCTGTAGTCGTCCCAGGCAGCTTCCGGAAGATAGCGTTTCCGCAGGTCAGAGCCGTGCTCGAAACCGCCGGTCGCCAGCAGCACGCCACGGCGGGCGCGGATCCGCTTGTGTGCCCCGTCGTGCTCGGCGACGATCCCGGTCACCCGGCCGTCCTCGACCACCAGCTCGGTCATCGGCGACCGCAGCCACAGCGGGACCCCGGCGTCCTTCAACGCCATCCGCAACCGCGCGACCAGCGCACGGCCGCCGGTCGCCATGTGCCGGCGCCGCACCACATTGGACGACACCCGCCACGCCGCGATCACCGACGCCCACCGACCGCGCCAGGTGCGCTTGACCATCGCCAGATCGTGGTAATCCTTCGCGGTGACCCACAGGCCGAGCGGACCCTTCATGGTGTTCGGCCGCTGGTGCCGCTCGTCCTCGCCGAGGTTCCGGGTGTCGAACGGCTTCGCCTCGACGGACCGGCCCAGCGGGCGGCCGCCTTCCAGCTCCGGGTGGTAGTCGGCGTAGCCCTTCACCCAGAAGAACCGCAGCCATTCGCTCCGCTCCAGCAATTCCATCGCTGCCGGACCGTGGTCGACATACGCGTCGAGCCTCTTCGCCGGAACGCGTCCTTCGGTGAGCAGGTCGAGGTAACGGCGGATCGACGCCCGGCTGTCGTCGTGCCCGGCCGCGCGCAGCGTCGGGTTGTTCGGGATCCAGATGCCGCCGCCGGAAATCCCGGTGGAGCCGCCGTACATCGCGCCTTTCTCGACGACCAGCACGTCCAGCCCGGCCGCCGCGGCGGTCAGTGCCGCGGTCATCCCGCCGCCGCCGGACCCCACGACGACGAAGTCGTGCTCCGCGTCCCAGGCCATCATTCGCCGTCCTTCCGGAGCAGGAACGCGAGAACGGCGCTTTCCCACGCTTCTTTCTGCTCGATCATCGTCCAGTGGCCGCAATTCGGAAGAATGTGCAGTTCCGCGTGGGGAATCGTGCGCATCGGGATCAACGCCATGTCGAGCGGGCTGACCCGGTCGTCCCGGCCCCAGGTGATGAGCGTGCGGGCACGGATCTTGCGCAGCGTCGCCCACAGCGGGGTGACGTCGAAGGCCGCGGCCGCCTGCGCCCGCAGCACGCCTTTGCCGTACATTTTCTTGGCGCTGGCCAAGGAATCCGCCGCGGTCGCGAGTCGCCACCGCTCCTCGATCAGTTCCTCGGTGATCAGGTTGCGGTCGAAAACCATCGAATTCAGCCACTGCACGAGCCGTTCGCGCGTCGGGTCCTCGACGAATTCGGTCAGCAGGTTGATGCCCTCGCCCGGAGCCGGGCTGAAGATGTTCGTGCCCATCCCGCCGACGGTCACCAGCCTGCGGACGCGATCCGGATGCGCGATCGCGGTGCGGGTGGCGACGAACCCGCCCATCGAGTTGCCGACGAGGTCGGCGGCGGCGATGCCGAGCCCGTCGAGCAGGTCGAGCACCGCGCGTTCGGCGGCGGGCATCGGCGGTTCCGCGACCGGGTCGCTCACCCCGAATCCGGGGAATTCCAGGATCAGGCACCGGAAATGCGCGGCGAACGACGGCAGGTTCGCCCGGAAGTTCTGCCATCCGGTGACGCCGGGGCCGGATCCGTGCAGCAGCACGACCGGCGGGCCGTCGCCTGCTTCGTGGTAGCGCAGCACGCCCCGGTCGGTGCGGAGTTCGCGCAGCGTCGCGTCGTGGCTCAGTTCCGGCATGGCTGACCTCTTGCTCGTGGGTGCGGGATGCCGCCGAAGCTAGCCAGCCGGCGCACGCGCGCGGGTCGCCAGTCCCGGTCACCGAGAGAGCTCCTCCCGGGCGATGTCGGCGGCTTTTACCGTCGAGCCCATGCAAGCCACCGAAGCACCGACCCCGTTGGAAATGCGCCGCGCGCTGAGCCGGTTCGCCAGCGGGGTCACTGTGGTGACCGGCGTCGACGGCGGCGAGGCGGTGGGATTCACCTGCCAGTCCTTCACGTCGGTGTCGCTGGAACCGCCGCTGGTGCTGTTCTGCGCCGACCGCGGCGGCCGGGCCTGGCCGCGCATCCGCGCCGCCGGGCGGTTCTGCGTCAACGTGCTGGCCGAACCGCAAGCCGATCTCTGCGCTCGCTTCGGATCCCGTCGCGGCCTTCGCTTTGAAGGGCTGAATTGGGAGCTTTCCCGCTGGGACACACCGGAATTACCCGATGTGCTGCTCCGCGTGCACGCCGAGATCGAGACTGTGCACCACGCGGGCGACCACGACGTCGTCCTCGGCCGGGTACTCGCACTCGACCCGGGCGCCGATGAGCGGCCGATGATTTTCTACCGCGGCGATTTCGGCGTCGAAGGCCGTCCGGACGAGGTTCCCGGCTACCTCTGGGGCTGGAGCGACCGCTGAGCCTCTTCCTCCAGCGCACGCACCATCGCCACCGCAGCCGGGCCAGGCTGCTCCCCCGTCACCGCCCACAAGCTGCGCCGCAGGCCGCCGCATTCGTCGCGCACGGGGATCCACCGGACGTCGGCGGGCAGCGAGTCCGCCGCGAAACCGGGCACCAGCGAAATTCCCAGTCCCGCCGCGACCAGGCCTAACCGCGTCGGCCACGCGCGCACCGCGAACGCGATCATCGGCCCGGCGATGCCCGGCCACGTCCCGAATTCCGGCGAACCGCCCGCGCCGACGATCCAGTGCTGCTCGGCCAGTTCGTCCGGTTCGACCCAGCTGCGCCCGGCGAACGGATGCGCTTCCGCGACCGCCACCCCGTATCCGATTCCGCCGCGCAATTCGGTGCGGCGCAAGCTGTCGAAGTCGTATTCCGGCACATCGTCGCCGGTCACGACCACCGCGACCTCGAGCCGTCCGCGCCGCAGCGACTGCAGCTGCGCCGGGGTCGCGGACTCGGCGAGCTGCACCTCCACGCCCGGATGCGCGCGCATCAGCCGGGAAACCGCCCTCGGCAGCAAAACCGCCGACGCGGCGGGAAACGCGCCGACCGAGATCCGCCCGCCCAGCCGGTCCCGGAGCCCGGCCAGTTCTTTTCCGGCCGCGCTCACGCTTTCCAGAACCCGCCCGGCATGCCGGATCAGCACCTCTCCCGCTGTCGTAGGACGGATTCCGCGGGCATGCCGTTCGAACAACGCGGTTCCAGTAGCGCGTTCGCTCGCCGCGATCTGCCGCGACACCGCCGATTGCGTGTAGCCGAGCCGGTGCGCGGCAGCACTGAACGACCCGGTGCGGGCCACCTCCACCACGACCCGGAGGCCCGTGAGCGTCAGATCAGCCATTCCGCCAACCATATCCGAAACGCGCGCTTCCCCGGACGTCCACAGTAGACGCCACCGCGGTCCCCTCCCCTTGGCCACGACGCAAAATACCGACCCGATCCGCGCGGGCCGCGATTTTCGCGCCCCGAAGGACACTGAGAGTGCCCCAATTACCCAGCCGCAGGTGCCGCCGAACGCCCGAATCGCGGTTGCGGCGAACAGTCGAACTCGCGGCGAACCGCTCCGCGCGCGAAACACCGGCGCGGCGACGGGCGATGTCATTGCGAGGAGTGGCGAAAAGAATCTCGAGCGTGACCGTCGGCCGACGGTCTACTGTGGAATGCCCGCACGCACCCGCTGTTCACCGGGTGGCCGTCGCCGCTTAACCGCTGACGGTAACTTTCCGGCCGCGCGCCCGCGATGTCCATTCTGACTGCGACGGCTTGTCACCGGACGGCCGTCCGAGCCGGACTGAGGTTGCGACACATGAAAAGCGCTCGAAGTCCACGTCGGACTCCCCGGTTTCAGCTGATCGGCGGCCCGGGAAACGCGACGAGGTGGCGGCTCCTCGGCACGAACAACGCCTCGCTGGGGCTGGGCACCGTCGACTACCGCAACGGAGAGGAATGCGTCGCGGCGATCCAGTGGCTGTGCGCGAACATCCCGCGCACCCGCATGGAACTGACCCACGACCACGGAATCGATTGGCGGTGGCTGCTGCGCGCGGGCAACGGCACGATCGCGTCGGCGAGCCACGCCTACGGCCGCCGGATCGAAGCGCAGCACGGATACGAACGCTTTGTCACCGCGATCGGGGAAGCGGCGGAATTCGCGGCGGAGGGCCGGATCACCGACTGGCGAACGAAGTACCGGCTGCCGGGCTGACCGCGTTCGTCGGGCATTAACTCCCGCGCCGTCGGGTGGGAACGCGACCAACCGGGCACTGTTTGCCGAACCCCGCGAGGTTTGATCTCGGCCACGGAATCCCGTGGTCGAGACCAGACAGAAAGAGTACAAACTGATGCGTGCTCGTACTGCCCGGTTCGTGGGCGTCTCCGCCGCGGTCGCCGCGGGTGCGGCCTTGATTTTCCCGGGTACCGCCAGCGCAATCCCCGGTCCCAACCAGCTCCAGGAGGTTGTGGCGGCGGTGGGCTCCGACACGATCGCGGACGTCACCACCGCGGTCTTCGCCGCCGCCAACAGTTCCGCGGCGAACACCGACCCCGACAACTACGTGAACGTCCCGCCGGTTCTCGCGGGCAACCAGTCGTTCGCCGTGCCCGGCGACATCTACGACGGCGGCACCACCTACAACGTCTCCAACCCACCGCCCAACGGCTCCTCCGCGGGCAAGACCGCCCTGGCCAACGCCGCCGCGGCGGGCAGCGGATCGGTCGACCTCGCCCGCTCTTCGTCTCCGCGGTCGGCTTCCGACCCGTCGACCTTCCAGTACTATGCCTTCGCCAAGGACGGTGTCTCCTGGGCCGCCTCGTCGACCGGCGCCGGTGCGGGCGTCACCCTGACCCTGGACCAGCTGCGCGGCATCTACAGCGGCGCCATCACCAACTGGAACCAGGTCGGCGGCACCGACGCCGCCATCGCCGTCTACCTGCCCCAGGCCGGTTCCGGCACGCTTTCGTTCTTCACGAACACGGTGCTCGGCTTCGACCCGACCACGAAGCCGGTGACCATCAAGCGGTTCCAGGAGAATGAAGGCAACACCATCCAGGCCGGCGACCAGTCGACCGCGATCGCGCCCTACTCCGTGGCCCAGTGGGTCGCGCAGGGCAACGGCGTCGTGAGCGACAAGCGCGCCGGCTTCTTCGAGGGCACCCTGACCGGTGCCGGTTCGGACGGCGCCCCGGTTTCGGGCTCCGCGCCGAACTACGCCCCGGCCTTCGCCGACGGCTTCCTCGGCGCCCGTTTCGTGTACTACGTGCTGGACACCCGCTCGCCGTCGCATGACGCGGCACTCAACGCGGTCGGCTTCGACTCGGCCGGCCCGAGCCCGCTGTGCAACGGCAGCCTCGCCGCCACGCTGAGCCAGTACGGCTTCAAGCCGCTCGCCCCGGTGAACGGCGTCACCTGCACGCTTTCCTGACCAGCTGAACGACAGGACCGGCCCGGCCGGGGAACTTCCTCCCCGGCCGGGCCGGTTTCGTCGTCCGCCGAACACGACCGCCGAAGGAGCGCACGTGAGACGACGCACTCGCACTGCCCCAATCTCCGCGACGGCCGCCATGGTCGCGGCCACCATCCTTTTCTTCCCCGGTCTCGCCGACGCAGTGGTCGGCCCGGACGGCGTCCAGGAGATCGTCGCCGCCGTCGGAGCCGACACCACCTACGAGGTCACCGGCGCGATCTTCGCCGCAGCCAACTCTTCCGCGGCGAACACCGATCCAGACGCTTATGTCAACGTCCCGTCGGTCCTGACGGCCGGTCAGGTCTTCACCGTGCCCGGCGACGTCTACGATCCCGGCACCATCTACCGATCGGCAAACCCTCCGCCCAACGGCGCGATCGCGGGCGGCTATGCGCTGGCCGACGCCGCCGCGGCCCACAGCGGGTTGATCGACCTCGTCCGCTCCGACTCGCCGCGATCTTCTTCGGACCCGCCCACCTTCCAGTACTACGCCTTCGCCAAGGACGCAGTCTCGTGGGCTGCCTCGTCGACCGGCGCGGGCGCTGGCGTCACCCTGACCCTGGACCAGCTGCGCGGCATCTACAGCGGCGCCATCACCAACTGGAACCAGGTCGGCGGCGGCAATGCCCCCATCGCCGTCTACCTGCCCCAGATCGGCTCCGGCACGCTGACCTTCTTCACCGGCACAGTGCTCGGCTTCGACCCGACGACGAAACCCCTTGTGGTCAAGAGGTTCCAGGAAAACTACGCCGCTACCATTTCCGCCAGCGACCGGGCAACAGCGATCATGCCCCACTCCGTGGCACAGTGGGCCGCTCAAGGCAATGGCGTTGCCGACGACCAGCGCGCTGGCTTCTTCGAAGGCACTCTCCTCGGCGGCGGTTCAGACGCTTCCCCGGTCTCGGGCACCCCGCACAACTACGTGCCGACCTACTCCGACGGCTTCATCGGCGCTCACTCTGTCTCCTACGTGCTGGACACCCGCTCGCGGTCCTACGACGCCGCGCTGAACGCGGTCGGCTTCGACTCGGCCGGCCCGAGCCCGCTCTGCAACGGCAGCTACGCAGGCGTCCTGGCCCAGCACAGCTTCAAGCCGCTACCGGCCAGATCCGACGGAGTCACGTGCACTCTCTCTTGACCGCATTGAGCCGGGGGCTGGCACCAACTCCGTGCCAGCCCCCGGTTGCGTCAACTCAAGCCCAGGCAGGCAGCAACCGCCAGACCGCCGAAGCCGCCAGCACCGCCAACGCCAGCAGCGCCGGTGTCGTCAGCACATACGTCGACACCGAGCGCCAGCGCCGGTACAGCACGGTCGCCCCCACCGCCACCACCGCGAAACCGCCGAAGGCGAGCACCAACCGGGCCCAGCCGCTCGGGTCTCCAGTGCGACCGTCCTGGGCGTCCGCCCGGCCGTTCTGCGGCGTCGGCCGGAACGGCTTGCCGTCGAGAACCGCGGTCACCACTGTCGCGCTCGAAGCTGAACCTGGCCACCACGAACCGGACGTGACAAGCGTCAGCCGGTCGTTCTCCGTACGGCCGTAGTCGCGATCTTCGTCCAGGTCACGAGCCGCCGTGTCGGTCACGGTGTAGACCGATTTCCCTTGCGTCGTAGCGACCACCAGCTTGTCTCCCCGAGACAGCTCGCTGAGCCGCGAGAAGGGAGCACCGTATCCGGAATACCGGCCGACCACAGCGGAGTTCCCCGGCTGGCCGGGGCCCGAAGTGCCCGGCACATGGCCCGGCCCCGACATCGTGTCGCCCGGTTCCACACCCTCGAGCACCACCTGCTGTACCTCCAGCTTCGGGATCTCCAGCACCGCCACCGGCGCACCGAACTCCGGCGGTTTCGTCACCGGCGCGGCGCCGAGCAACGTGCGGGCCGCGCCCTGCGCCTGAGCCATCCGTTCCTGCAGCACCGACAGCGCCGCCCGCTGGTCGTTGTTCGCCAGCATCGGCCCGAGTGCGTAGGCGACGATGCCGAAGCACAGCACCGTGGTGACCAGCCAGCCGACCACCCCGATAACCGTCCATTTAGGGTTCAGGTGCACCGGGGCACGGAGCGTCGCGGTCATGCGCGGCGTCGCAATGCGACGAGCCGCTCAGCGAGCCGATTCACCCACGAGGGCAACGGCTTCCCCGCGGTCAGGTAACCAGTCGTCGGCGGCAACAGCACCAACGCGACCAAAGCGAGCAACGGAATCAGCGCTCCCAGAACGCCTGCTCCCGGGAACAGCGGGATCTTCACCGCCGCGGCCAGGCTGCGAGCCTCTTGGACACTCGCCTGCGTCGGCGCCTTCATCGCCAGCGCAGCGGCTTCCGCCGCACCGGTGCCATTCGAACCGGAACGGGGAAGCGGACCGCTCAAGGCACCGCTCGGGGGTGTCGAGCCCGCGGCGGCACCCGGGCCGCCAGTCGCTGCCGAGCCGGGATGCTGCGCTTCCTTCTGTTCATGGCAGGACGCCGCGGCTGTGCCAGTGCCGACCTTCGACGCGGCGGCCTGGGCCGCGGAAAGCAGGTCCGGCGTCAGCGGAACGAGACCCGGTCCGAGGCTGCTCTGACCGCCGTTGGTCGCGGCTTTCAGGAAGGTCGTGAGCTGGGCTTGCTTGGCGGCTTCCGGCGCACACGAAGCGTCCACCAGCGGGTTCAGCGGTGCGGTAAGAGACTCGAGGTACGTCAGCGGGTACGCCTCCGGATCGTCGCTGGGGACGATCCGCACCGAGCCGTCCTTGGCCTCCTGAGTGTGCGCGGCCGCGGCCTGCAACGACTTCGGCGTCGGGGCGACGTAACCACCCTTGCCGTTGGGCAAGGCGACCGGGGCCCAGCCGTTCTCGGTCGCGGTGGCCAAGTCGGTGACGACCCAGTTCAGGCATCCCTTCCGGCATTCGTTGCCCGTCCCCAGCGTCGCGTTGCCGACCTGCTTGCGGACGTTGACCTGGCCGGTTTTCGCGTCGACGTTGTGCACCCCGCCGTCACCGAGGTTGAGCGCGTTCAGATCGGTCACGACGCCGACCGGCCCCTCGCTTCCCTTCAGCTTCTGCTTGTCGCGGTCCACGAAAGTCCCGTATCTCCACGCGGGCATCCCGTTCAGCCTGCCGCTGAGCACCAGTGGGACAGTGCTCGTCCCGATTTCGCCGGTGACCCCGAAGAAATCGGTGTTGAACTGCCCGGCACGCGTGTTGGGCGAGACGAGAGGACTGTCGGCCCCGCTGATCGCAGCCATCGCCGGATTGCGCCGCACCAGCGCTGATCCGTCGACGAAGATGCCGCCCCGGCCGGTTCTGTCGGGCGACAAACCACCCTTGCTCAGCAGGTTGGCGAGGTCGTCCCAGCCGAAGTTCAGATTGGCGGCCAGCCGAGAGTTCAGTGCGCCGCCGTCGTCTCCGCGATCCGTCGGCGCCCAGCCGACGGCGGCGAGCACCGTGGCGTTGAGCGCCGTCGGAACGTAGCTGCGAGCACGGACTTGCTGCGCGGCCAGCGTTCCGCCAGAACCGGTGACCTGCACATCCGACTCGCCTTTGTCGAACGACGTCAGCCCGACGTCCTCGCTCTCGTTCACGATGTTGACCGGCTGCACCGCCTTCGTCGGCGCGCAGAGCATCTGGTTCCAGCCGACCGCGGTGCGTCCGAACCGCTCAGGCATGCTGCCGGTCAGAGTGCTGGCTCCGACGCCTCCGCACCCTTTGATCTTGAGGCCGGGAGCAGACGCGCGGAACGTGATCGAACTGTCGAACACAGTCTGTGCGGGAGCGGTCGCCGTCGCCGGGACGACGATCCGCAGCGTCATGGTGCACGGATGATTCTCGTCGCAGGAGAACGAATACTGTTTGTGGTCCGGGTTGTTCGGCCACTTCAGCGTGCCCGTCTTCTTGAGAGTCGTGAAATCCGGATCCAAGACAATGGTTCCGGGCGTGCGCGCCCCCCGCGGCACGTAAGTGTCGAACACGATGTCGTGCGTGGTCGCGCTCCGGCCGACGTCCTGGGGCGGCGGCTTGAACTCCGCGCCCGACAGCTCGTCGTTGAAGTTCTTGCAGTAGGCCGTGACGCGGGCCGGAACGGACGGATCGTGCACCCAGGACCCGGCCTTCACGAGCGAGTCGCGCAACGGCAGCGGGCACACCGAGTAGTTCGCTGTAGCCCCGGCGGGCAGCCCCGAGATCGTGATGCGCAGCGGGTCCCCGTCCTGCGCGTTCATCGGGTCGGCACCCGTCACCTGCACCTGGTAGTTCAACGGACTCGGCTGCGTCTGCGCGGACGCGGCCGGCACGACGGCGACGCCCAGCACCGCGAGCACCCCGGCGGCGAGCACGTGCGCCACGCGTCTGAAGCGGTTCATGGGTTCAACTTCTCCAGCGTCGCGCGCGGCGTCAACAAACGGGAACGGAACGCGGGCACCGGTTCACGAACGCGCCGTCGGGCCTTCTCTGTTCCGCCAACTTTCTCCGCTTCCGGCTCGTAATACTCGCTGCCGTGACCGTCTCGTCCTCCTCGTCCGGCCCCGCGCCGCCGGAGCGTCTCGTCCTCGCCGATCTGCCGTCTCGGGCCGATCGGCTCTTCCGCCGCGTCACGAGCGGGGCCGGGCTTTCGGTGCTCGCGCTCTTGATCGTGATCGGGTTCTTCCTCGTCTACCGGTCCGCGCCCACGTTCGAGGCCAGCGGTTTCGGCTTCTTCACCACGATCCAGTTCGACCCGGCTTCCGGGCATTTCGGCGTTCTCGGCCTGCTGTACGGCACGGTGGTGGTCGCGCTGATCGCGGTCGCCGTCGCGGTGCCGTTTTCGGTGCTGGCCGCGCTGTTCATCAGCGACTACGCCAGTCCGCGGATGCGCGGGTTCCTCACCGGGCTGGTCGACCTGCTCGCCGCGATTCCCAGTTTGCTCTACGGTCTCTGGGGATTCAGCTTCCTGCGTCCGTACATCACTCCATTGTCGCAATGGATGACCGACAATCTCGGCTGGTTCCCGCTGTTCGACACGAAACCGGGCGCGGTGCTGTTCAATTCGATGTTCGTCGCGGGGCTCGTGGTTTCGCTGATGGTCATTCCGATCACGACGTCGGTCATCCGCGAGGTTTTCACCCAGACTCCGCCCGGGGAAAAGGAAGCCGCGCTCGCGCTGGGCAGCACGCGCTGGGGCATGGTGCGCACCGTCGTGCTGCCGTTCGGCCGCGGCGGGATCGTCGGCGGCTCGATGCTCGGGCTCGGCCGCGCGCTCGGCGAGACCATCGCGGTTTCCCTTCTGCTGCCTCAGGTTCCGGAATTGACGACGCATCTGCTCGAGTTCGGCGGCGCGACTATTTCGGGCTTCATCGCTAACAACGCGGGACAATCCGGGCCCGCGTTGAGCGGGTTGATGGCGGCCGGGCTGGTGTTGTTCGCCTTTACGCTGGCGACGAACTTCAGCGCGTCGGTGATCATTTCCCGCAGCCGTTCCGGAGTGGGGGTGGACGCGTGACCGCCACCGAAGTCCGTCCCGAACAAGTGCGTCCGATTCCAGTGCGCCGCCGGACCTCCGCCACCACGCCGCAGGACCGGCTCGTAGCGCTCGGCTGCGCCGTGTCGGCGACGTTGCTGACCTGGTTCGTGATGCATCAGCTGCTGGTGTCGCCGGGCTGGCTCGCCGACCTGGTCGTGGCCTATCTGCTGCACCTCGGCATGCTCTACCTCGTCACCCGCGACCGGCTCGGGCGGCTCGCGGCGGTCGACAAGCTGGTGTCGGCGGTCGTGGTGAGCGGCGCGGTCGGGCTGCTGATCCCGTTGCTGTTCCTGCTCGGCTACATCGTCCTCAAGGGCGTGCCGAGCCTGCGGCTGGCGTTCTTCGGGCACGACATGTCCGCCGTCGCGCCGACCGATCCGGCGACGGCGACCGGTGGTCTGCACGCGATCGTCGGGACCCTGGAACAGACGGCGCTCGCGCTCGTGTTCGTCGTTCCGCTCGGCGTGCTCACCGCGGTGTTCCTCAACGAGACCCGGTCCCGTTTCCGCCGTCCGGTGCGGATTTTCGTGGACGCCATGAGCGGTTTGCCATCAGTGGTCGCCGGTCTTTTCGTATACGCCGCACTGATTCTGCCGCCCGCTCAGCTCGGCTTCTCCGGATTCATGGCGACGCTCGCGCTGACCATGATCATGCTGCCGACCGTCACTCGCACCGTGGACGTCGTGCTTCGCCTGGTGCCGGACGGTCTGCGCGAGGCATCACTCGCCCTCGGTGCGAGCCGCGCGCGCACGGTCTGGTCAGTCGTGCTGCCGACCGCGCGCACCGGCGTGAGCACCGCGATCATTCTCGGCATCGCGCGAGTGGTCGGCGAAACCGCACCATTGCTGTTCACCTCCTTCGGCACGCTTTCGATGAATTTCAACCCGTTCAGCGACCCGCAGGAAAGCTTGCCCCGCTTCGTTTACCGCTACATCAAAGAACCGCTCGCCTCGGCGCAGGAACGCGGGTACATCGGCGCGCTGGTGCTGATCCTGCTGATCTTCGCGCTGTTCGCCCTGACCCGGCTGATCGGCCGCAAACGCTGGTCGGCGCGCCGCACGAAACCCAGGAGTGCCCGGTGACCGAAACCCTCGAAGTCCGCGAACCCGTCCGGGTGCTGGGCGGGCCGCCGCCGGGCGCGGCGACGCTGGAGGCGCGCGGCGTGCACGCCTGGTTCGGCGACCGGCTCGTGCTGGAAGACGTCACGCTCGCGATGCCCGCCAACGAGGTGACCGCGCTGATCGGCCCGTCCGGCTGCGGGAAATCGACCTTCCTGCGCATTCTCAACCGGATGCACGAGCTCGTCGGCACCGCGAGCCTGGCCGGCGAAGTCCTGCTGGACGGCGACGACATCTACGCCGAGGGCACCCGCGCGCAGCACGCCCGGCTGCGGATCGGCATGGTGTTCCAGAAGCCCAACCCGTTCCCGGCGATGTCCATCCGGGACAACGTCCTCGCCGGGCTCAAGCTCGCGGGCGTCAAATGCGCGGACAAGGACGGGCTGGTCGAGCAGAGTCTCGAGCGGGCCGGGCTGTGGCGCGAGGTCCGCGACCGGCTGAACTCCCCCGGCGGCGCGCTCTCCGGCGGGCAGCAGCAGCGGCTGTGCATCGCGCGATCGCTCGCGGTGCAGCCGAATGTGCTGCTGATGGACGAGCCCTGCTCGGCGCTCGACCCGACGTCCACGCGCCGGATCGAGCAGACGATCGTGGAGATCTCCGACGAGGTCACCGTCGTGATCGTGACGCACAATATGCAGCAGGCGCAACGGGTTTCGCATCATTGTGCGTTCTTTCTCGCCGGGGAGAACGAGCCTGGGCGGGTGGTCGAGCACGGGTCTACTGAGCAGATTTTCGAGAGTCCGGAAGACAGCCGTACGCACGATTATGTCCATGGCCGTTTCGGCTGAACTGGGGAGTTTGTGATGCGTCGCACGAGATGGGCCGGGCTTGGCTGCGCGGGGGCGTTGCTGGCCTGTCAGGTTTTGCTCGCTCCGGCCGCGGAGGCGTTCAGCCAGGTCAATGGGTCCGGGTCCACATACGTCGGACTCGCGATGAGCGACTGGCAGAATGGCGCTAATTCACGCGGTATTCCGGTCAATTACAGCGCGCTCGGCTCTCCGGCTGGGGTTAATCAATACGGCGATCACACCGTCGACTTCGCGGGCACTGAAGCCGAGGTCAGTTCGCTGGAGGCGGCGGGCGGCGGCGGGGCTACCGCCAAGCAGCGTGGTTATCAGTACGTCCCAGACGTCGCCGGCGCGGTCGCGGTGATGTACAACGTCACCGATGCCGGCGGACGCCGCGTCGACACCCTGCACTTGACCCGCGATGTGGTGGCACGGATCTTCGCGCGGCAGATCACCCGCTGGAGCGACCCGGCGATCAGCGCCACCAACGGCGGGTTTGCCCTGCCGGATCAGCCGATCACGCTGGTCGGCCGCAGTGGACAGTCCGGCACGACGGCGCTGTTCTACGACTTCGTCGCGCACATCGCGCCCGGCCCGTACGGGGACTTCATCGGCCGCAATGTCGACAAAGGGATCGGGCCGCTGCCGTCCGGGGTGCGGCCGATCCAGCTGCCGACCCGGGGACCGGACGCGGACTTCTACCGGCTGTTCGCCGACTCCGACCAGATCGCGCAAACCCTCGCCAACGGCAGCGTCCCGTTCTCTATCGGATACGACGAATTCGGTTACGCGAAGAAGTACAACGCGCCGACCGCGTGGGTCGAGAACCAGGCCGGAAAATACACCCTGCCGTATGCGGCCAATATCGCGGCGGCACTGACCAAGGCGAATCTGCGGCCGGATCTCAGCCAGGAACTGTCGGGGGTCTACGCCAATCCAGATCCTTCGACCTACCCCGTTTCGGCGTATTCCTATTTGATGACGCCGTGCGGATCAGGGCGGGACACCTGCAAGGGCGGATATCCGGACGGGGCCAAGGCGGACACGATGACCGCGTTCATCGAGCATGTCGCCTGCGACGGGCAGATCAACATGGCGCGGATCGGGTATTCGCCGCTGCCGCCGAACCTGTCGCAGGAGATGATGAACGCCAACGCCCGGCTTACCGGGCGTCCGCCCAAGCAGCTCAATGCGGACAATTGCGCCAACCCGACATTCCACGGAGGGCTTGGCGCGGGGGCCACCGCACCGCAGGATCCCTTCGTCGGGATGGGCGGAGTGGACGCGCTGACCCACCCCGGCAATGGCGGCGACCCCAAGGCCAAGGCGAAGGCAGGATCGAAGCCGTCGGCCGGCGCGCAAGCGTCGGCCGGACCGGGAGCGTCGTCCTCGGCGGGACCGGATGCTTCGGAGGCCAACGGCGGGTCGAAGGACTGGCGCAACGCCGAGCCCGCCGCTTATCAGGGCGGCGGATTCGGCGGATTCGGCGCATGGGCGGCGCTGGTGTTGTTCGCCGCGATTTGCGTGCCGTTAGTGGTGCGCGGAATCATTCGGCGCTTGCGGCGGACGGGCTAGCGCGGATTCAGTTTCCGGTCCAGGGAGGAGCCGAGCCCCAGCCCCAGCGGGGCACCGGCTGCTCGCCCGCGGGCCCGGCGTCCGGCGCGGAAAACACCACCGCGAGCCTGCTGCCCCATTCCAGGTAACCAGCGAGCGCGGCGCGGAACTCCGGGTCGGCAGGCAGCCCGACCTCGTCCGCGGTGGCGAGCAGCAGCGAAACCCACCGCCGCCGCTGCGGCTCGGTGATCGCCCGGCCGGAATGCCTGGAGATCATGTGCGCGTGCCCGCCGTGGCCAGCGGTGTACGCGGCCGGGCCGCCGAACACCTCGCCGAGCCAGACCGCCACGTGCGCGGGATGCTCCGGGCTCATCCCGGCGAACACCTCGGCGAGCAGGTCGTCCTCGGGCACCTTCGCGTAGAACGCCTCGGTCAGCCGGGCCAGCGCGGCCGCTCCGCCCGCCCATTCGTACAGCGTCGGCACCGCGCCGCCCGGACCGGCCACCTCGGTGCGTTCGTAATGCCGCATCTCCTCGATGTTCTCGACATACGGCCGGATCTCGGCGAAGAACGCGGCGAAATCGGGCCCGCCCCGGAAACCCTGGAGGTGCGCGTCGGCCGAAGTCCAGACGATGCGCAGGACATAACTGCCCGGCTCGTCGACGGCGTGCGCGAGTTCGTAGTCGTGGCACTGTTCCGCGGCCGCGAGCGACTTGGCTGCCCGTCGGTAGGCAGCTTCGAACTCCGCGTGCCCGCCGTCGGGAATGCGGTACCGGATGTACTCGATGATCACCGTGCCAGCCAAGCACGCGCCGGGGCGGTCGCCTAGTACGCACTTGCCGGTGCGTACCTGCGGCAGGCGATGATGGAGGGATGAAAGCGCGCTACTCGTGTGCGGTCGAGCTGGCCGTCGACGTCATGGGCGGGAAATGGAAGCCGGTGATCCTGGCGCGGCTCAAGGAAGGCCCGCACCGGTACGGCCAGCTGCGCCGGGCCATTCCGTCGATCACCGAGAAGGTGCTGACCGCACAACTGCGCGAGCTGGCCGGGGCCGGGCTGGTGGACCGGACCGAAGTGGCCGGCCGAGTGCCGACCGTCGAATACCGGCTGACCCCGGAAGGCGACGAACTGCGCCCCGCTCTGACCGCGCTGTACGAATGGGGCAGCCGGTACGCCGAGCGCAACGGCATCCCGGTCGGCACTTCCTGACTAGGAGCTAAGCAGGTCCGCCAGTACCGCAGCTTCGCTGATGTCGCTGCGCTTGGTCGCGGTCAACAGCGTCAGCGAGCCCTTTTCGGACAGTGCTCGCAAGTGGTCCAGCGCCTCCGCGCGTTCCGGTTCTTCCAATTCCGCGCGGTAGCGTTTCGCGAATTCGCCGTACCGGTCCGGATCGTGCGCGTACCACTTGCGCAATTCCGTCGACGGGGAGATCTGCTTGAGCCAGTCGTCCAGGTGCGCGCGGTCCTTGCTCAGCCCGCGCGGCCACAGCCGGTCGACCAGCACCCGCGAGCCGTCGGCGGGTTCGGGAGCGTCGTAGACCCGGCGCACCTGGACTTGGCGTTCGCTCATCGGGGCAGCGGCTCCTTCCGGCGTCTGGGGCTCCCGTCGCCGCCCAGCGTCCGCCGGTGGCCGCCGCGGTGCAACCGAAGGGGGTATAACCCCAGGGTATGGAACTGCGTCAGCTGCGGTACTTCGTCGCCGTCTTCACCGAGGGGTCGATCAGCCGGGCGGCCGGGTCGCTGCTGATCTCGCAGCCCGCGCTGACCCGGCAGATCCGCGTGCTCGAACGCGAGCTCGGGACACCGTTGTTCGACCGGGTCCCGACGGGCGTCCAGGCGACCGTGGCCGGGCGCGCGCTGCACGAGCACGCCCGGCAGCTGCTGCGGCTCGCCGACGCGACGCGAGAGGTCACGCGGTCCGCGGCTCCGGTCAAGGAGCAGGTCGAGATCGCGTTGCCGCCGGGGATTCCGCAGGACTGGGTGCTCGTCGCGCTGGCGGAGATCCGCCGCCAGGTGCCGGACGCGGCGTTGTCGTTTCTGGACGCCAGCAGCACCGAGCAGCTCCGGATGCTCAGCGAGGGCCGGATCGACATCGGGCTGATCCACCAGAACCCGCCGTCCACCTTGCACGGGCGGTTGTTGTTCGAGCATCCGTTCGGCGTCGCGATCCGGCCCGGCCACGCGCTTTTCGGCCGCGCGCAGTGCCGGTTGCGGGACCTCGACGACGTCCGGGTGCTCGCGCATTCGCGGGCGCAGGTTCCCGCCGGGCACGACCAGATGCGCGCGGCCGCGCACGGGCTCGGGGTGTCGCCGAACTGGCGGCTCGCGCGGTTCAACGAGAACGCGCTGGCCTGCGCGGAAGCCGTCGAGGCGGACGCGGTGCTGCTGAGCAGGCCCAGCGCGAACCGCATGCTGCCCGGCTGGGCCTGGAGCGAACTGGTCGAACCGAGCGTCCCGCTGACAACCTGGGCAGCGTGCCAGCCGCAGACCCGGCGGATCGTCGGCGCGGTCATGGAGGTGCTGGCGGGGTCCTGAAAAGCCCGCCCGGGAGCGCTTGCGGCTCCCGGACGGGACGCGGATCAGCCGGTCGCCAGCACCTTCAACCGGTCAAGGCCGGCGCTGAAGTAGTCCTGGTCGAGCGGCGTCGAGGTGTACTGCCAGAAGGTGTAGAACCCCCAGGCGTAAGGCAGCGTGCCCGGCGACGACGAGTACGCCGCCACCCACAGCGGGTTGGTCGAGCTGAAGTCGCCCTTGTTGCCGGTGCACTGGGTCCACCAACTGTTGGCCGTGTAGATGACCGGCCAGCGCGACGTCTTCGCGTGGTACTCGTCGCTGAACGCCTTGATCCACGACACCATCGCGGACTGGCTCAGCCCGTAGCAGGCCGAACTGGGCCCCCACTCGATGTCGAGCGTGCCGGGCAGGGTCTTGCCGTCCTTCGACCAGCCGCCGCCGTGCGAGACGAAGTAGTCGGCCTGCGCCGCGCCGCCCGAGAGATCAGGACGCCCGTAGTGGTATGCCCCGCGGATCATGCCGACGTTGTACGAGCCGTTGTACTGCTGGCTGAAGTCCGGATTCTGGTACCCCGTGCCCTCGGTCGCCTTGACGTAGGCGAACCGCTTGCCCTGGTTCCAATAGGACTGCCAGTCGACCGCACCCTGGTAACTGCTCACGTCGATGCCGGACGTAGTGGTCTCGACCGACGCCGGCGCGACCGCCCCGCCGCCCGGTTCGTGCGCCCGGATCGAAGCGCCCATCTGGTGGTTGTCCGGAGTCTCCGTCGAGGTGCTCGCGGCTGCGGCAGGTGCAGCCGAAGCGTTCGACGCGGTCGCCACGAGCAGGGCGGCAGCCGCGGCGAACACCGCCCCGGTCAGGCGTCGGCGCGCCCTCCCGGCGGGTCCCCAGTGGTGAGTGGTCATGACAGGTCCTTTCGGATGCCCTCGCGACGCGCCACCCGATCAGGTGGCACGAGGACCTGATTCTGTTACTCAATGCGAGACACTGTCACTGCTCCAAGTGAACTAATTTCCACTTGACCGGACAACGAGAAAGACATTCTCAGTAGGCCGTTGCGGTCAAGTTGGCCGAAAACCCCACCAACCGGCCGCGCCCGCCTTACTCTCCTCCGCCATGTCGACACAGCGAAGAACCCGGACGATCCTGCAGCTCCTGGCCGTGCTCCTGGCCCTGGCCGCGACCGGCACCGGCACTGCTACCGCTGCCGCTACCGCGCAAGCAGCCGAACAGCCGCTTCTGCACGTCAACCACTCCTACGGCGTCCTGGACCGCGAAACAGCCGACGCCATCGAGCATTCGGCCTATCTGAAGGATTTCGCGAACTTCCAGGTCCGCACCACAACCGGCGCGGGCGGCGAAAAATGGACCGGCCGCTACCTGATGGGCCGCGAAACCTACCTGGAACTGTTCGGTGTCGGCGACGTCCCGGGCAAGGACGGCGACCTGGGTTCGGCGGGCCTGGGAGTCTCGGTCGAACACACCGGCCAGCTGTCCACAGTGGTCCAGCGTCTCCACGACGCAGGCATCACGAACCCGTTGGAATTCCTGCAAACCCGCGACTTCGGCGACGGCAAGCCAGTCCCGTGGTTCAACGGAGTTTTCACCACCGACCAGTACGACACCTTCGGCGCCTGGGGCATGGAATACCGCCCGGAGTACTTCGCCGACCCGCGCAGCAACACCGGCCCGGCGCAATACCCCGGCGACATCAGCCGCAACCGCTACCTGCCTGACGACTACCGCAACCACCAGATGCGCGACGTCACCGGCATCCGCCTCGGCATCACGGCCCGCGACCTCAGCAACACTCTGCCCTTGCTGCGCGCCGGAGGAATGACGGTACGAGAGCTGCCCACCGGCGCGACCGCGACCGACGGCATGACCACCATCCGCTTCGAAACGGTAGCCGCGGACCAGGTCGGCCTGCGCCAAATCGACCTGGCCCTGAACTGCCCCACCGGAACCAAACACGTCGAGCAACTAGGCCACTCCACGCTCGTGGTCGGCCCCGGCGCACACGCCCGCTGGACCTTCAACATCCGCAGCTAACCCCAGTCGTTCCGTGAAGGGCTCCTTGAGGGAATCTAATCCCTTCAAGGAGCCCTTCACGACCCGCCTGCCTCCCTGAGGGCCGCCTTCACGGCAGTTCCGTCCGTGAGGGGAACCCTCACGGACTCTGATTCCCTCAGGGTTCCCCTCACGACCTTCCTTCCGCACGCCGCGCCGCGCCGTGAGGGGCTCCTTCACGGACTTAGATTCCCTCAAGGGCCCCTTCACGGCGGCAACGGATTCGAGGTCGACCACGCCCCGCAGGCTATCCAAGCGGAAACGGGCCTCCCGCTGGGGACTCTCCCGGGGGCGGCCCCACCTG
>NZ_JBEXMH010000041.1:0-87034 GCF_040610415.1 Amycolatopsis sp. NPDC004079 | reverse complement strand
GTCCGGTCCCGACTCGTTCCGTGAAGGACTCCTTGAGGGAATCTGATTCCCTCAAGGAGTCCTTCACGGACCACAACCCGGCTTCCGTTCCCGGGTCCTCGGCTGAGCTGCGGAAACGCGCCAGCGGCGCGTCCGCGTCACAGCCTTAAGTTCTTGGTAGTGAATCTGATTCCCGCAGGGGTCCCCTCACGGACGACAAACCGCTCCCGCCACCCGCGCCGACCTCGACCACGGCTTGGGGCCGGGTACCGAACGGGTGAAGATCGCATGGCGTTGAATGGACCCCATGGCGACAGTCAGTGAGTGGGTCGAAGGCGCGCGGCCGAGGACGCTGCCGAACGCGATCGCGCCGGTCGTGGCCGGGGTCGGGGCGGCGATCGCGCTCGACGCGTTCTCCTGGTGGCGTTCGCTGCTCGCGCTGCTGGTCTCGCTGTCGCTGATCATCGGCGTGAACTTCGCCAACGACTACTCCGACGGCATCCGCGGCACCGACGAACACCGCGTCGGCCCGCTGCGTCTCGTCGGCTCCGGCGCGGCGAACCCGAAGGCCGTGCTGCGCGCCGCCCTGACCTCCCTCGGCCTGGCCGGAGTGCTCGGCCTGACGCTCGTCGCGCTGAGCGGATACTGGTGGCTGCTCGCGATGGGCGCGCTGTGCATCCTCGGCGCGTGGTTCTACACCGGCGGCAAAAAGCCGTACGGCTACTACGGTTTGGGCGAGCTCGCGGTCTTCGTGTTCTTCGGCCTCGCTGGCGTCCTCGGCACGGTCTACGTCCAGGCAGGCCGCGTCAGCTGGGACGCGCTGGGCTGCGCTGTGGCCGTCGGCTCGTTCTCGATGGCCGTGCTGGTGGCGAACAACCTCCGCGACATCCCCACCGACATCGAGTCCGGCAAACACACCCTCGCGACCCGCATGGGCGACGGCGGCACGCGCAAGCTTTACCTGACCCTGGTGACGGTGCCGTACGCACTCACCGTGCTGATGGGCGTCTGGCACCCGCTGCTGTTCATCACGTTCGTGACCGCGCCGCTGCTGCTGAAGCCGATCAAGGCCGTCGGCGGTGGCGGCAAGGGCCGGGAGCTGATCCCGGCCCTGCGCGACACCGGCATGGCGATGCTGGCCTGGGCGGTGCTGAGCGCGGTCGCGCTGGCGCTCTAGCGGCCGCTTCGATAGCGGCCCGGCGTGGTCCCGATGATGGCGGTGAACGCCGCGATGAAGCCGCTGGGATTGGCCCAGCCGCAGGCGTAAGCGGTGCGAACGGTGTCGTGACCGTCGGCTAGAAGCACCAGTGCGTGGTAGATGCGGAGCTGGGTGCGCCACTCGTAGAAGGTCATGCCAAGTTCGTCGTGGAACAGCCTGCTGAGGGTGCGCGCGCTGGCTCCGATCGCCTTTCCGAGCTCGGCCAGTGTGGCGTTGTCGGCCGGATTCTCGTGCAGCCGCTCGGCAATCGCCCGCAGTCGATCGTCTTGCGGCGCGGGCAGTTGCAGCGGCGGGTCGGGTGCTTCGCGGAGTTCGTCGACGAGGACCCGATGCAGACGGGCACGCGCGGAGCCGCGATAGCCGGAACCCTCGTAATTGCGGGGCCCGGTCAGCGCGAGCAGAACCTCGCGAGCGAGGCCGGAAGTCCGGAACACCGCTGGCCGGTCCGAGACGAGCCGGGCCAGCGACGGGGCGAGAAAGACGATCCGGATGTCGGTGTCGCCGTGGGCACGATGGAAATGCGGGAACCCGGCGGGCGTCCAGGCGACGCGGGTGGCGGGTGCGAGCGACGTCCCGTACTCGGTGTGCACCGCCAGGACACCGGTAGCCGCGTAGACCAGGTGCCCGCGCTCGTGCGTCTGCAGCTCGCTGGTTTCGCCGGACGGCCAGAGATGCCTGCCGCCCGACGGCCACAGGTACGACGCAATACCGGGTTGGCGGGCAGTGGGCATCAGTTGGCATTCTAGCGTTAACGAGCCACCGCCGGTTCTTGAAAAGCTCTCTCCCGAAGAAGCCGTTGCGGTCAAAGGGAGAAATACATGTCGACGTTCGTTCTCGTCCCCGGTGCTTGGCATGGCGGCTGGGTCTTCGAGGAGGTGGTGCCGCTGCTGGAGCAGGCCGGGCACACCGTGCACGCCCTGACCCTGACCGGTCTGCGGCCGGACGACGACGCCGCGACGGTCGCCGCCGCCAACCTCGACACCCACGCCGACGACGTGCTGGCGCTCCTCGACCGCGCCCGCATCACCGACGCGACACTCGTCGGCCACAGCTACGGCGGGTTGGTGATCGCCGCCGCTGCCGACCGAGCCGGGGGCCGGGTCTCGCGGGTCGTGCATCTCGACGCCTACGTGCCTCGTGACGGCGAATCGTGCTGGTCATCGACGACCGAGGCATACCGGCAGGCATTCGTGGCCGGCGCCGAGGACACCGGCTACGCCGTCCGCCCGCCCGAGCGCGATGGCCGGGATTCCCGCCGCCGTCCCCATCCGCTCGCCTCGCTGCTGCAGAAGATCCGGCTCACCGGCGGGTTCGCCGAGGTCCCCCGGCGCGAGTTCGTCTACTGCTCCGGTTGGGAAGGCACGCCCTTCACCGAACTCCGGGACCGGCTCGAAGCCGACCCGGACTGGCACGTCCACGTCCTCCCCACCGCCCACAACGCGATGCGCGAAGACCCGGAAGGCGTCGCGAAACTGCTGAACGACTAACCCTCGAACCGGCCGGTGAGCAGGAACTCGCCGGACCGCAGCCAATACGGCACCGGGTCGATTGCCTGCTCGCCGAGCCATTCGTCAGAAGCCGATCAAGGCCGTCGGCGGTGGCGGCAAGGGCCGGGAGCTGATCCCGGCCTTGCGCGACACCGGCATGGCGGCGCTGAACGCGGTCGCTCTAGCGGCCCGCCGCGATCGCCTGCCACTCCACGAACTCCGCCAACCCGTGCGAGCCGTATTCGCGGCCGACCCCGCTGGCCTTGAACCCGCCGAACGGCGCATTCCCGTGCCGCGGCGCACCGTTGACGTGGAACGTGCCCGTGCGCACGGACCGCGCGATCTCGACGCCGTGCTCCGCGTCGGCCGTCCACACGCCTCCGCTGAGCCCGTAGTCCGAGTCGTTCGCGAGCCGGATCGCCTCCTCCTCGGTGTCGAACGGGATCACCACGAGCACCGGCCCGAAGATCTCCTCGCGCGCGATCCGCATGTCGTTCGCGACGTCGGCGAACACCGTCGGACGCACGTAAAACCCGTGCGCCAGCTCGGGATCCGCGAACGGCTCGGCGCCGCCCGCCGCGATCCGGGCACCCTCCTCGACGCCTAGCCGCAGGTACGAAAGCACCCGCTCGTACTGGTCCTGCCGCACGATCGGACCGACGAACGTGTCCGGCTTCGCCGGGTCGCCGACCACGAGCCCGTCGGCCATTTCCGCGAGTGCGGCCACGACCTCGGCGTACCGCTCGCGCGCCGCGAAGATCCGCGTGTGGGCCACGCACATCTCGCCGTTGTTGGCGAACGTCGCGCTCCGGATCCCCTCGGCGACGGTTTCCGGGTCCGCGTCCGCGTCCGCGAGCACGATCGCCGCGGACTTGCCGCCGAGCTCGAGCCCGACCCGCTTGAGCCGCTCCCCGGCGAGCGACGCGATCCGCCGCCCGGCCGCCGTCGAGCCGGTGAACGAGATCTTGTCCACGCCGGGGTGGCACACCAGGTGCTCGCTCACGTCACGGTCGGCCGCGAACACGCTCACCACGCCCTCGGGGAACCCGGCCTGCTCGAAGATCTCCGCCAGCACCATCGCGTCGAGCGCGGTTTCCGGCGCGGCCTTGAGCAGTACGGGATTGCCCGCCAGCAACGCCGGGATCAGCTTCACCAGCGCGGCCGAATGCGGCGAATTCCACGGGATCACCGCCGCCACCACGCCGACCGGCGCGGCACGCACGATCGTCCGGTTGCCCGCCTCGTCGGTCAGCGTCTCCTCCCAGGAGAACTCGCGCGCGAGCTTGAGCCACGCGGCCGTGCGCTCCGGGAGGTTGTGCTGCGTCCACCCGGTGAACCAGCTCGGCGAGCCGTTCTCCGCGGTGATCAGCTCGGCGATCTCGTCCGCGCGAACCGCGTGCAGTTCGTTGAACCGCTCGACCAGCCGTAGCCGCTCGGCCAGCGGGCTTCTGCCCCACGGTTCGAGCGCCCGCCGCGCCGCCGCCACCGCGCGGTCGACGTCCGCCGTCGAGGCCTTCGGCGCGGTGCCGACCAGCGCCCGGTCGTGCGGCGAGCGGACTTCGAAGGTGTCGGTCGTGGCGGGTTCGGTCCAGCGGCCGCCGAGGAAGAGCTGGTCGTAGGTGCGCATCGGGATCTCCTGCCGAGTTTAACGGAACACTGCTCTCTTGTTTTCGAAGTTAACAGGACAATGTTCTTTTATCAAGAGAGCAGTGTCCTGTTACACTTTTCGACGTGTCCGAGTTCCAGCGCGCCCGCAGTCCTGAGCAGGTGGAAGCCCGCCGCGAAGCGATCCTCGACGTGGCCGAAGAGCTGATGACGGAGTCGTCCGTCGGCGAAATCAGCATGCGCGAACTGGCTCGGCGAGTGGGCTTGTCGGCGTCGAACGTCGCGCGCTACTTCCCCACGCGGGAGGCCGTCTACCTGGAGGTGCTCGACCGCGCCCGCGGCGCGTGGCTCGACTCGCTCACCCTGGACGGCGACATGTCGGAGGTCGCCGCGACCCTCGCCCGTTCACTCGCGACGAGACCGGTGCTGTGCGAGCTGATCAGCGTGCTGGCGAACGTGCTGGAGCGGAATGTCTCGACGGAGATCGCGCGGGATTACAAACTCCGGTCGGCGAAGCACAACGCCCGCACCGCCGACCTGCTGCACGCCGCGCTGCCCGGCCTTTCCGCGGAGACCGCGCAAGAACTGTCGTCCGCGATCTTCATGTTCACCGCGGGGATGTGGCCGCTGGCGCACCCGAACGAAGCCGTCCGGGAAGCCATCAAGGATCCGCGCCTGTCCGGCTCCCGCCTCGACTTCGAGGACCGGCTGCGCCGGTTGATAGTCGTGCTGACGCTGGGCTACCAGGACGTCAGGCGTCGAATCGGCCAGTGAGCAGGAACTCGTCGAACCGCGCCCGATGCGGAGCCAGGTCGATCCCCTGCTCGCCAAGCCATTCGTCGGAGTAGTACGTGTTCGCGTACCGCTCGCCGCCGTCGCACAGCAGCGTCACCACCGAGCCCGCCTGGCCGTCTGCCAGCATCCGCGAGATCAGCTGGAACGCGCCGTACAGGTTGGTCCCGGTCGAGCCGCCCGCCCAGTGGCCGGTGCGGTCGCGCAGCAAGCGGATCGCCGCGAGGGAACCGGCGTCGGGCACCTGGAACATCTCGTCGATCACGCCGGGCACGAACGACGGTTCACAGCGCGGCCGTCCGATGCCTTCGATCCGCGACGGCATGCCGGTCGCGTAGTCTGGCGCACCCGTTTCCCAAGCGCCGTAGAACGACGAGTTTTCCGGGTCCACCACGCAGATCTTCGTGGTGTGCCGCTTGTACCGGACGTAGCGGCCGAACGTCGCGCTGGTCCCGCCGGTGCCCGCGCCGACGACGATCCACGACGGCACCGGATGGCGTTCGGCGCGCATCTGCGCGAACACCGATTCGGCGATGTTGTTGTTGCCGCGCCAGTCCGTCGCGCGCTCGGCGTAGGTGAACTGGTCGAGGTAATGCCCGTTGCACTCGGCGGCCAGCCGCTCGGCCTCCGGGTACATCGCCGGGGCCGCGTCGACGTAGTGGCACTCGCCGCCGTAGAACTCGATGAGCGCGATCTTTTCCTTGCTCGTCCGCCGCGGCACCACGGTCACGAAGCGCAGGCCGAGCATCCGCGCGAAGTACGCCTCGGACACCGCGGTCGAGCCGCTGGACGCCTCGACCAGCACGGTGTCCGGGCCGATGTGCCCGTTGACCAGGCCGTACAGGATCAGCGACCGCGCGAGCCGGTGCTTGAGCGAGCCGGTCGGGTGCACCGACTCGTCCTTCAGGTAAAGGTCGATGCCCCATTCCGGCGGCAGCGGGAAGACGTGCAGGTGAGTGTCAGCGCTGCGGTTGGCGTCGGCCTCGATGATCCGGACGGCTTCCCGGACCCAGGCGCGGCTGTGCGGTTTGCTCATGCCGCGGAGTCGTCGGCCGAGGTCTCGCCGCGCAGCTGCGACCGCAGCTGAGCCCGAGCACGCGCGCGGGATTCGTTGCGCTTGGCCAGCCCGGCCGTCACGCGCTGGTTCAGGCCGCGCAGGAGCAGCAGGCCAAGCGGAAGTCCGACGACGAGCCCGATCAGCAAAGAGACCAGCAGCGGCACGCCGACCAGCGAAAGCACGACCGCGACCACCGCGACGAGCGCGAACCGCGCGATCAAGTACACCGTCAGGTCACGGGGAAGGTGGTCCGGTGTCTCGCTCACACCGAAACAGGCTACGCCCCGCTCGGCGAGTCTTCGTCCAGGCCCGCGTTGTTGGGGCGGCCCTCGAACCGGGTGGAGAGCACGACTGTCGTATTGGTGCGGCCGACCCCGGGGATGCGGCGCAGCCTGCCGAGGGTGAGCTCCAGCTCGTCGACCGTCGACACCCGCACCTTTACTACGAAGGCCTCGTCGCCCGCGACCGCGTAACAGCTCTCCACCTCGGGCAACTCGCCGAGCGAGGTCGCGACGTCCTCGTCGGTGGCGGTGTCGGTGGGATGGATGCCGACCAGCGCGGTGACGCCGAGGCCGACCGTGTTCGGGTCGACCATCGCGTGGTACCCGGTGATCACGCCCGCCGCCTCGAGCTTCCCGACGCGTTCGTGCACCGACGACGCGGAGAGCCCCACCGTCCGGCCGAGGTCGGCGTAGGTAGCCCGGCCGTTGGCCCGCAGCTCGGCGATGATCTTCCGGTCCAGCTGATCCACCGGCCCATTATGCGGCGCGGGCGCCCGGCCGGCTCATCCCGGTAGGTCCCGGATTGTCTCCTGCGTCACAGCAACCTCGGCGGCGGATGCCGCCTGCACTCGGCCTTTGCCTGGTCTTTACCCGAATCTCGGCACGACCGGTTGGAAAATGCCTGGTCAGCGGGGCGTGAACGGGCCCTGAGCGATCCTGAGAATCTGCTGAGTTATGTCCCTTTTGCACTTTAAGGGCTCTTTACCCAAGGACAACCGTTCGAGTACCCGACGGGTGAAGTGCCACGATTGCCGCGTTGGCCACCCGGGCGCGACGGGCGAAATCGCCCGATGCCCCCGGTATAGCAAGTTGGGCGTTAAGGAGGCGGAAAATGACCGCAACCATGGGCGGACGGTTGCTCACCCCGGGTGAGGTGGCCGCTCTGTTCCGGGTGGACCCGAAGACGGTGACCCGCTGGGCCACCGCGGGTCGCATCGGCTCGATCCGGACGCCGGGCGGACACCGCCGGTTCCGCGAGTCCGAGGTGAACGACCTGCTGGCCGAACTCACCACGGACGCCAGCGAACCGACCCGCAAGATCTGATTCCGCGGGTCACGCAGACGACGAAGGGTCGTGAGTGGCAAGGGGTGCCTCCCGCATCGCTTGCCGGTCACGACCCTTCGCCGCGTTCCGGGCCCGCCGCGCCCGCCGTTCGAGCCGATTGCGGCTAACCTGGGGGCCAGCACGACGGAAGGACCCGGGCATGATTCCTTTGCTCGCAGCGGTGGGCGCCATCACCATCGCCGTTCTGTTGTGGCGGGCACTCGGCGCACAGCGGGTCAGTGTCCCGCAACGCCGCCAGGCCGTCGCTCCCGACGACGATCCTGAATTCCTGCGCAAACTCTCTGAAGAGCAGCGCAATCGCCGCCCGGACGACAACGACTCCTGATGTCGGCCGAGATCTTGCTTACGCGCTAAACCCATCGGCCACGGTTGCCGCCAGCTCCAACAGCGCCAGCCGAGTATCCCCGCCGAGGCGTTCCAGTTCGATCTCCGCGCCCTCTTCCAGATGCGCGTCGAACGGGATCCGGCACACCGACCGCACCTTCGCGCCGAAGTGCGCGGCCAGCTTGTCCAGGTCGACCGAACTCCCCTTGGGCCGCACCGAGTTGATCACCACGACCGACCGTTTCACCAGGTCGCCGTAACCGTGCGCCTCGAGCCAGTCCAGCGTCGCCGACGCACTGCGCGCCCCGTCGACCGAGCCCGACGACACCACCACCAGCGAATCCGCGACGTCGAGGACGCCCTTCATCGCCGAGTGCATCAAACCGGTGCCGCAGTCGGTGAGCACGATGTTGTAGAAGTGCTCCAGCAGGTTCACCGTGCGCCGGTAGTCGTTCTCGGAGAACGCCTCCGACACCGCCGGATCCTGTTCGCTCGCCAGGATCTCCAAGCGGCTCGACCCCTGCGACGTGTACGACCGGACGTCGCTGTAGCGCGTGATCTTGTCCGCGTCCCGCAGCAGGTGCCGCACGGTCGCGGTGGTCTCGATGGCGATCTTCTGCGACAGCGTCCCGCGGTCCGGGTTCGCGTCCACCGCCACCACGCGGTCGCCGCGCAACGACGCGAAGGTCGCGCCGAGCGTGGTCGTGGTCGTGGTCTTGCCGACGCCGCCCTTGAGGCTCAGCATCGCGATCTTGTAGCACCCGCGCAGCGGCTGGTTGACCCGCGCGATCAGCTCGCGCCGTCGCGTGTCCGCGGGGCTCTCCCCCGGGTTGACCAGCTTGCCGGTGCCCAAGTACACGGCCTTGCGCCAGCCGGACTGCGGCGTTCGCTTCTGCTGCTTCACCAGGTGCGCGGTGGCCAGCTCGTCCGCGCCGGAAGCTGGCTGCGGAAGCCCCTGCCCCGCCGCGGGAACGGCGCCCGGAGCGGGGACCGGCGTACCGGCCGGAGCGGCAGGCTGCTGCTGGTACCCGCCCGGAGGGGCATATTGCGGCGGCTGCTGCGCGGGAGGCTGCAACGGCGGCAGATTCTGGTCGTAGTGCGCCTGGTACCCGCCCGGCTGCGGCAGCGGCTGGTACGCCCCCTGCGGCGGCGGGTCGACGACCTGCGTCGGCTGCGCGTCGTACGGCCCGGTGCCGGGGTGCGGCGTCGAGTCGGTGCGTTCTTCGGAGAACATGGCAGCCGGTTCCTGGGCCTGCTCGGACTGCTGTTCCCCGGCAGTCTCTTCACTGGGTCCGGTCACCGTTGCCAACCTCCCGGGTACGTCGAAGGGCCCCTGACGACGACGGTAGTCGCCCGAGGCCCGGTCCGGGCGGTGGACCCCCGGCTCAGCTCACTCCGGCGTAGGAATGCAGTCCGACGGTCACCAGGTTGACGAAGAACAGGTTGAAGATCGTCGCGGCGAACCCGACGATGTTGATCACCGCCGCCCGCGTGCCGCGCCAGCCCGCGGTGGCCCGGGAGTGCAGGTATGCCGCGTAGATGACCCACGCGATGAACGCGACGGTCTCCTTCGGGTCCCATCCCCAGAACCGGCCCCACGCGGCCTCGGCCCACACCGCGCCGCACAGCACGCCGAAGGTGAAGATCGGGAACGCCACGATCGTGGCGCGGTAGGCGATCCGGTCGAGCACGTCGGCGGCGGGCAGCTTCGGGCCGAAGCCGGCGAACTTGGCCGGGTCGCGGTCGTGCGCGGTGCGGAAGAGGTAGAGCACGCTCGCCACGCCCGGCACCAGGAACACGCCGGAGCCGATGATCGCGGCGGACACGTGGATCACGAGCCAGTACGACTGCAGCGCGGGCACGACCGGCGCGGCGACCGTGTACAGCATCGTGCCGTTGATGAACATCAGGATCACGACGGGCAGCAGCAGGAAGCCGGTGAGGTGGCGGACCGGGAACTTCTTGATCACCACGAGCCACGCGACGACGGTGATGAAGGTGACCGCCATGCCGTACTCGTACATGTTGCCCCACGGCGCGCGGTGCACCGCGAGTCCGCGCAGCACGATCGCCGACAGCTGCAGCAGCGCCCCCAGCACGAGCAGCGCCGCGCCCATCCGGCCGATCCGCTCGGCGCGGCCGACCGCGCGCGGGGCCTCGGGCTCGGCCGGGACGTCACCGTCTTCGATGCTGGCGTCGTCGGCGTCGGGTCCGCCCGCGCCGACCAGCACGCGCTGGCGGCTGCGCTCGGCGGCGAGACGGCCCTTGGCCCCGAACGCCTGCTCGAACAACGTGAACAGCAGCGCCAGCACGTAAATCGCCACTGTCGTCGTGTACAGCAGGTCGCTGTACTGCGAGAGAGTCTCGTTGATTTCCATGCCTCAGCTGCCCTTCCGGCCCGTGACCAGCCGTTCGCTGATCCGCTGGAATTCCTCGCCGTATCCGGCTTGATCCGTGCGCGCGAGCCCCGCGACCTCGATCACGGTACTCGCGCCCTCGTCCTTGCCCGGCCGCACCCGCACCCACACGCGACGCCGCTTGACCAGCAGCGAAGCACCGAGCCCGGCGAACATCACGATCGCGAAGCCGAGCACGAAGCCCTGCGTCGGATCGTGCGAGATCTGCAGGTTGACCCACTTGTTGACGCCGTCGAAGCGCACCTTTGTGCCGTCGTCGAGCGTCACTTCCTGGCCGACCGCCAGGTTCTTGCGGGCGACCCGCTTGAGCCGCCCGTCCTGGACCCGGGACTGGTCGACCGAGAACACCGACTGGCCGCGTCCCGCGTCGAGACCGAGGTCGCCGCGCAGCACGTCGACCGCGACCATCGGGTTGTTCAGCTGCGGCGCGGTCGAGGTGAGCACGCCGCCGTGGATGAACGACGACGGCGCGAAGAGGCCGGTGATCGCGAGCTGCTTGGTGCGCCGCTGGACCTCGTCGGTGACGCCGGGCTGGTCGAACTTCGTCGCGCCCTCGGACAGCATCGTCGCCGGGTTGGTGAACATCCACTGGGTGTTCTGGGTGCGCTTCTCGCCGTTCGGGAAGGTCACCGTGAACTGCGGCGAATAACCGTTGCCCAGCAGGTAAACCCGGTCGCCGACGGTCCGCAGCGGCTCGTTGACCTCGAGGTCGTACGGCTTCCACGTGCCGGTCTGCAGGTCTTCACCGGACTGGTACTCGATGTGCGAGTGGTAGTAGTCGGCCTGGTTGGTGGCGGTGTAGCGGGCGGTGAAGTCGTTGACCTGCACGCAGAACGGGTTGAGGTCGGTGCCGTCGACGCGCAGCCCGGCCTCGAACGAGTCGTAGTTGTAGATGCCCGAGTTGCAGAACTGGCCGCCGTTGGCCTGCACGATGACCTGGCCCTCGTAGCTGTAGAGCTTGCCGAGGGCGAAGAAGACGATCAGGCCGAGCATGCCGAAGTGGAACAGCAGGTTCCCGGTCTCGCGCAGGTAGCCGCGTTCGGCCGAGATGCTGAACCCGCCGCCGTCCTCCTCGCGCTCGACGCGCCGCCAGCCGGACAGCTGCTTGCGCACGTCCTCGCGGATCGTCTCCGGCGTGCGCGCGGTGCGGGCGATCCGGTGGTGCGGCATGCGCGCGAGGTTGCGCGGCGTCAGAACCGGCTTGGCCCGCATCTGCTTGACGTACTCGTAGCTGCGCGGCGTGAGGCAGCCGATCAGCGAGATCATCAGCAAGATGTAGATCGCGGAAAACCAGACGCTGGAGTAGACGTCGTAGAACTCCAGCTTGTCGAGCAGCGAACCCCACCAGCCGTGCGCGCTGATGTACTCGTCGACCTTCGGCGCGTTCAGCCGCCGCTGCGGCAGCAGCGCGCCGGGCAGCGCGGCGAGCGCCAGCAGGAACAGCAGCACCAGCGCGGTGCGCATGGACGTCAGGCCGCGCCAGGTGTTGCGCAGGAAAGCCAGCGCCTGCTTGGCCGCGGACGGGCGGTACGGGTTCGGGTTCTTCGGGGGCGCTTCGGTAGTGGTCACAACGGCAGCTCGAGATCGGAGGCGACGGAGTTGCGGAGCCAGCCCATGACGTCTCCCCACAGCCCGGTGACCAGCAGGATGCCGACCACCATCAGCAACACCCCGCCGAAAATCTGCACGCGGCGGCCGTTGCGGCGAAGCCAGTCCGTGGCGCGCACGGCCCAGCGCGCGCCGAGCGCGATCAGCAGGAACGGGACGCCCAGGCCGAGGCAGTAAACGAGCACCAGCACGTACCCGCGGACCGCGGCCCCGCCGGTCGCGCTGGCGAGACTCGTGACGGCCGAGAGCGTCGGCCCGATGCACGGCGTCCAGCCGAGCCCGAACACCGCGCCGAGGACCGGCGCGCCCCAGAGGCCGCCGCCGGGCACGCGGTGCGAGCGGACCTCGCGCTGCAGCCCCGGGATCCAGCCGATGAAGACCAGCGCCATGAGGATGGTGAGGATGCCGCCGATGCGCTGCAGCAGATCCTCGTTGACCAGCAAGGTGTTCGCGAGCCAGACCAGCGTGCCCATGGTCGCGACGAACACCACGGTGAACCCGAGCACGAACAGGCCCGCCGCACCGAGAACGGCGTAGCGGCCTTTCTTGCGCTCCTCGCCGTCGCGCACCGCAGGGGCGTCCGCGCCGACGAGCGCCGCGAGGTAGGCGAGGTACCCGGGCACGAGCGGCACCACGCACGGCGACGCGAACGAGATGGCCCCGGCCAGCAGCGCAACGCCCGCGGCGAGCAGCAGCGGCCCGGAGAGCGCCAGCTCGGACACGGAGTTCACGCACTTGAGAGTAGGCAGTGAGCTGGACGTGAGGCGGGCGGGGCCTTCTCACAGGACCTACGCCACAGCCGCTCCGGGACCTTGGTCCTGCGGTCCTGTGCCTCCCCAATGTGGCATTGGGTGCGTCAGACGCACCGAACGCCACATTGGGGCGGAACTGGGCGGGCCGAGGCGGAGCGGGCCAGGGCGGAGCCCGCGGGCGGAGTTACTTCTCCGCGCTCAGCCGCTGCACCACCGGAACCAGGTCCGAGGCCAGCACCTGCCGCAGGAACACCGCCGCCACCCGGTGCTGCTTGTCGAGCACCAACGTCGACGGGATGATGTTGCGCGGATACCCGGCCAGCTGCAGCAGCACGCGCCCGGACGGGTCCCAGATCGACGGGTACGTCAGGCCGCGGTCGCGCACGAAGTCCTGTGCCACGTCGCGCGCCGGATCGCGCACGTCGAGCCCGATCACCTGGGCGCCGAGCGGGGCCATCTGCTTGCTCGCGGTCTCCAGTTCGGGCGCTTCGGCGCGGCACGGGCCGCACCACTGGCCCCACAGGTTGATCACCAGGGCCTTGCCGGGGAAGTCCGCGATCGAGAGCTGTTTGCCCTCGTGCATCAGGTCGTCGCCGGCCAGCGTCGGGGCCTGCTGGCGCTCGTTCACCGGGTAGGTGATGTCGACCTTGCCGCCGGGCGAGACGAAGGTGAAGGTGCCGCCCGAGACAACCGCGTCCTTGCCGGTCGAGCAGCCCGTCACGACCAGCGCGGCGGCCAGCAGCACCCCGAGCAGCCGCCGTTTCATGCGCCGGTCACCTTGGGGTCGGTGGTGCCCGCGGGTTCGCTGTAGACGATCTCCAGCAGTTCCTCGCCGTCGAAGACCAGGCTGGTGAGCGACGCGAGCGAGCACTGCCGCTGCCGCGGGTCGTGCCACAGCCGCTTCGCTTCCAAGAAGCGGCGAAGCGTCCAGATCGGCAGCTGGTGCGACACACACAGCGCTTCGCGCCCTTCAGCCTTTACGCGCGCACGGTGGACCGCGCCGAGCATGCGGTGTGCGATCTCGACGTACGGTTCGCCCCACGACGGCTTAAAGGGATTCACCAGGTGCGGCCACGCTTTCGGCTGCCGCAGCGCGCCGTCTCCCACAGCCACGCGCTGGCCCTCGAAGACGTTCGCCGCTTCGATGAGACCTTCGTCCGTGGCGATGTCGAGACGGTGCGCGCCCGCGATGGGTGCCGCGGTCTCCTGCGCGCGCTGAAGCGGCGAAGCGACGACGTACGCGAGGTCATGCCCAGCGACCGCCTCGGCGACCGTGAGCGCCTGGCGTTGCCCGCGCTCCGAAAGCCGGAAGTTCGGCAGCCGCCCGTAGAGGATCTTCTCCGGGTTGTGAACCTCGCCGTGCCGCAGCATGTGGACGACGGTGGTCACGGCTTAACCGCCTCAGCCGCCGCACGCGCCGCTGCCGGCAACGCAGCCTCGATGACGCCGAACGCTTCGTCGTCCATCGCGGCGTTCACGAAGTACACCTCGTACGCGCTCGGCGGCGGGTACACGCCTGCTTCGAGCAGTGCGTGGAAGAACGCCGGGAAGCGCCACGTCTCGGAGGCCTGCGCGTCCGCGTAGGTGCGTACGGGCTTGTCGGTGAAGAAGATGCTCAAGAGGTTGCCCGCGTACTGGACAGTGTGCGTGACACCCGCTTCGCTGAGCGCCTTCTCGAAGAGCCCGCCGAGACGCTTCGCGTTGGCGTCGAGCTTCGCGTACACAGCGTCGTCGGCTTCGCGCAGCGCAGTGAGACCGGCGGCGACCGCGACGGGGTTACCGGACAGCGTGCCTGCCTGATAGACGGGACCGCCGGGCGCGAGCTTCGCCATGATGTCCGCGCGACCGCCGAACGCCGCCGCGGGCAGCCCGCCGGACATCACCTTGCCGAAGGTGTAGAGGTCGCCGGCGACGCCTTCGAGACCGAACCAACCGGCGCGCGAGACGCGGAAGCCGGTCATCACCTCGTCCATGATCAACAGCGCGCCGTTTTCGTGCGCGAGATCACGCAGTGCGGCGTTGAAGCCGGGGTCCGGCGGCACCGCGCCCATGTTGCCCGCGGCCGCTTCGGTGATCACCGCGGCGATCTGGCCCTCGTTCTCCGCGAAGGACTTCCGGAGCGCCTCAAGATCGTTGTACGGCAAGACAATCGTGTCCGCGGCCTGCGCGCCGGTGACGCCCGGCGAAGTCGGCAGGCCGAGCGTCGCGACGCCGGAGCCCGCTTCGGCGAGCAGCGCGTCGACGTGACCGTGGTAGCAACCGGCGAACTTCACGATCTTGGCGCGGCCGGTGAAACCGCGGGCCAGCCGGATGGCGCTCATCGTGGCTTCGGTGCCGGAGTTGACCAGCCGGACCTGCTCGACCGGGCCGACCCGGCCGATGATCTCCTCGGCCAGTTCGACCTCGCCGATCGTCGGCGTGCCGAAGGAAAGCCCGTGCTCCGCGGCCGCGCGGGCGGCGGCCACCACCTTGGGGTGCGCGTGCCCGAGGATCATCGGGCCCCACGAGGAGACGAGGTCGACGTAGCGGTTGCCGTCGGCGTCCCAGAGATACGGGCCCTCGCCGCGGACCATGAACCGCGGCGTGCCGCCGACCGAGTTGAAGGCGCGCACCGGCGAGTTCACCCCGCCCGGAACGGCTGCCTTGGCGCGTGCGAACCATGCTTTGGACTGCTCGGTGCCAGTGCTCACCGCCCCAGTCTTGCAAATCCTCCGTTCGGGTGTCGGCGGCGCCCAAGCTGCCACCCGATTGCCACCCGGCACACCGGCCGAACCGCTCTTAAGATGGGCGCGCATGGACGGGGCCAGCCATGGAGGAGACGTGACGGCGCCCACACACCGCCGGAACCCGTGGCTCATGCTCGCGGTGTTCTTCGGGCTGGTCGGCGTCATCGCGCTGGTGGGAGCGCTGGCCGCGACGACCGCGCCGGACGCCTACAACCGGTACGCGCTGCCGGAGTGGGCCCCGCCCTCGTCCCTGTTCAGTCCGGTGTGGACGGTCCTGTACGTCGTGCTCGCCTTCGCCGGCTGGGTTTATTGGCGCACCGACGGCGAGAACCAGGGCTTCGCCGCGTACGGCATCGGCCTGCTGTTCAACCTGATGTGGATCTCGCTGTTCTTCGCGGGCGGTTCCACCCAGGTCGCGTGCGTGGACATCGTGCTGCTCGATTTCACCGTGATCGTGACGATCGCGCTCTTCTACCGCCGATCCCGCACCGCCGCGCTGCTGCTCCTGCCGTACCTGGCGTGGCTGCTCTACACGACCGCGCTGAACGTCGCGATCATCGCGCTCAACGACGTTCCCTAACGGCCCGGCTGCGCCACGATCGCCTGCGCGGTCACCGAACCGTCCGATCCGGTGCGGCCCTGAACGGTCACCGTCTGGCCCGGCTTGAGGTCGCTGAGCTTGCCCGGCTGGGTCACGCCGACCGTTGTACTGTCCGAAGTGGACACTGTGACTTCGCTGCCCTGCACGGTCTTCAGCGTGACCGTGCTGCCGTCGACCTTCTCCACGGTGCCGACCGTCCCGCGACCGCCTGCCGTGCGTCCGCCGAAGCCGCCCGCGCCCTGTTGCCCGGAAGCCGCCCCAGCACCGGGACCAGCGGCTGTTCGAGCGCTGGAAGAGCCGCTCGACGAGCCGAACGCCGCGTGCGTCCACGCACCACCGGCGAACGCCAGTGCCAGCACGAGCAATCCGGCGAGCACGAGCGTCGGCTTGCCGAACGGCCGCGCGACCTGCTTCAGCTCGGCGGTGAGATCGCCCTGGACGGCGGGCTCGGCGATGAGTTCTTCCGGACGGGCGGGCTCCTCCGGCGGGGTCGGAATGGGCTGGGTGGTCGACGCGGACATGACGCTCCTACTCGTGCCGGAGGGCGTCGATCGGCCGCAGCCGCGAAGCCCGGTTCGCCGGGAAACTGCCGAAGAAAAGCCCGATCAGGGCGGACACCGCGAACGCCAGCGCGATCGACGACGGCACCACCACCGGCTGGATGCCCGCGATGCTGAACCGGCTGCCGACCACTCCGATCAGCACGCCGAGCAGTCCGCCGAAGAGGCTCAGCATGGTCGCCTCGGCGAGGAACTGGCCGAGGATCGCCGAGCGTGGCGCGCCGATCGCCTTGCGGATGCCGATTTCGCGGATCCGCTCGGTGACCGTGACGAGCATGATGTTCGTGACGCCGATCCCGCCGACCAGCAGCGAGATCGCCGCGACCGCGCCGAGCAGCACGGTGAACGTCTGGATCGCCGACGTGCGGGTCTGCAGCAGCTGCGCGGAGTTCTGGATCTGGAAGTCCGGATTGGCCGAGGCCTGGATACCGTGCCGGGCGTCGAGAATCGCGGTGACCTCGGCTTGCGCGAGCCCGATCGAGTCGGCATTGGTCGCCTGTACCGCGATCTGGTTCAGGCTGCCGTAGCCGGCGAGCGAGTTCTGCACCGCGCTGATCGGGGCGATCGCCACGTCGTCGGCGTTCTGCAGCCCGGTGCTGCCCTTCGTCTGCAGCACGCCGATCACGGTGAACTGGATGCTGTTGATCAGCACGTTCTTGCCGACTGGCTCGGCGGTGCCGAAGATCGACTGCGCTGTCGTCGGCCCGAGCACCACGACCTTGCGCGCCTGCGTCACGTCCTCGGCGCTGAACAGCTGGCCGTCGGCGATCTGGCGGTTCGTGGTGGTGAAGTAGCTGGGTTCGGTGCCGACGACGCTGGACACGTCGTAGGAAGTCTGCCCGTATGTCGCGGTCCCGCTGGTGTTCACCACCGGAGCCGCCGCCTTGACATCCGGCGCGCCCACCGGGTCGACCAGCGCGTGCGCGTCCTGCACGGTGAGCGGACGCACCTGGCTGGACTGCCCGCCGCCGCGGAGCGGCGACACGTTGACCACGTCGGTGCCGAGGCCCTGGATGCTCGCGGTGATCGCCGCGGAAGCGCCGTTTCCCACCGCTACCAACAAGATCACCGACGCGACGCCGATGGTGATGCCGAGCGTGGTCAGCACCGAACGGAGTTTGTTCGAGGCGAGTCCGCGCACCGCGAACCGCATGATCTCGACGAAGTTCACGCGACCACCCCGGCGCGGACCTCGTCCGACACGATCCGTCCGTCGCTGACCCGGACGACGCGGTGCGCGTGCCGCGCGACCTCGTCCTCGTGCGTGATCACCACGACCGTGCGGCCGAGTGCGTTGAGCCGGTCGAAGACACCGAGAACGTCGACAGTGCTTGCGTGGTCGAGGTTTCCGGTCGGTTCGTCGGCGAGCAGCAACGCCGGTCCGCCGACAAGCGCCCGCGCCACCGCGACGCGCTGCTGCTGTCCGCCGGACAGTTCGTTCGGCAGGTGCTTGGCCCGATCGGTCAGCCCGACCATCTCCAGCGCGGCCAGCGCCCGGCGTCGCCGCTCGCCTCGCTTGAGTCCGCTGTAGACCATCGGCAATTCCACATTGGACAACGCACTGGTGCGCGGCACGAGGTTGAAGGACTGGAAGATGAAGCCGATCTTTCGGTTGCGCAGCAAGGCAAGCTGGCGTTCGTTGAGATCGGCGACCGAGAATCCGTCCAGGAGGTACCGGCCTGAACTGGGCGTGTCGAGACAGCCGAGCATGTTCAGCAGCGTCGACTTCCCGGACCCGGACGCGCCCATGATCGCCACGTACTCACCCGGCCACACCTGCAGATCGACCCCGCGCAACGCGTGCACCGCGGTTTCCCCGCTGCCGTAGGTCTTGCGCAGTCCGGAGACCGCGATCACCGGCTTCATCCCCGGCCCCCGACGCCGCCTTGGCGACCGCCGCCGAGTCCGCCCTGCTGACCGCCGCCGAACCCGCCGAGACCGCCGGTGCCGCCGGTGCGCTGCTGCCCGTTGGAGCCGCTCGACGTCGTCGGCGACGCGGCTGTGAGCACCACGCTGTCGCCCTCGTTGAGCCCGGACTTGATCTCCACTGTGGACTCTCCGCGCACGCCGACCTCGACCTGCCGCGTAACCGGCTGCCCGTTCTGCTCCACCGTGACCGCGTTCGTCGTCCCGCTGGTCCGCACGGCCGCGGCCGGAACGCTCAGCACGCCATCGGCTTCCGCGACCGTGATCACGACGCTCACCGACTGTCCGGGCCGCAGCCCTGAGGGCGGATTCGTCAACGCCAGCTTCGCGCCGTAACTGACGACATTGCTGCTCGTGGTCGGCGTGAGGTCGATGCTGGAAACTGTCGCTTGCAACGGCTGGTCCGGCGTCGCGTTCAAAGTGACCGTGGCTTTCTGACCGGTTTTCACCTTGCTCACGTCAATTTCCGCCACCGAGGTATTGACGACAAGATTTCCCATGTCAGTGATATCGATAAAACCACTGCTGCTACTACTGCTGCTGCTTGCGGACGACTGCTGCCCGGATTGCCCGCCAGAGCCGGAATTCGACGAAGACGCACTCGCGGAACTGTTGCTGGAATTGGACCCGCTGCCCGTTTGCTGCCCGACCGTCCCGTTGATCGCGGTGATTGTCCCAGCACCCGGCGCGGTCAACGTCGTCGCGGAGACCGCCGTTTCCGCGTTGTCGACGTCCAGCTGCGCTTGATCCACTTTGGCCTGAAGCGACGCGGTGCTGCTCTGCGCCTGGGTTGCGGTCTGGTTCGCCGGCGGGTTGTCCTCGGCTGTGGTGAGGTTGTCCTCGGCGACCGCGAGATTGGCCTTGGCGACCTGAAGTTGTTTGCTGGCTTGGGAAGAGTCGATGGTGGCGAGCTTCTGACCGGCGCTCACGACGTCGCCGACCTTCACGTCGATGCTCGTGACCTTGCCGGAGGTCGTGAAGTTCGCGGCACCGGTGTACGTGCTCGCGATCGTGCCCGCCGCCGAAACGGTCTGGGAAACGTTCGCGCGCCGTACCGGCGTCGTGCGGGTTTGTGCCTGCGCTGTTGAACTCGCCGGCGAAAAGGCCTGGTAAATCCCGAAAGCCGCGCCGCCGAGCAGCACGACAAGGACTCCGTTGATCACCCAGGTTCGTGTGCGCAGCCGCGTCATGGCCGCAAGACTGCGGGGCCTGCTTAGCAGTGAGCTGTTGGTTCCCTGTGGGACAGCTGTGTAAGTCAGTCCTTCTTCTTTTTGTGCCGCGCGCGCACCGCGAGCAACAATTGCCGGACCGCGTCCACGATCAATACCGCCGACAGCGTGCCGAGCCCGAGCGCCCCGGCGATATGTCCGCCGAAGTACCGCTCAGAGACCAATCGAGTGCCGTCGCCCGCGGTGGTGACGACCGTGACGACGCCTGCGTGCCACAGCGCGAACGCCGCCCACAGCACCAATCCGGCCACCACGACCTCGCCGAGAGCGACGAACGCGCGCCACGGCTGGTTCAGCTTCGTCCGCGGCTGTGTTTCCTCCGGCGGCCAAAGCCCGGCTCCGGTCGGCTGGGGCAGATCGATCACGGGGTCCAGCCTTTCAGGTTCGCCGCCGTTCCGCGTCCCTCGTGGGGGTTCAGTTCCGGGAGTCATCGGCCCGCTCCTCGGCATTCGGGTGGTTCTTCGCGGCCAGCTCGGCGAGCGCGGCCTTCAGCGCTTCGACGTCGCGGGCCCAGGCGAGCACCACCGTGCCGTCGTCCAGCTCCACCGGCAACTCGTCGTACTTCCGCGGCACCGACCAGCCACCGCCGAGAACGCGCGTCCCGACCGGCGCCCCGACGTCGCTCACCGAGGCGATCTTCTCGGCGGCCAGCGTCTCGCGCCCTTGCCGCAGCGCCTCGGTGGTGACCTCCAGCGAAAGGAACCGCCGCCGCGCGTACACCCACGGCAGCGTCAGCGCGACCAGCGCGACACCGATCAGCACCCAGCCGACGACGTGCGTCGGCCCGCCGGTGGCCAGTTCGGCGAGCGCGCCCAGCAGCGCGAACAGCGGCCCCCAGATCAGGGCCGACCAGCCGACGCCGGGCTCGGAGTACAGCGTCCTCGCCGCCATTACAGGTTCTTGCCGACCTTCGGGAAGTAGTCCGCGACCTTCGGCAGGTACAGCAGGATCAGCATGACGATCAGCGCCAGCGACGCGACGATCGAGAAGATGCTGCGGATCACCCCGAGCTCGAACACGATGCCGAGCACCGCCAGCAGCGTCACGATGCTGCGCGCCGACCGCGTGCCCTCGCGGGCCTTCCAGGCGAACAAGACGAGCAGCGCGCCGAAGCACAGCGCGCCGATCAGCATGGCCCACACGAGAGTGTTGGCGTTGGCCTGCACCTGCGCGACGTCGACCTTCTGGCCGGACTTCTGCACCTGCTCGACCGCCCGGTCGACCAGCTGCTGCTTGAGCAGGACCGTGAGGACCTGCCCGGCCACGACGACGAGCGCGGCCAGGATCGCGAGCACGAACGCGGCGTGCACCGGCGTCGGCGGCTGGGCCTTCGGCGCGTTCTGCCCCGGCAGCACCGGATCCGGCGCGCGCCCGCGCTTGCGGCGCTCGTCGTCGGTGAGCCCGGAAAGATCGTCCGAGGTCACGCTGGCTGGCTTCGGGGTGTTCTCGTCCTTCTCGGCCACCCGAAAGACCCTACCCGGGCTCAGTCCAGCCAGGCCGCGGCCTCGGCCGCCCAGTAGGTCAGGATGACGTCCGCGCCCGCGCGGCGGATGGAGGTGAGCACCTCGAGGACGGTGCGCTCGCGTTCGATCCAGCCGTTCGCCGCGGCCGCCTCGACCATCGCGTACTCGCCGGAGATGTTGTACGCCGCGACGGGAACCGGCGAAATGTCGGCCGCCGCCTTGATGATGTCCAAATAGGACAGTGCAGGCTTGACCATGACCATGTCCGCGCCCTCGGCGAGGTCGAGTTCGAGCTCCCGCATCGCCTCGCGCGCGTTGCCGAGGTCCTGCTGGTAGGTCTTGCGGTCGCCCTTGAGCTGCGAGTCGACGGCCTCGCGGAAGGGACCGTAGAACGCGCTGGCGTACTTGACCGAGTAGGCGAGGATCGCGGTCTCGCTGTGCCCGACCTCGTCGAGCGCCCGGCGGATCACGCCGACCTGCCCGTCCATCATCCCGCTCGGCCCGAGCACGTGCGCCCCGGCTTCCGCCTGCGCGACGCCCATTTCGGCGTACAAGCGCAATGTGGCGTCATTGTCGACCACGCCGTCCGCGTCGAGGACGCCGCAGTGGCCGTGATCGGTGAACTCGTCCAAGCAGGTGTCCGCCATCAGCACGGTGGAGTCACCGAGCTCGCTGCGCAGATCCCGCAACGCGACGTTGAGGATGCCCTTCTCGTCAACCGCGCCGGACCCCTCCGGATCCCGCTTCTCCGGAATGCCGAAGAGCATGATCCCGCCGACTCCGGCGTTGACCGCCTCGACAGCGGCCTTGCGAAGAGTGTCGCGAGTGTGCTGAACGACGCCCGGCATGCTGGCGATCGGCCGCGGCGCGTCGAGCCCTTCGCCGACGAACATCGGCAGGATCAATTGCCGTGGCCGCAACGTGGTCTCACTGACCATCCTGCGCATTGCCGGAGTAGTACGAAGCCTGCGGGGTCGCTGCTCAGGGAACACACATCCAAGGTACTCCCGCGCTCAGACAATCTCTTCGGCGAGGGCGCTCGCCCGCGCCAGCCGACGGTCCGTCGTGAGCACCTTGGCGCCCAGGCTCGCGGCCAATTCGATATACAGCGCATCGACAAGCCGCAGGTCTCCGCGCCGCCCCCAAGCTCCTTTCGCCAATTCGACGACCGGATGCCGGGTGAGCGGCAGGCTGGCCAACGCCTGGAGCGCGTCGTCCACTGTCGAAGCCGTCAGCACTCCGGCACGGCACAACCGCCCCAGCGCGGAGAGGACTTCAGCGTCCAGATGCGCCGGAGCGTGCAACACCGTGCCGCGCATCCGCGTTTTCACCTGCTCGCTACGACAGGTCCCCGCGAGCACATCCACCAGCGCCGACGCGTCGAGAACCGCGATTTCTCCTGGCGCTTCAGGCATCCGCGCGATCACCGAACTCGTCGCGGGCGGAGTCGAGCGCGGCCATGGCGACGACGTGCGGCACTTCCCGGCTCGGCACGGGAAGCGCGTCGAGCCAGGCATCCGTGGCCTGCCTCTGCAGTGCGTCGGACAGGGCCGACTGCACGAGCGCGCTGACGTTGAGATCAGCCTTCTTCACGCGTTCGGCCAGCTCATCCGGCACGTAGACGTTCATCCTCGCCATACACACACCATACACACACTCGCCGGTGCCCACCCCGGAAAGCGCGAAGGGCCCCCTCGATTTCTCAAGGGAGCCCTTCACGGACAAAACCTCAGCTGCGCCGGGTGCGCTTGGCCTTGCGCGGCGGAGGCAGTGCCCCCTCAGCACGAAGCCGCGCGGCGTGCTCGGCGAGAGCGTCCACCAAATGCGGCACATCAGCCTTCTCCGGCTGCACGTCCACCCGCAGACCGAATTCCACCGCGGTCTCGGCGGTCTTCGGCCCAATGCACGCGACCAACGTGCGCGTGTGCGGCTTCCCGGCGATCCCCACCAGGTTCCGCACGGTCGACGACGAGGTGAAGCAGACCGCGTCGAACCCGCCGGTCTTGATCATCTCGCGGGTCTCGGCTGGCGGCGGCGCGGCCCGGACGGTCCGGTAGGCCGTGACGTCGTCCACTTCCCAGCCGCGTTCGACCAGACCGGCCGACAGGATCTCGGTGGCGATGTCCGCGCGCGGCAGCAGGACGCGGTTCACCGGGTCCAGCACGTCGTCGTACGGCGGGAACTCGGCCAGCAGGCCCTCGGACGACTGCTCGCCCGTCGGGACCAGCTCCGGGATGATGCCGAACGAGCGCACCTTCGCCGCGGTCGATTCGCCGACGCAGGCGATCTTCACGCCGGAGAACGCCCGCGCGTCGAGCCCGAACTCCTCGAACTTCTCCCACACCGCGCGCACCGCGTTGGTGGAGGTGAAGACGATCCACTGGTAGCGCCCGTCGACCAGGCCCTTGACCGAACGCTCCATCTGCGCCGGGCTGCGAGGCGGCTCGACCGAAATGGTCGGCACCTCGTGCGAAGTGGCGCCGTGGCCGCGAAGCCGCTCGGCCATCTCGCCCGCCTGCTCCTTGGTGCGCGGCACCAGGACCTTCCAGCCGTACAGCGCCCGCGACTCCCACCAGGACAGCTTCGAACGCTGCCCGGCGGCCTGCCCGACGGTCACGACCAGCGGGCCGACCAGTTCGCCCGCGTCGTTCGCGACCGAGGCGAGGGTGGTGTCCAGCGTGCGCTGGGTGTTGATGGTGCCGTTAGCGGTGACCGCGACCGGGGTGGTGGCGGGCAGCCCCTTCTCGGTGAGCTGGCTGGCCGCCTCGGCGAGGTGCGCCGAGGTGGCGTGCAGCACGATCGGGCCGGGAACCGCGGCCAGCGCGCCCCAGTCGACCTCGCCGCGGACGTCCGCCTCGGTGTAGGTGCCGCCGAGCGCGACGCCCGCGTACGCCGGCACCGCGGTGCCCGGCGCGACGCCCGGGATGACGTCGAACACGGCGGAGGTGCGGGCGACGGCCTGGACCTCGGCCACGACGGCCGGGCTGGTCAGCGGGTCGCCGGAGACCAGCCGCAGCGCGAGCCGGCCCGCCTTGGCCTCGGCGGTCAGGTCCTTCGCGACGTCGGACGGTTCGCCGACGGCGGGCCGGACCTCGGCGCCGGGGGCGGCGGAGGCGAGCACGCTGGCGGGCACGTCCGGGTCGGTCACCACGACCTCGGCCTTGGCCAGGAGTTCCTGGGCGCGGACGGTGAGCAGCCCGGCGTCCCCGGGGCCCGAGCCCACGAAGGCGACGCGCCCGGCGGTCTTGCGAGCAGGGGTCATCGTTGGTGTTCTTCTCCTCTTGGGCGGCCGGTGCTCCGGCCGCGGCTGTCGGGCAGGTCGTGCGGGTCGGTGACGGCTGGCGTCACAGGGCGGGGCCGAGCAGCGCCCCGGCTCCCAGGTCAAGCAGTTCGGCGGCCAGTTCCCGGCCGAGCTTCTCCGCGTCGCCGATCCCGGCGATCGCGGAAGCCCGCACCATGTCGACGCCGCCGTTCTCGCCTTCGACGGCAGCGGTGCCGCGCAGCGAGATGCGTTCCACCACCGCGCCCTCGTCGTCGAGGTCCTCGACGATCTCGGCGAGCGCGCCCACCGGCGCGCTGCACCCGGCTTCGAGCGCGGCGAGCAGAGCCCGTTCGGCCGTCACCGCGACCCGCGTGCTCTCGTCGTCCGCCGCGGACGCGAGCAGGTGCTCGACGTCCACGTCGGCGGCCCGGCACTCCAGCGCCAGCGCCCCCTGCGCGGGGGCGGGCAGCATCTGGATCGGGTCGAGGGTTTCGGTGATCTCGTCCACCCTGCCGACCCTGGCCAGTCCGGCACGCGCGAGCACCACGGCATCCAGCTCGCCGTCGGTGACCTTGCGCATGCGGGTATCGATATTGCCTCGGATCGGCACGATTTCCAAACCGAGACCCAGCGCGCGCAGCTGAGCCATGCGCCGCGCGGCCCCGGTGCCGACCTTCGCGCCCGGCGGAAGCTCGCCGAGGGTCAGGCCGTCGCGCGCGATCAGCGCGTCGCGCGGGTCCTCGCGCGGCGGCACCGCGGCCAGCACGAGGCCGGCCTCCGGCGCGGTGGGCAGGTCCTTGTACGAGTGCACGGCGACGTCGATCTCGTTGCGCAGCAACGCTTCCCGCAGTGCGGAGGTGAACACGCCGACCCCGATCTGCGAGATCGGGGCGCTGGAGAGGTCGCCGGGCGTGGTGACGGTGACGATCTCCACCTCCGCCCCGGTGGCGCGGATGGTGTCGGCGACGATGCCGGTCTGCGCGAGGGCGAGCTTGCTGCCCCGCGTGCCGATGCGAATGACTCTGGTCACTTACCGCTTCTTCTCGGTTTCCGGCGCTGTCGGGCTCGCCACGGCCGCAGGAGCCTGCGGGTCGAGGCAGAACAGTTCCCGCAACGCGTTGGCGTAGTCGGTGTCGGCCGTCTCGGCGGCCAGCTGCTTGACCCGCACCGTCGGCGCGTGCAGCAGCTTGTCGACCACGCGGCGAACCGTGCGGCCGACCTCTTCGCGAACCTGGCTGTCGAGTTCCGGCAGCCGGTTGTCCAGGCGGAGCAACTCCGCGTCCACCACCTCGGCCGCGCGCCTGCGCAGCGCGGTGACCGTGGGCGTCACTTCGGCACTGCGCTGTCCGGCGAGGTACTCGCGCACCTCGTCGAGCACGATGCCGTTGGCTTTGGCGGTCTGCCGCTCGGTGGTCGGGGCTCCCGCGTCGCGCATGCGGCGCTGGATCGTCTCCAGGTCGACCACGGTGACGTCGGCGAGGTCCGCGACCGCGACGTCGACGTCCTTGGGCAGCCCGAGGTCGCACACGACCAGCGGACGTCCCCCGCGCGCGGGCACGTGCCCGGCGAGGAACACCGCGTCCTGCGCCCCGGTGCACGCCACGACGAGGTCGGCCTGCTCGACCGTCCCGGCGATCGAGGACAGCGGCACCGAACGGGCCGGAATCCCCTCCGCGACGACCTTCTCGGCCAGCCGCGCGGCGTTGGCTTCGGTGCGGTTGGCCACGGTGATCTCGGCGATCCCGGCCTTCCGCAGCTGCGACGCGGCGAGCGCGCCCATCGAACCGGCCCCGACGATCAGCGCGTGCTTGCCCGCGATGTCACCCGCGGCGGCCAGCGCCTCGGACACGACGGACGCGCCGAGCTGGTCGAGCCCGGTCTCGGAGTGCACGCGCTTGCCGACGCGCAGCGTGGTCTGGATCAGCTCGTGCAGCGTGCGGCCGACGGTGCCGGCGTCGCGCGCGGTCGCGTACGAGGAGCGGACCTGACCGAGGATCTGCGTCTCGCCGACCACCATCGAGTCGAGGCCCGAGGCGACGGAGAACAGGTGCTCGACGGCCGCGCCCGCGTAGTGCACGTACAGGCTGTCGTACAGCTCGGCCGGCTCCATCCCGGCTTTGCGGGAGAGCACGTCCGAGACGTCGTTGACGCCGCCGTGGAACGTCTCCACCACGGCGTAGACCTCGATGCGGTTGCACGTCGAGACGAGCATGACCTCGCTGACGTGCTCCGCCTGCTGCAGGTCGTGCAGGACCTTGGTCAGCTCGTCCGCGGAGATCGCCGCACGCTCGAGCGTGCCGAGATCCGCACTGCGATGGGAGAGCCCGACCGCCAACACGCTCATTTCAGCGCACCACCATTCCGAGACCGCCGTCCGTACCGGCGCCGTTTCGTCCGCCGCTGCCATTGTCGGCGGCCCCGCCGGTTCCGGGTAACCCGGCATTCCCCTGGTTTTCCCCGGCGGACCCCGCGCTCGCCGCGCTGTCGGCGCGCCGGGCCACGTGGAACGAGAGGATCTGCAGTTCGACAGCCAGGTCGACCTTGCGGACCTCGACGTGTGCCGGCACCTGGAGCACTACCGGCGCGAAGTTGAGGATGCACTGGACGCCGCCCGCCACCAGCCTGTCGCACACCGACTGCGCGGCGGTAGGAGGTGTGGCGATGATCCCCACGGAAATCTCCCGTTCGGAGCACACGCGCGGAATGTCGTCCATGTGCGAGACCGGGAGACCCCCTACGGGGACGCCGATCAGATCGGGGTCGAGGTCGAAGAGCGCCTCGACCGGGAAGCCGCGGCCGGGGAAGCCGCCGTAGTTCGCGAGCGCGTGGCCGAGATTGCCGATCCCGACCACGGCGACGCGGTGCTGCCGGGTGAGGCCGAGGATCCGCTCGATCTGGCTGACCAGCACCTGCACCTCGTAGCCGACGCCGCGGGTGCCGTAAGAGCCCAGGTAGGAGAGGTCTTTGCGGAGTTTGGCGGAGTTCACGCCCGCCGCGGCGGAGAGTTCCTCGCTGGAGACGGCGGTGGTGCCCTGCTCGGCCAAGCCGGAAAGAATCCGCAGGTAGACGGCCAGCCGGGCGACGGCGGCCTCCGGAATCTGCTTCGCGCGGACCGCGGTGTCTTCCGCGTCAGAGACGGCGGGCATCTCGGCGGTCGGGGCGTTGTCGGCGTCCGGCGCGGGACGGGAGGTCCGGGCGGCGCGGCGGGTGCGGGGCTTGGCGTCGCTCTCCGCTGGGGTTTCGGCCTGGGCTTCGGCAGCGGCTCGGGTGGTCGCCCGGCTGGCGCGGCCGTTGCCGGACGCTGCGCTCGCTGCTGCGGACGCGGCGGCCCGGGTGGTCGCCCGGCTCGCGCGGCCGTTTCCGGAGGCGCGGCCGTTGCCCGCGGCGTGCTCGCCGCCACCGGCGACCTGGTCGTGCCCGGCCTGGCCGTTCTCGTGACTGGCTTCCGCCGAATTCCCGTTGCGCGCCAAGCCGTTCTCGCTCACCGTGGCGCGACGGCGACTTCCCGCGGCATGCCGTCCACCGGTCCGGCGCGCGGTCGGCGGGGCGGCTTCGGCGGCGTCGGATTCGTCGCGAGGAGGCGTGGCCGGCGGTTCGGCACCGCTGCGCCCACCCCGCTGTGTCACCACGCTGACTTCTCCTCAATCCGGCTTCGTGCCCGCGCTGTCCCCCACCTGCCTGTCCGGCAGTGGAAAACCAACCCTTGACCCCACGGCTTCCGTCCGGTTCGATGCCGGTCCTCGCGGGGACGGGTTCCTACGGTAGTCCACTTGTGAACGCATGCACAAAGTCACTGGTCATCCGCATGACCAGAAGCACAACCACGCCTGCCGGGACTCCAGGTCAGCACCGGGCGCCCACGTCCGTCGCGCGGCCTTCCTCGCTGTCCGTCAGGGGAACCCTGAGGAACTCTGAGTCCGTCAGGGTTCCCCTCACGCACAGCGAACCCCGCACGCGCGGCGGGGGTCCGGGCGGCGAAGCCCCGGGGTAGCTCAGGCCGCGGTGAACGGCACCGTGTGCCAGCCCGTCGCACCGTCCGGAACCGGGTCCGCGGGCCGGTCCGTCTGCGTGTAGCCGGACTGATCCGTGGCCCGCACCGTCACCGTGTGGCTGCCCGGCGGCACCGGCACCTCGGCCCACCACATCCGCCACGTGTCCTTGTTGACCTCGGCCGAGAGCGTCGCCGGGATCCACGCGCCCTGGTCCACCCGCACCTCGACCTTCGCGATCCCGACGTGCTGCGCCCACGCCGTCCCCGCCACCCGGACCTTGCCCGCGCGCACCGACGTCCCGTTGGCCGGTGCGTCGATCCGCGATTCGGTCTTGATCGGGGCCTGCTCCGCCCAGCCGCGTTGCAGCCAGTACGCCTGCCGCGCGTCCCAGGTCGTGAACTCCAGGTCGGTGACCCATTTGGTCGCCGAGACGTAGCCGTACAACCCGGGGATCACGATTCGCGCCGGGAACCCGTGCTCGACCGGCAGCGCCTCGCCGTTCATGCCGATCGCGAGCATCGCGCCGCGCGCCGGGTCCAGCGCGACGTTGGCCGGGGTGCCGCAGGTGAATCCGTCGACGCTGGTCGCGTACATCTGCTGCGCGCCCGCCCGCACGCCCGCCGCGTTCAGCAGGTCGACCAGGTCCACGCCGATGAAGTTCGCGGTGGAGATCAGTTCGCCGCCGACCTCGTTGGAGACGCAGGTGAGCGTCACGGTCCGTTCCACCAGCGGACGGTTCCGGATGTCCGCGTAGGAGAAGCTCACCTCGCGGTCGACCATGCCGTGGATCTTCAAAGCCCAGTCCTCGGCCCGCACCTGCGGCACGACGAACGCGGTGTCGATCCGGTAGAAGCTCCCGTTCGGCGTGATGAACGGCGGCGACCCGAGCTTGTGGAAATCCGCGTCCGGCGGCAGCGGCGGAGCCTTCCGGGCAGCGACCAGCGGCCCGACCGAAGCACGCGAGCCAGCCGCGCTGCCGGTGGTCGACACGACCTCGCCGACGATCGCCGCGACCCCCGCACCAGCCGCGATCCCCGCGCCGCGCTGCAACACCTGTCGACGGCTAAGTCCTTGTCGCAGTTCGGTTTCCGGCGGCAACGCGCGTTTGTGCAGCCAGCTGAACACCAGCAGCGAAGCACCCAGCGCCAGCACCGGAGCCAGCAACGCGAGCTGTCCGACGTCCGTGCGCTCGAACACCGCGAAGATCCCGAACGCGCCGACCACGACCACCAGCAGTTGACCCGGCAACGGACGGCTGCGCGAAAGCTGTCCGGCAAGCACCGCGAAACCCAGCAGGACCACGGCCAGGCCGATCTTCAGCACGGTCTTGTCCGCGGTCCCGATCGTCTGCTCCGCCCACACCACGACGGCGTGCGGGCTGTGCGCGATCACGAAGTCCGCGACCGCGACGAACGGCGACGCGTTGTACCCGACGAATCCGGCGACCAGATGTCCGACGCCCAGCGCGACGGCCAGCGAGACCAGGCCGATGAACGTCGCGATGCCCAGCGACAGACGCGGCCGGACGGCCGGCGGAGCTTCTTTCAACGCACTCACCCCACCATCTTCGGCGGGTCCGGCCCCTGCGGGCCCGTTCAAAGCGCTTACGGGTTGCTTACCGCAGCGCCGCGCGCAGCCGTTCTTCCTCGACGCGCCAGTACCCGTGCTCAACACCGTCGATCAGGATCACCGGGACCTGGTCGCCGTATTCGGCCTGCCATTCCGGGTCGCTGTCGACGTCCGCGGTCTCCCACGGCACACCCAACTCACCGCAGATCCGCGCGACGTCCGACTCGGCCACCTCGCACAGGTGGCACCCTTCGCGGCTCATCACGGTCACTTTGTGCACGGCACCAGCCTAAACGTCAGCGCAGCTTCAGCCGGCGCAGCTTCCCGGTCGCCGAATGCGGCAGCGTCTCGGCGAACTCGACGGTGTGCGGCACCTTGTACCCGGCGAGATGTGCCGTGCACTGGTCCACCACCTGCTGCTCCGACAACGACGCACCTTCGGCAGGCACCACAACCGCCTTCACCGCTTCGCCGCTGCGCTCGTCCACCACGCCGACGACGGCGGCCTCAGCCACGCCGGGCAGCCGCGAGATCACTTCCTCGACCTCGTGCGGAAAGACATTGAAGCCGTTGACGATGATCAAGTCGTTCGCCCGGTCGACCAGGTGCAGGTCGCCGTCGGAATCGAGATAGCCGACGTCGCCGGTCCGGAACCAGCCCTCGGCGTCCGGGCCGTGCGCGCCGTCCGGCCAGTACCCGGAGAACAGGTTCGCCCCGCGCACCGACACCAGCCCGGTGCTGCCGCCTGCCTCGAAGACGTCGTCTGGTTCTTCGGGGTCGAGCGGCAGGTCGTCTGCGGACCCGTCGGACTCCACCAGCCGCAGTTCGATCCCAGGCAGCGGCCGCCCGACCGATCCTGGTTTCGGGTAGCCGGTGACCAGCGTGGACGTCACCACCGGCGCGCATTCGGTGAGCCCGTAGCCCTCGTACACGTCGAGCCCGGTGGCCTCGCGGATCGCCGCGAGCACCTTCGGATGCAGCGGCGCGGCACCGGACGTCAGCCGTTTTACCGTCGCCAGCCCGCGGCTCAGTTCCGCGGTTTCGAGCGAGGCGAATTCGTTGTACATCGCGGGCACGCCGGTGATCGCCGTGACGCGATGTTCGGCGCAGTCTTCGAGCGTCCGCCGGGCTTCGAAGCGTTCGGACAGCACCAGCGTCGCGCCGACCGCGGTCGCCATGAGCAGCCCCGGGCCGAGACCGTAGACGTGGAAGAGCGGGATCGACACCAGCACGCGGTCGTCGTGCTCGGTCACACCGTCCACTTGGGACAGTTGATCGAGGTTCGCGAGCAACGCCCGGTGCGACAGCAGCACTCCGCGCGGCGGGCCGGTCGTGCCGGAGGTGTACGAAATGACCGCGGTGTCCTCGCCGGAACGACTGAGGTCGACCGGTTCGCCCGGCTCGTCGCTGCGCGGCGGCAGACCGGCGATGCCCTCGGGCAGTTCGGCGTCGTCGCGCTGCACCAGGCGTTTCGCGCCGCAGTGCTCCAGCAGCCGCTCCAACTCGGGTGCGGGGGCTTGCGGCGACAACGGCACGGCGATTCCGCCCGCGCGCAGCACCGCGAACAGGGCGACCGCGAAGTCAGCCGACGTCGGGAGCCGCAGCACCACCGGGTCGCCCGGAGCGACGCCAGAGGCGACCAGACTGCGTGCCTGCGCGTGCGCGGCTTCGTCGAGCTGTCGCCAGGTCAGCGTGCTGCCCGTGCCCGTCTCGGTGATCGCCGTGCGCTCCGGCCAGCGGCTGGCCGCATCGGCGAGCAGGCCGGCGACACCGTGGGCGGTGCTGATCCGGTCCACCCCCACCCCTCTCGTTCCGTTGCGGATTCGTCATCTTGTCACCCGTAATGGGGATGCCGCGCGATCGTCGCACCTCTGCCTGACCGGGACACTACCTACTTCGCGGTAACAACACGTATGCTGCACTGCGTCGCCGGGTGGCGTTGATCACTACCGGGTGACCCGACCAAGGGAGTCGTCGTGCCGAAGCCGCCGGTCCACGAGGAAGTGGGACACGCGCCGCGGCACGCCTTCGCGCCCTCGGACACACGCCCGGCAGCACCAGGGACAGCCGGAGGTGCCGCTCGATGACCCGTCCGATCACCCTGTCCGCCACCGCACACCGCGGGCCGGTCGCGATGTTCGCCGACCGCGTGTTCGGCGCGGCCGCGGCCGCCGTGCCGCTGCCCAAGGCGGACGCCGAACCGGATCCCGCCGAGGTCGCCAAGGCCGAGGCGTGGGAGCTGGTGCGGGCCGCGCAGGCGGGCGACTCCTCCGCGTTCGGCCAGCTCTACGACCGGTACGTCGACGTCGTCTACCGCTACGCGCTCTTCCGCCTCGGCGACCGCGACCTGGCCGAGGACGTCACCAGCGAGACCTTCCTGCGCGCGCTGCGCCGGATCACGTCGGTGAGCTACCAGGGCCGCGACGTCGGCGCGTGGTTCGTCACCATCGCCCGCAACCTGATCCTCGACCACGTGAAGTCCAGCCGGTTCCGGCTCGAGGTCGTCACCGACGAGGTCGCCGAACCGGGCGGCGTGCCCGGCGGACCGGTCGGCCCGGTCGCGCAGGCCGGGCCCGAACAGCAGGCGATCGCGGGCGCGACCCGGACCGAGCTGCTGCGATGTGTCGCCGAACTCGGCGACGACCAGCGCGAATGCATCGTGCTGCGGTTCCTGCAGGGGCTCTCGGTCGCCGAGACCGCCCAGATCATGGACCGCAACGAGGGCGCGGTGAAGGCGCTGCAGCACCGCGCGGTCCGGCGGCTCGCGCAGCTGCTGCCCACCGGCCTGCGTTGATCGTTCAACGATCAGCCGTAACTTTTTCGGCTTCTTAATCGTTTCTCACGCAGACCGGCGGTCAGGGCCGGGCGTTGGGTGGAGACGGAGCAGCACCGTGGGCGTGCCCGGGTGGTTTTCGCGTGGTCGGACCGAGAGCGAACGGTTCGACGACGCGATCAATGCTTCCCCCGGGCAGCGGCCGGACGAGTTCGCCGAAGAGCTGGCCCTCGTCGGCACCCTGCGCGAACTGGGCCAAGCGGGCGACCCCGACCCAGCCACCCGGGCCCGCATCCGCGCCGAGATCGAAGGCCGCATCGGCGAACCGCTTCCCCGCCGACGCTGGCGGCCGCGAATGGCCGACCTCGCCGCCGCGGGCATCGCGCTCATTCTGGGCTTGGGCGGGCTCACGCTGCTGCTTTCGCGAGACGCCTTGCCCGGAGACGCGCTGTACAGCGTGAAGCGAGCCGGCGAAGTCACCTCGCTCGGCCTGACCTTCGGCGACGAAGCCAAGGCCGAGAAACATCTGAAGTTCGCCGCGAACCGCGTCACCGAACTGAGCCGGATGAGCGACGCCAGCCCGGCGGCGTTCCAGACCGCCCTGCACGATTTCAGCAGCGACGTCCGCGCGGGCGTGGCCGAACTCACCGAGCTGGCGACCACGAACGGCAACCGCACGCGGCTGGCGTCGCTGGAATCGTGGGCGCAGAGCCAGTCGCGGCAACTGGAATCGGAACAGGCCGACGTCCCGGAGTCCGCCCTCTCGGAGTTCGAGCAAGCGCGCCTCCTGCTCGACCGGGTGCGGCAGCGGACGTCCGCGCTGGGCTCGCGGCTGAGCTGCTACCAGATCACCACCGGCACCACAGACGAACTGGGCCTCCTCCCGGCGCGTGGCGCGTGCACCCAGCAACCGCTTTCGCCCGGCGGCTCCACTCCGAGCAGCCCTCCGCCCGCTGCCGGGTCGAGCGTGCCGCCGACGGACTCCCCGCTGCCGGTGCGCTCGGTGTCCTCGCCGACGCTGAGCAGCCCGAACCAGCCGACTCCGACGCCGACCTCGACGGAGGTCCCGCGCACGGCGACCCCGCCGAGCGTGTCCCCGCCGATCACCGCCCCGACGCCGCCGCGGATCCCGACCCGGCCCGCTCCCCCGCCGGTCGTCTCGATCCCGCCGCTGCTGCCCGGCCTGCCGCCGATCGTCATCGGCTGATGCCTCGGTCCGTGAAGGGCTCCTTGAAGGAATCTGGTTCCCTCAAGGAGCCCTTCACGGACCGCCAGCCGCGACGTAGATCACTCTCGAGCGCGGTGATCGGGGCGGGTGGGCAACCCCTATCGGAGGCACGGGCCACATCTCCAACGGGTGAGTCGAGCGGTCGCTACCCTGTCCTGCAGGACCCGGTCGGCGTCGTCCGCCGGGACGTGCCCGAACCTGGAGGCGGTGTGCGTGTCAGCTTGGCGTGGCAAGGATAAGAGTCAGGAACTCGAGCGGCTCGCCACGCTCGCCGGCGAGGCGTCGGCCGAGGCGGCCTCGTCTTCGGCGCAGCTGGCGACGTCGGTTCCGCCCGCGCCGCCGGACCTCACCGCGGGCGCCTTCTTCGACGTGGACAACACGATGATGATGGGCGCGTCGATCTTCTACTTCGCCCGCGGCCTCGCCGCGCGCAAGTTCTTCACCTCCGCCGACCTCGCCGGTTTCGTGTGGGACCAGGTCAAGTTCCGCATCGGCGGCCGCGAGAACAAGGCCGACATCAAGACCCACCGCGAGCGCGCGCTGTCCTTTGTGGCCGGTCGCACGGTCGAGGAGCTCACCACGATGAGCGAGGAAATCTACGACGAGCTGATGGCGGACAAGATCTGGTCCGGCACCCGCGCGCTCGCGCAGATGCACCTCGACGCGGGCCAGCGCGTGTGGCTCGTCACGGCGACGCCGATCGAACTCGCCGCGATCATCTCCCGCCGCCTCGGCCTCACCGGCGCGCTCGGCACGGTCGCGGAAACCAAGGACGGCGTCTACACCGGACGCTTGGTCGGCGACATGCTGCACGGCCGCGCGAAAGCCCACGCGGTCCGCGCGCTCGCGTCGCGGGAAGGCCTGAACCTCAAGCGCTGCACGGCTTATTCGGATTCGCAGAACGACGTGCCGATGCTGTCGGTCGTCGGAACCGCGGTCGCGGTGAACCCGGACAGCGGCCTGCGCGACGTCGCCCGCGCCCGCGGCTGGGAGATCCGCGACTTCCGCACCGGCCGCAAGGCCGCCCGCATCGGCGTCCCGTCGGTGATCGGCGCGGGTGCGGTCGCGGGGGCGGTCGCCGCGGGGATGGCGTACCGCCGCCGCTGAGGCTTCAGTCCAGGACCGCGGTCGCTTCGACCTCCACCAGGAGGTCCGGCTCCGCCAGGAACGCCACACCGATCCCCGTCAACGGGGCCTGGATGGCGACGCCCAGCTTCTTCTCCGCCCGCTGCACGCCCTCGACGAACTCGCCCATCTTCTCCGGCGACCACTCGACGAAGTACACCGTCAGCCGCGCCACATCGGCAAAGGTGGCACCCACCTCGGCCAGCGCCGCGGCCACGTTCAGGTAAGCCTGCTCGACCTGCGCGGCCAGATCCCCGTCCCCGACGTGCCCGCCGTCGGCAGTCCGTGCCACCTGCCCGGCGATGTACACGGTCCGCGAGCCGGTCGCGACGGACACTTGGCTGTAGAGGCCGACCTGCGGCAGTGCGGCCGGGTTGACCAGGGTGACGGCCATGTTTCCTCCTGAAGCAGGGAAAGATCATCGGTTCTTCAAACATAGCATTGCAATGCTATAGAATGCCGCCATGGCGAGGGCGAAGGATCCGGCAGTGCGCACCTTGCTGCTCGAACGGGCAGCGCAGATGCTCCGCACCCGCGAACCGATCACCCTGCGCTCGCTCGTGGCCGGGACCGGAGTGTCGACGATGGCCGTCTACACGCACTTCGACAACATGGACGGCCTCTGGAAAGCCTTGCGCCAGGAGGGTTTTACCCGCTTGGCACACCGGATGGCCGAGGTCCGCCAGTCTGCCGACCCGGTACGCGACCACGCCGCGCTGATTTCCGCGTACCTCGGCAATGCGCTCGACCACCCCGACCTGTACCGCGTGATGTTCGACGCCAACTTCGAGCTGGAAGACGCCCAAGCCGCCGACGACACCCTCGAATACCTGGTGCAAGCCGCCGCCCGAAGCCGCGACACCGGCCGGTACCGCGAAGGCCTCGACGCGCTCGAACTCGCCACACAAAGCTGGGCCATCGCACACGGCCTGGTCTCGCTGGTCGCCAACGGTCCCTTGCCGCGCACCACACTCGAGCACGGCGCGCCCTTGCTGACCGCGCTGTTCGTCAGCGTCGGCGACGAACCTCAGCGCTGCGAACGCTCAGTGCGCCGCGGCTGGCACCTGCCCGGCTGAAACTCAGCCGCGGAAAACGCTGCGGCGCTGGGAAAGCCTGCGGTACAGCGCATGCTGGATCGACTCCCGCACCTGGTCGGTGAGCGTGAACACCAGCATCGGATCGTCGACCGCGTCCGGGCCGTAGTCGTCGGTGCGGATCGGCTCGCCGAACTCGATGGTCCACTTCGTCGGCAGCGGCACCGCGCCGAGCGGGCCCAGCAGCGGGAAGAACGGCGTGACCGGGAAGTACGGCAGCCCGAACAGCCGCGCCAGCACCTTCAGCTCGCCGATCTTCGGGTACGTCTCCTCGGCCCCGACCACCGACACCGGGATGATCGGCACGCCCGCGCGCATCGCCGCGGACACGAACCCGCCGCGGCCGAAGCGCTGCAGCTTGTACCGCGCGGAGAACGGCTTCCCGACGCCCTTGAACCCTTCGGGCCACACGCCGACGAGCTCGCCGTTGGTCAGCAGGCGTTCGGCGTCGGCGTTGCAGGCGAGCGTCTGCCCTGACTTGCGCGCGAACGACCCCACCAGCGGCAGCTTGAACACCAGATCCGCGCCGAGGCCGCGCAGATGCCGTCCGCCGGTCTCGTCGTGCACCGCGACCGCGGTCATCAGCGCGTCGAGCGGCAAGGTGCCGGAGTGGTTGGACACCAGCAGCGCGCCGCCCGCCTTCGGCAGGTTCTCGACGCCGAACGTGTCGACGCGGAACCACTTCTCGTACAGCGCGCGCAGCGGCGGCAGCACGAGCGTCTCGGTGAGCTCGGCGTCGAACCCGAACTCGTCCACCGCGTAGTCGCCGGTGAGCCGGTGGCGCAGGAAGGTGAGCGCGCTCCGGACCGACTCCGACAGCGGATCGGCCGCGGGTTCGCGCACCGGCCCGGACGGCTGCGCCGGGAACTCGACGACGGGCGCGTCCACGCGCTCCTCGGCCTGCTCCGGCGCCTCGGCCGGCTTCTCCCGGCCAGGTCCATGCAGCGGGATGACCTGTGCCTCAGCACCATTCACGGGATTCGCCTCACTTCCGGCCCTCGTCGCGTGGTTCATCGGCGCGCCTGCCCAGTGGCGGCGGCCTCGAGCACTTTCCCGGCCAGCCCGGCCAGTGCGCCGCCGTCGAGCACCGGGCGCAGGCCGCGGCCGGCCACGTAATCGTCGAACGCCTCGCGGGTGGTCCAGCGGGGCGTGTACCCGAATTCCTTCTTGAGCTTCGTGATGTCGACCGCGCGGCCGAAATTCAGCAGCCGCACCTGGTCGGCGGAGAAATCGACCAGCCGGGCCCCGCGCAGCAGCTTCCCGACCGACGGCACGACGCCGCGCGGCATCGGCAGCCCGACCCGGCCCGCCCGGCGGATCGCCTGCGACAGGGTGAGTACCCCTTCCGAGGCGACGTTGAACACGCCCGGCCGGTCTTCCAGAGTCGCCATTTCCAGCACCGACAGCGCGTCTGAACCGTGCAGGAGCTGCAGCCGGGAGTCGTACCCGAAGACCGTCGGCACGACCGGCAGCGAGAAGTACCGGGCCAGCACGGTGTCGACCTCGGGGCCGATGATGTTCGCGAACCGGGCGAGCGTGATGGTCAGGTCCGGGCGGCGGCGCGCGAGGCCGCGCACGTAGCCCTCCATCTCCACCGCGTCCTTCGCGTAACCGCTGGACGACGGCGGGATCAGCTCCGAATCCTCGGTGAAGACCGCCTGCGAACGCGCGCCCGCGCCGTACACCGCGGCGCTGGACTTCACGACGAGCTTGCGCACCTTCGGCGCGCGCTGGCACGCGGCGAGCAGCCGCATGGTGCCGATGACGTTGACTTCCTTGACCGCCGCGCGGCGGCTCGGCCCGGCCGGATGCGCGGTGCACGAGGTGTGCACGACCGTGTCCACCTCGGCGCTGCTGATCACCTTCGCGATGAGCGGATTGCGGATGTCGGCGCGCACGAACTCGGCGCGGCCCATCCGCTGCTGGACGTCCTTGGCGGGCGGCGCGGTGTCGACGCCGATCACCCGTTCAAGATCCGGATGGGCTCCGAGCCGGGCGAGCAGCTTGCCGCCGAGGTCGCCGGCGACCCCGGTGACGAGCACGATGTTCGAGGCCATGGAACTCCCTGATCGGCAGCAGTGTGCAAGACGGAGTGATCACTCGGGGTGCGCGAACCTGCACTCGCTGGAAGCATCGCGCTGATGCGCCCGCCATGTTACCGGCCGCAGGCACCCTTCTGACCAGGGCTTACCTCGTTTTTACGAGGGACGTCCGGATTGCGATACGCGCCTCACTCGATCGGGCGTACTCGGGCCCGAACATGAGTGTGGCCCGTCCAGAGACTGGACGGGCCACGAAACCTCAACCGCGCGGACGGCTCACTTGCCGGCCTTGCGCCGCTGCACGCGCGTGCGGCGCAGCAGCTTGCGGTGCTTCTTCTTGGACATGCGCTTGCGGCGCTTCTTGATCACGGAACCCATGGGCGCTCCTCTTGTCGTCGGTCACGCTGCCCGGCGCAGCGTCCAACGGGTGGAGCGCACAGGCACGAGCGGTTTACCAGGCTACTAGCGTCCCGGCGCGGGCTGGTCGGCGGGCATGGTTTGACGCATGCCCGGCGACCAGTCAGCCCACGTCGAAGTAAGCACCCTGCAGATACTCGTGCACCGCTTTTTCCGGCACCCGGAAGGACTTCCCGACTCTGACCGCGGGAAGTTCGCCCGAATGCACCAGGCGGTACACGGTCATCTTCGAGACCCGCATCAGCGTGGCCACTTCGGCGACTGTCAAAAACTGGACCTGCCCTACCGCGGGCAAATCCTCCCTCTTGTTCGGCGACATGTTTACCGCGTCCTTCGACACGTGTCGCGCCACGAGGCTTCCCCACCTGTGGTATCGACACGCACGTGCTCTTCCGAGGGTAGCGGGACAGGTGGGACTCGTGCGACGCCTGTCACCAGGATGGGCTCTCACCTGGGGCTTCGGATAGCCCAGACGGCCCAGCAGTGTCCGAAACGCCCGACTCGCCCGACCGCCCCGATGGGGCATGGATGCACTGAACGGACTAGCGGACCGCCGCCACTCGCCGCAGAGGCGCCGCGGCAGGGCCGGGCCAAGCATCAGCCGGGGCGCATGACTCCGCTCCCGCCGAGGTCCGTGAAGGGCTCATCGAGGGAATCTGATTCCGTTAAGGAGCCCTTCACGGACCCACGCGCCGTCGGCACTCGCCCACTGCCGCGAAAACTCGCCGGGACCAGGCAAGCGCCCGACGCGGCGTCGGGGCGGACGATCAGTTTTCGTGGGCGCGGCCCAGCTCCTCGGAGCGGTCGCGGGCGGCCTCGATCGCGTCGAGCAGTGCCGCGCGCACGCCGTGCTTCTCCAGTTCGCGGATCGCGTTGATGGTCGTCCCGGCCGGGGACGTCACCGCCTCGCGCAGCAGCACCGGGTGGTCCTGGCCCTCGGCGAGCATCTTCGCCGCGCCGACCGCCGACTGGATGATCAGCTGCCCGGCGAGCGCGCGCGGCAGGCCGAGCAGGATGCCCGCGTCGATCATGGCCTCGACCAGGTAAAAGAAGTACGCCGGACCAGATCCGGACAGCGCCGTCACCGCGTCCTGCTGCCGCTCCGGCACCTCGACGACCTGGCCGACGTGCGACAGCAGCTCCTTGACCGTCGCGACGTGCGCCGGCGTCGCGTGCTTGCCGGGTGAGATCGCACTCATCGCCTCGCCGACCAGCATCGGGGTGTTCGGCATCACGCGGACCACCGGCACCCCCGAAGCGAGCCGGCGTTCGTACAGCGCGGTCGGCAGTCCCGCGCACAGCGAGACGACCAGCGACGCCGTCCCGAGCAGCGGGGCCAGCTCGTCCAGCACCGGCTCGATGTCCTGCGGCTTCACCGCGACCACGACGATGTCCGCCTGCCGGGCGGCGTCCGCGACAGTCGCCGCCTTCATCCCCGGGTAGCGCGCCTCAAGCTCGCGCGCCCGCTCCTCGTACCGCTCGGTGAAGAGCAGGTCGCCTGGCTCGTGGCCGCCGTTGAGCAGGCCCGACAGCAGGGCTTCGCCGATCTTTCCCGCACCCAGCACCGCGATCACACTCATGCGGCCAGCGTGCCAAACGCGGCTCAGCCGCCCGGTGCCGGGGCGAGCGCCAGCTGCCGCACCTGCGCGACGAGCCGGCCTTGCGCGTCCACGACGGTGGCGTCCGAGTCGAACCACGGCTCGTGCACCGACCGCGCTTCGACGAGGATCCGCAGCCAGCCCGGGGCCGGGCGGGTGCGCAGCAGCGAGGTCAGCTGGACGGTCGGGGCCCAGCCGTGCCTGCCGAGGTTCGCCACCACCGGCGGGTTGAGGTCGCCCGCCAGGAGCGCGAAGTACACGTCGGGCTGGCCGACGCGCGGACGGGCCCACATCCGCAGCCGCGGCGGGTCTCCGGTCCGTCCGGACACGAACCCCGCGGTCGCCGGATCGAGTCGCACGTCGCAGGCGGCGGACAGGTGGAACGGGCCTTCCGGGGTGTCCTTGCCGAGCTGCAGCGCGCTCGACGGCGGTTCGGCGGGCATCTGCGGCAGGTCCGTCCATTCGGAACGGCGCATCGGCAGCCGGCCGACCGTGACCCGCGCCTCGACGCAAGCCCGGCCGCGCTGTTCGAGCGAGACCGCGACCACCGAAACGCGGCGGCCGACCTTGCGCACATCGGTGCGCAGCAGCACCGGGCCGAGCGCGGGCGCGTGCAGGAATTCGGTGCTCACCGCGAGCGGTTCGACCGTCGCGTCCCCGCGCTCGTGCAACGCGGCGGCAGCGGTTTTTGCCAGCAAGGCCACCAAAAACCCGCCGTGCGGATGGACCGCGATCGCCCATTCCAAACGCAACGTCGCGGTGAACGTGCCGTCCCCGAGCGACCGGACTGCGGTGGCCGCGTCGAAAGCGGTCGCGGTGTCGTCGGCCGCGCTCACGGACGACCGGCCACGGCGATACGGCGCGTGGAACCGGGTCCGGGGAAGACTGGAGACGGCGATGGCAGCGAGGTCACGCCCGCACTTTACGGTGCCCGGCCGCCTTTGCGAGCCGAGCCGGGCAGGGACCGCCCGGACAGCCGAGCAAGATCACCCGCGGATCACTGCCCGAGATGCAGGCGGGCGAACAGCAATGCCTCCGCCAACGCCCGGGCCCGCGCCGCCGCCCCCGTCGCGTGCCGGGTGTTGACCTCCAGCACCACCTGCCCGGAAAAGCTGTCACTCACCAGCTTTTCCAGCAATTCCGCACAAGGTTGCCCGCCATGCCCCGGAATCAGGTGCTCGTCCTTCGGAATTCCCGTCCCGTCCGCCAAATGGACATGACTCAGCCCGGCCCCCATCCGGTCGGCCAGTGCCAGCGCGTCCATCCGCGCCGCGGCCGAATGCGACAGGTCCAAGGTGTAGTGCCGGAATCCGACATCCGTGGGGTCGATGGAGGGGCGGAAGGCCGACACCCGCGCGTCACGCGATCCGCCGGGCGGGCGGACCTTGAACATGTTCTCCACCGCGACGTCGACGCCGCTCGCGTCCTCGAGTTCGTCCACGAGATCGCCGAACGCGTCGCCGTAGCGGCGCTGCCAGCGGAACGGCGGGTGCACCACGACCGTGCGCGCGCCGAGTTCCAGCGCGGCGTCCACGGAGCGGCGCAGGCGCACCTCGGGATCCGGCGACCAGATCCGCTGCGTGATCAGCAGCGACGGCGAATGCACCGACAGCACCGGCATCCCGGTGCGCCGCGACCAGCGCCGGATCGCCGAGACGTCCTGGCTGATCGGGTCGGCCCAGACCATGACCTCGACGCCGTCGTAGCCGAGGTCCGCGGCCAGCTCGAAGGCCGCGCCCGCGCGCAGCGGCCACACCGAGGCGGTGCTCAAGCCCACGGGGACGGGCGCGCTCTCACTCACGCGCCCATCCTGCCCCAGCGGCCTCGGCGGCGGGCTACTTGGCCACCAGCAACAGCGCCGCGGGCGACACCGTCACCACCAGCCCGACGAGAATCGCCAGCAGCGTCGTCTGCAGGTCCTCGGCGCGGCGGATCTTCCGCACGATCCAGACCAGCGCGACGATCACCAGCAGCGCGCCCACGAGCGCGGCGGGCGCGAGGTTGACCCACAGCCAGTTGAAGCCGAGCCACACCGCGGCGCCGCCGACGACGCCCAGCGCCAGCTGTCCGGCCAGCGTCAGCCACTGTTTGCCCGCCGAAACCGCGGGTTCCGGCTCGGCCTCCGGCGCGTCCTCGGCGACGGCTTCCTCGGGGTAGTCGTCGTACTCGTCGCCTTCGGCGTAGCCCTCGGCGTGTTCGTAGCCTTCGGCCTGCTCGTACCCGTAGCCGTCGTCGCCCTCGAAGTCCGGCTGGCCCTCGGGGTAGCCCGACGGTTCGGCGAACTCGCGCTCGTACTCGGACAGGTCGTCCTCGACCTGGTCCTTGCCGCCCGGCGCGAACGGCATCGGGGCCGGGTAGCCCGCGGTCGGCGGGCCCGCGTCGTAGTCCGCGGCGGCGGGCGGGTACTCGTCCTCGTAGCCGTCGTCGACGTAGTCGTCCTCGGCGTACTGCGCGGCCGGTTCCGGCTCCGCACCAGCGGGCGGGACGGCCGGCATCATGCCGACCTCGGTGTCCTCCAGTTGCTCCGCCTGCCGACGCTGACGCCATCCCGCGAGACCCGCTGGCGGCGCGTCTTCGGCGACGCCCTCGGCGGGCAGGCCGTCGACCGCGTCGAACTGCTCGGTGTGCGGCTCCTGCTTCGGCGCCGGACGGCGGGCCGGAGCGCGCCGCGGCCGGTTGGGAGGAGCGGCCGGAGCGCCGGGAGCCGGGAACGCGCCGCTCGCCATCGGCGTCGCAGGCGGTTCCGGGGAATCGCCGTCGAGACCGTCGAGCCGGGCGGCGAGGCCACCGTCCTGCGGGGGCGGCGGAGCCTGCGGGGCCGGGCGGCGGCGGACCGGCGGCACCGCGCCGCGGGTCTCCTCGCCGCCTGCCGGTGGCCCCTGCGGACGCGGCGGGCGGCCGCGCGGCGGCACCGGCATCTGCCCGGATTCCTGCGGCGGCGCGGGCGGACGCACGTAGCCCGAGTCCTGCGGGGCGGCGGGACGCAGGTAGCCGGTGCCCTGCGGACCAGGACCGGCCGCGGGCGGCGCGGGGCGGGCGAACTGGCCCGACTCCTGCGGCGGCGCGGGCGGGCGCACGTAGGCCGAGTCCTGCTGGCCGTTGCCCGGCCGCGGGTACTGGCCGGACTCCTGCGGCGGCGCCGGGGGACGCACGTAGCCGGAGTCCTGCTGGCCGTTCACCGGGTACTGGCCCGACTCCTGCGGAGCCGGGTACTGCCCGGAGGGCTGCTGGCCGGGACGCGGGTACTGACCCGATTCCTGCGGCGCGGGCGGCGCGGGCGGTGCCGGCCGGGGAGCCGCGTCCGGACGGCGACGGCCGCCCGGGGGACGCGACGGAGGCGGCGGGGTGCCGCCCTCGGAGGCCACCCGGTCGATGATCGCCTGTGGTCCGGTGTCGGTGAGGTTCGAGCGCCGCGGGGCGGCCTCGTCCTCGTCATCGGCCGCCCTGCGCCTGCGTCGCCGTGCGCCGTCGACCTGCTGCCCGTGCTGGGCGAGCAGTTCCGCCACGGTCTTCTGGGGCTGGTCGCCGCCGGTCTGGTCCGTCATACCGTGCTGTCCAAAGCGCGCTCGGGGTTGGTTGTGGTCACTCGGGCACACCTGCCTCCGGAGCCGCGCGCAATCGACACCGTGCAGTGCATGTCCGTCACCTCTTCACCGTGCCTGGTCTTCGTCGGCCAAGTCCAGTCCGCTGCTGTCACCGGTCCTCCCCGCTCGCCGAAACGCCGGCGACGGCAGTACCAGTTTCGTCCGCCCCATTGGCGTGGTCCAACCGCCGCAGGATGACACCCTCTCGCAGCGCCCAGGGGCAAATCTCCAACTCGGTGAGGGAGAGCGCCCGCATCGCGGCCTGCGCCACCAGCGCACCCGCCACGAGCTGGTGCGACCGGCTCCCGCTGACGCCTTCCAGCTGAGCCAGATCCGCGGCGGTCATCCGCGAAATGAAGGCGATGAGCTGGCGAAGGGCAGTGTCAGTGAGCGTACGGCGCACTCGGGGGCCCGCCGCCGAGGGGGCCGCGCCGGTCAGCCGGGCGAGCGAGCGGAACGTCTTGGAGGTCGCCACGACCCGGTCCGGCATGCCCTGCCCGGCGACCTTCTTCGCGAGCCCGGCGAGCTGGTCCTCGAGCCAGGCCGACGTCGCGACGACCTCGGAGCGGGTCGGCGGGTCGTTGCGGAAGCGCGTGCGGGTGGTGCGGCCCGCGCCGAGCGGGAGCGATTCGGCGAGTTCGGGTTCCTCGTCGCGGCCCATCGCGACCTCGAACGACCCGCCGCCGATGTCCAGCACCAGCAGTTTCCCGGCCGACCAGCCGTACCAGCGGCGCACCGCGAGGAAGGTGAGCCGCGCCTCGTCCGCACCGGAGAGAACACGCAGGTTGACGCCGGTTTCGGCGGTCACCCTGGCCAGCACCTTCGCCGAGTTCTTCGCCTCGCGCACCGCGGACGTGGCGAACGCCAGCACGTCCTCGCAGCCGAGCCGCACGGCCGCGGCCTTGGCCGATTCGACCGCCCGGACCAGGCCGTCCTCGCCGGGACGGCTCAGTTCGCCGGAGCCGGTCAGCTGTTCGGCCAGCCGCAGCATCGTTTTCTCGGAGTGCATCGGGGTCGGGTGGGCGCCACGGTGGGCGTCGACCACGAGCAAATGGACGGTGTTGGAACCGACGTCGAGTACCCCTAGGCGCACGAGGATTCAGCGTACCGGTCCCAGTGCCAGGTCTCGAAACTGTAACCAACTCCACTCGGATCAACATCGACTCAGCGTGCGCGATCCGGCACGGTATGCGCTGAAACCCGGACAAAAGCCGTGAAGGACCCCTTGCGGGAATCAGATTCCTTCAAGGAGTCCTTCACGGACGGTCCGGGAGAAACGGCTCAGGTCTCGAACTTGTAGCCGAGCCCGCGCACGGTCACCAGGTGCCGCGGCGAACCCGGGTCCGGCTCGATCTTCGAGCGGAGCCGCTTCACGTGGACGTCGAGGGTCTTGGTGTCGCCGACGTAGTCCGCGCCCCACACCCGGTCGATGAGCTGGCCGCGGGTCAGCACCCGGCCGACGTTGCGCAGCAGGTACTCGAGCAGGTCGAACTCCTTGAGCGGCAACGAAACCTCGCCGCCGTCCACAGTGACCACGTGCCGTTCGACGTCCATTCGCACCGGTCCGGCCGACAGCACCAGCGGAGCGAGTTCGCCGTCCGTGCCCGGCTCGCCGCCGCGGCGCAGCACCGCGCGCACCCGCGCGATCAGCTCGCGCGCCGAGTACGGCTTGGTCACGTAGTCGTCGGCGCCGAGTTCCAGCCCGACGACCTTGTCGATCTCGCTGTCGCGCGCGGTCACCATGATCACCGGCACCGCGGAACGCTGCCGCAGCTGCTTGCAGACGTCGGTGCCGCTCATCCCGGGCAGCATCAGGTCGAGAAGCACGATGTCGGCGCCGTTGCGGTCGAACTCCTCAAGCGCCTGCTGGCCGGTCACAGCCACCGCCGCGGTGAAGCCTTCCTTGCGCAGCAAGAAGGCGAGCGGGTCGGCGAAGGACTCTTCGTCCTCGACTATGAGAACCCTCGTCACAGGTTTCCTCCATGGTCTGGGCTGGAGACTTCCTGCCCGGTTGCCACGAGCCGGGGTGTCCGCTCGGGGGTCTTGTCCGGCCGCGCGGGCGCGGCCTTGCGTGCGGTGTCGGCGGGTTCGGTGCGCACGTGCGCCGGGATGCGCAAGGTGAACGTCGACCCGGTGCCGGGACGGCTCCACAGGCCGACCGAACCGCCGTGGTTGGCCGCGACGTGTTTCACGATCGCCAGCCCGAGGCCGGTGCCGCCGGTGGCGCGCGAACGCGCCTTGTCCGCGCGGTAGAAGCGCTCGAAGACGCGCTGCTGCTCGTCCTCGGCGATGCCGATGCCGCGGTCGGTCACCGCGATCTCGACCATGCCGTCGGCGAGCCTGCGCGAGATGGACACCGGGCTGCCCGGCGACGAGTACGCGACGGCGTTCTCCAGCAGGTTCGACAGCGCGGTGACCAGCAGCGTCCGGTCGCCCTCGATGAGAAGGCCGCTGGCCGCGTCGGTGGTGATGGTGATTTCGGCGGATTCCGCCGACAGCGTGGTGCGCCCGAGCGCCTCCCGCACGACGGCGTCGACCTCGACCACGTTGAGGTCCGGCAACCGTTCGGCGCCCTGGAGGCGCGACAGCGCGATCAGCTCGGTGACGAGCTGGCCGAGCCGGGTGGATTCGCGCAGGATCTTGCTGCCGAAGCGGCGGACCTCTTCGACGTCCTCGGCGGCGTCCAGCACGGCCTCGGTGAGCAGCGCGATCGCGCCGACCGGGGTCTTGAGCTCGTGGCTGACGTTGGCGACGAAGTCGCGGCGGACCGCTTCCAGCCGGATCGCCTCGGAGTGGTCGACGGCCTCGACGACGGTGAACCCGTCGCCGAGCGGCCGGACCTCGCCGAGCACCGCCTCGGGCTGGCGGCGGCCCCGGCTCTCCAGCGGCGAAAGGTCGACCTCCATCGGCTCGTCGGTCTCGACCACCTGTTCGGCGGCCTTGCGCGCCCGCGGGTCGGCCTGGTTCACCCGGACCAGGCCGAGCTCGTACGCCCGCGGGTTGTGCAGCACGAGGTCGCCGAACCGGTTGAGCACGATGACGCCGTGGTTGGAGGAGCGGATCAGCCTCATCAGCAGCTCCGCGACGGTGGGGCCGGTAGGCCGGGCCGCCTCGCGCCGGGCCCTGGCCCGTGCCGCGAGGAAACCGGCGACCGCGCCGACGGCAAGAGAGCCGATGGCCGTCAGCAGGACAACAGGCGTGGTCACGAGGGAATCGTAAGCATCCCGGTAGCCTTCCGGCCTAGTCCTGGAAGCCCTGTCGTGAGGCGAGTGACACCTGACGGGGACATATTCGCCTCGGGGTCAGGCCCTGTTCACCCGATCGAGATGTTTCGGCAAAATCGGCACGCTTGGCGTTCAGCGCGCATCAAGGGTTTCGAGGTCCTCGTCGGTCAGCTTCAGCGCCGCCGCCGCGACGTTCTGGTCCAGGTGAGCGGGGTCACTCGTGCCCGGAATCGCGAGCACGTGCGGGCCCTGCGCGAGCGTCCACGCCAGCCGCACTTGAGCGTCCGTCACCTTGTGCCGCCGCGCAACCTCGGCGACCCGCTCGCCCGCATCGGACTGTCCACTCGCGACCGCGAAGAACGGCACGAACGCCACGCCCTGCTCGCCGCACAGCCGCAGCAGTTCGTCGTCCTCGCGGCGGGCGGACAGGCCGTACTGGTTCTGCACGCACACCACCGGCGCGATCGCCCGCGCCTCGGCGAGGTGCTCCGCGTTGACGTTCGAAATCCCCAGCTCGCCGATCAGCCCCTCGGTGCGCAGTTCGGCCAGCGCGCCGAAGTGCTCGGCGAGCGAGCCGGTGCCGCGGTCCAGGCCGGTGCCGATGCGCAGGTTGACGACGTCGATGTGCTCGCGGCCGAGTTCGCGCAGGTTCTGCTCGACCTGGCCGCGCAGCTCGTCGGGACGGGCGAACGGCCGGAACTGGCCGGATTCGTCACGGGACGGGCCGACCTTGGTGGTCAGCACGAGGTCGTCGCCGTACGGCGCGAGCGCGGCCTTGATCAGGGCGTTGGCCGACCAGGTGGCGCCGAAGTAGAACGCCGCGGTGTCGATGTGGTTCACGCCCAGTTCGACGGCTCGGCGCAGCACGGAAATCGCCCGGTCGGCGTCGATCGGCGCGGTCGGGTCGAGCGTGCCGCCGAGCCGCATCGAGCCGAAGCCGAGGCGGTTGACGGTGCGGGAGCCGAGCTGCCAGGTGCCCGCGGCAGCGGCGGGAAGTGTCGTTTCGGTCATGTCTCCAGCCTGCTTCCCGGTCAATCCCGGCGGGGTGTTTGGCAGCAAGCTGCCAACGCAGGACACTGGATGACGTGCCCCGAGCCGAGGAAATCGCGAACCTGCGCGACGAGCGGGAACTGGTCGAGCGCGCCGGGCACCTGCTCGCCGGCGCGGACGAGTTCGCCTGCGCCGCGAACGACCTGCACACCTGGTCCGCGATGCAGAAATTCGCCCAGGAGCTGCCGAACCAGCGGAAACTGCGGATCCGGAAGGTCTATCTCTCGCGGGTGCTGCTCGACCCGCGCGGAGCCGAGCACCTGCGGACGCTGCACCGGCTGGGCGCGGAAGTCCGGATCAGCGACCACGAGATCAACGAGACGATCCTGCTCGACGGCCGCATCGCCATCCTCGCCGACGGGCCCGGCTACAGCGTCGTGCGCAAACCGGATCTGGTGCGCGGCATCTCGTCGCTGTACGAGGCCGCCTGGCGCTCGTCGACCGCGTTCGAGGCATACGAGACGCGGTTCGCCGAGCTGCGCCAGTACACGCCGCAGCTGCTCGACCTGCTGTCTTCCGGCTCCACGGACGAAAAGGCGGCCCGGGAGATGGGCGTCGGGCTGCGGACGTACCGTCGGCGGGTGGCCGAATTGATGGATGTACTGGGTGCGACGTCGCGGTTCCAAGCGGGTGCTCTCGCGCGGGAGGCGGGCCTGCTGTGAGGCGCGCTGTCCTCGCCGCGGCCCTGCTCACCGCCGGTTGCAGCGGAGCTGTGTCCGGGCAAACCGCACCGCCCGCGCCGTCGTCCGCGCCCGCTCCCGCGAATGTGGCCTATGTGGACGCCAAGGCGACCAGCGACGCGGTGTCCGGCATCAAAAAGGCCGTGGAGTCCGCGTTCACCTACGACTCCACGAAACCGGACGAGGTCGCGAAAACCGAGCAGCAGTACCTGACCGGCGCGGCCCGCGCGCAGTTCGACAAGACCTTCGCCGAGGTCCGCACCGAGCCGGTGAGCACGCAGACGCAGGTCGTGGAAACCGGATTGGCCGAGCTGACCCCGGACCACGCGCGGATGCTGGTGGCGGCCACGCAGCACAGCAAGCATCCCGACGGAGCCACGAACCAGGCGGGCGCGCTCATGCTCGTCACCGCGGTCCGGACGAACGGGCACTGGCTGTTGCAGGACTTGAACTTCGACCCGCGCGGCCCGATCGCTTCGGCCGCCGCTCCGGCGAAAGGCCTTGCCGCGAATAGGGATTCCGCGGTCGAGGCGGCTCGCCGGGACGGCGGGATCCTGATGACCATCGACCCGCAGAACATCGACGCGAACTACACGGCCTGGGAGAACGTCGCTGCCGAGCCGCTGCTGACGGAGTTCAAGAAGAGCCGCCAGGAGACCGTGGACCAGATCAAGCAGACCGGGAAGAAGGCAAGCTACGGCCCGGATTCGACGGCCGCGCTGACCGAACTAAGCCCCGACGGCACGCACGCGTCGGCGGTGCTGGCCGCGCTGCTGACGACCAGCGGCGGCCAGAACCCCGGCGAAAACCGGCTGCCGGTGCACCTCGACCTCGTGCGGCAGGGCGAGGAGTGGAAAGTGTCCGGAATGAAGGCGATCACCGCAGGCTCGTGAGCGGCGACGCCATTCACGACGCGCCCCACGCAGCCATGCCCTCGTGAGCGGCAATCCCGGTTCTAACCACAACCAGCACTCACGACACCCCACGCAACCAGCCCTGCCGCCGCCTGCCCCTCGCGAGCGCCCGTGCCCGGCGAGAACCGGTACCGCCCACCCACGCCAAGCCGCCGCCAAGGGGCCAAGCCGCCGCCTGCTAGTGAGTGGCGATCCTGGTGAGAACCGGGATCGCCACTCACGAGCCGAACGGGCAGCAGGCAGCGGGTAAAGCGCGGAGCCTCAGCGGCCCTGGTTCGCGACCGCGGCGGCGGCGTCCTTCGCCGCCTCCGGGTCCAGGTACTCGCCGCCTGCCTTGACCGGCTTGAGGTCCGGCGTCAGGTCGTAGCGCAGCGGGATGCCGGTCGGGATGTTCAGCGCGGCGATGGCGTCGTCGGAGATGCCGTCGAGGTGCTTCACCAGCGCGCGCAGCGAGTTGCCGTGCGCGGCCACCAGGACCGTGCGCCCGGCCCGCAGGTCGGGGACGATCGCCGACTCCCAGTACGGCAGCAGCCGGGCCACGACGTCCTTCAGGCATTCCGTCAGCGGGGCCTGGTCGCCGAGGTCGGCGTACCGCGCGTCGCCGGCCTGGCTGTACTCGTCCTTGGGGTCGATGGCGGGCGGCGGCGTGTCGTACGAGCGGCGCCAGAGCATGAACTGCTCCTCGCCGAACTCGTCCAGCGTCTGCTTCTTGTTCTTGCCCTGCAGCGCGCCGTAGTGCCGCTCGTTGAGCCGCCAGTCGCGCTTGACCGGGATCCAGTGCCGGTCGGCGGCGTCGAGGGCGATGTTCGCCGTGCTGATCGCCCGGCGCAGCAGCGACGTGTGCACCACGTCCGGCAGCAGCCCCGACTCGGCGAGCAGCTGCCCGCCCTGGCGGGCCTCTCGCTCGCCGGTCTCCGAAAGGGGCACGTCCACCCAGCCGGTGAACAGGTTTTCCGCGTTCCACGTGCTCTGTCCGTGCCGCAGCAGCACCAGGGTCCCAAGTTCGGCCATGGCCACCAGCCTGCCAGAGCGGGCGAGCGCTGCCAGTAGTGCGTCCACCCCTCTACCCAGAGTGCGTTACCCGGGAGTAACACCTTCACCCGACGCGCAGGTGGGTTGCCGACAAGCAGGCCAAAGAGTGCAAGATGCTGCACACCGTTATCCCCGTCAGTGAAGTTCACTCGAACGGAGTAACCAGTAGTCTTGTGATTACTGGTCGACATCTGACAGGTTGGGCATGTCCCGCTCAGCCGGATTCCACGCACTCCCGGCTGATCACGGGCAGTGACCGCGGCTCGTCTCCCCCCTGCCGAGCCGCGGCCCGCCGGCCCCGTTGGCATCCCCCTCGTCACCGGGTCCAGCAGGCGGGACCTGCAGCGGGACGGCTCGAGATCGCGACTCCCCCTCCCTCGAGCCGTTCCGCCAGCCCCTCACTCCGCGGGCCTGGCCCCGCGGCGGCGGCGGAACCACCAGAACACCGCGCCCGCCGGAATCCCGAACGCGATCGCGAACGGCAGCAGCACGCCCAGCACCCGGACCAGCCCGTTGCAGAACGCGACGAACGCGTCCCATCCCCCGGACAGCCCGGAGAGGAAGCCGCCCGCCGGTGCCGCGGGAGCCTCCTGCTTCGTCACCGACAGCGACACGGTCGCCATCGCGACCTGCCCGGCCAACGAAGCCTGTTGCCGCTCCAGCGACTCCAGCGTGGCCTGCCTGCTGGTCAGCTCGCTCTCGACGGACGCGATCTCGGACACCGATTGCGCCTTCGCCAGCAGCGCGCGCATCCGGTCGACGCTCGCCCGCTGGGTCGCCAGCCGCGCGTCCACGTCGACCACCTGCGCGGTGACGTCCTGCGCGCTGATCTCCCGCCGCTTCACCTGGCCGAGCCCGCCGAGCTGGTCGAGCACGCCGTCGAGTTTCTCCGCGGGCACCGACAAGGTCAGCGACGCGGAATCGTCCGTCGCGCTCTCCTGCCCGGGATAGCCGCCCGCGCCGGTCGCGATCGCCTTGGCGCGGGACACGACGTCATCGGTCTTCGGCGTGGTCAGGTCGAGCCGTGCGCTGCGCGCCAGCTTGCGATCGGTCGCGCCGGGCGCGGGCACCGACGCCTGTGCGTTGCCCTGTTTCGGCGCCGCGCCCTGCTGCTGCGCGGGCGCGATCGCCGACCTCGCCGAATCCGCGCTGTTGGCGCTGCATCCGGCCAGCAGGAACACCGCCGCGCCCGCGAGCGCGTATCTCCATCGAGTCCGCATCCCCGTCTCCCTCCAGTCGTCGGCGGTGAGACGAAACGACCGGAGAAGGCGTTGCACGGGATCGGTTACGAGTCGGTCAACCCCGGTTCGTGGCCGTCGGCGGGCTCGGCGAGGTGTTTGAACGCCTGCAGGTTCGCCAGCGATTCGCCGCGCGAGACGCGCCAGTCCCATTCGCGCTTGATCGACGTGGCGAACCCGATTTCCAGCAGCGGGTTGAAATCGCCGTCGGCGGCTTCCAGCACCTGGCCGAGGATCTTGTCCAGTTCGGACTCGGTCACCGTCTCCTTGCCGAAGCGGCCGACGAGGTAGATGTCGCCGAGACTGTCCACTGTGTAGTGCACGCCGTAGAGCCGGGCGTTGCGCTGCAACAGGAACCGGTACACGTCCTCGTGCCGCTCGTCCGGTCGGCGGCAGACGAACGCCTCCACCGAGAACGCGTGGTCGCCGTCCACGAGCCAGCAGTTCGTCTGCAGCTTCTTGGTTCCCGGCAACGTCACGAAATAGCGGCCTTCGCCGCGACGGTCGTACTCGAGCCCACTTGAGTCCAAAGTGGACTTGATAGTCGCGTCAAGGCTCACACTGCCACCTCCGCCCGCAGTTCCAGCGCCTGCCGGAACGCTATGGTCGCCTGAGCATAGATGTCCAGCAAGGAATCCGTGGTGCGCCGCCAGGAAAACCGCTGCGCGTGCCGCACCGCGTTGGCCGCGAGTTCGGCTCGGCGATCCGGGCGCAGCGCGACGGCGGCGAGCGCGTCGGCCCATTCCGGCGCGCCGTGCGAGGGAACCAGCAGCCCGGAAACCCCGTGCGGCACCGCGACCGGCAGCCCGCCGACCTCGGCCGCCACCACCGGCGTGCCGCACGCCTGCGCTTCGAGCGCGACCAAACCGAAGGATTCGTTGTAGCTCGGCACCGCGACGACGTCGGCCGCGCGGAACACCGTGCGCAGCTTCAGCCCGCTCTGCGGCGGCAGGAATCGCACCTGCTCCGCGATGCCCAGCGACACCGCCAGCTCGCGCAACGCCTGCGGCTGCTCCAGCCCGGTCCCGGACGGTCCGCCGACCACCAGAACCACCAGCCGCGACGCCAATTCCGGCCGCCGCCGCAGCATTTCCGCCGCCGCGTGCAGCAGGACGTCAGGCGCCTTGAGCGGTTGGATCCGTCCGGCGAAAGCGAGCACGACGGCGTCCGGCGACAGGTTCAGCTCGCGGCGCGCGTCCAGCTGCGAACCAGGCGTGAACCGTTCGAGGTCGACACCGGGCGGCACGGCGTGCACCGCGGGCGCGGCGGCCCCGTAGAGATCGACCAGCTGCCGAGCCTCGACCTGGGTGTTCGCGACGAGGCAATCCGCCTCGGCGACCACCTGCTCCTCGCCCATCACGCGCGTGCGCGGCTCGGGCTTGTCGCCCTCGGCGAGCAGCGCGTTCTTGACCTTGGCCAGGGTGTGCGCGGTGTGCACGAGCGGCACGCCCCAGCGGTCGCGGGCGAGCCAGCCGACCTGGCCAGACAGCCAATAGTGCGAATGGATCAGGTCGTAGTAGCCCGGCTCGTGAAACGCCTCCGCGCGCAGCACGCCCGAGGTGAACGCGCACAGCTGCGCGGGCAGCTCGTCGCGCGCCAGCGGCTCGAACGGCCCGGCCGGCACGTGCCGCACCGTGACGCCGGGCGCCAGCTCGGCCAGCGGCGGCTGGTCCGACGAGGTCGCCCGGGTGAAGACCTCGACCTCGATGCCGCGCCGCGCCATCTCCTGCGCGGTCTGGCTGACGTACACGTTCATCCCGCCGGCGTCGCCGGTGCCCGGCTGCTCGAGCGGGGAGGTGTGCACGGACAAGACCGCGATCCGGCGCGGCTGCGCGATGAATCCCTTGAGGGTCACCTAGTCACTCCTGCTACTCGGCTGCTGCGTCCCCGGCGAACCGCCGCAGCACGGAGTTGAAGTCCTCCGGCTCCTCGACGAACGGCAGATGCCCGGCCTCAACGAACCAACGCAGGACCGCCCCCGGAATCTTCCCGGCCGAATACTCTGCCGCCGAAGGATCCACCACCCCGTCGGCCGAGCCGTGCACCACGAGCGTCGGCTTGTCGACCGCGGCAAGCACGTCACCACTGCCGATGTCCCGCCGGAACAGCTCGCCGCGCACCGCGGGCGGCACCGAAAGCGAGCTGCCGAGCATCGCCTGCGCGTACCCACCGGGCACCTTTGCACTGGCCTGGGCGCGGGTGAACTCGACCAGCGCGGGGATCGCCACCTCGGCGTCGTCCGAGAGCGCGGCGGGCAGCGCGGCCCGCATGATCGGCCCGGTGGCGCCGCCCTCGCGCTTGCGGCCGATCTCGGTGATCGCGCCCACCAGCACGATCCCGCCGAGCCGTGCGGTGCCGTGCTCGCGCAGGTAGTCCGTGATCACCAGCCCGCCGTAGGACCAGCCGACGACGATCGCGTCCGGACCGGCGAAGTCGAGCACCGCGGCGAGATCCCCGGCCCACTGCGCCGGGTCGTCGTAGCCGTCCTCCGGGACGTCGGACGCGCCGTGCCCGCGCAGGTCCATCGCGACGAGCCGGAACTGCCCGCTCAGCGCCGGGTCGGCGAACTGAGCGGACCAGGCCGCGGCGGACTGGGCCCAGCCGTGCACGAAGACGATCGGACGCGCGTTCTCCGGGCCTTCGACGCGCAGTGCGATCCGCACGCCGCCGGCCCCGGTTACCTCAGTGTTCACTTCTACTTGTTAGCAGACGGCCAGTGGATCACTTCGCGGCCGAGAGCGACTTCCAGGTCGACCAGTCGTAGAACCAGTCCTTGACGTCGGAGTTCGTCGGGCTGCCCAGCTTCGAGCCGGTGACCTCGACCGGGTCGCCGACCATCGCCGTGTCGAAGTAGGCCTTGGCGTCCGCCTCGAGCAGGTTGACGCAGCCGTGCGAGTTGTTGGTCTTGCCGATCGCGGCCGCGTTGTCCTGGTTCTCGTGGATGAACTCGCCGTGGTTGGAGAACCGGCAGGCCCACTTCTTGTTGACGTTGGTGTAGCCGTAGCGGGCGTTGTCGAACACCGCGTGCGGCTCCTTCGACATGATGATGAAGGTGCCGTTCGGGGTGTTGCGGTCGACGACCGAGTCGAGCCCGTTGGAGCACGGGTAGCTCGCGCTCTCCGCACCGCCGCGGTAGACCTTCATCACGTGGTCCGGCGTGTTGATCTTGACCACCTGGTTGCGGCCGATCTTGAACTTGGTGCTGACATCCGATTTCACGAAGACGCCGCCGCCGAGGTCCACGCCGTACAGGTTGGCCTCGACCTCGACGGTCGTGTTGGCCGGCCAGTACTCCTTGGGCCGCCAGTCGACCTGGTTCGCCGACATCCAGGCCCACGAGCCCTCGACGTCCTTGCTGGTCTTGACCTTGAGCGCCTTCTCGACCGCGGCCCGGTCCTTCGGAGCGGCCCCGTTGAACTTCACGCTGATCGGCATCGCGACCCCGACCTCGGCGTCGTCGCCCGGGTTCAGCGTGGCGCGCACCGTCTTGGCCGGGCTGATCGTGGCGAACGAGCCCTTGAGCTCGGCGGGCCGCTGGTCGGTGCCGGTCGCCTTGGCGGCGTAGTTGTAGGTCTTGCCGTAGCCGAGCGGTTCGGAACTGGTCCAGGACAGGCCGTCCTTGGCGATCTCGCCCTTGATCTCGTCGCCGCCCTCGTTGGTCAGCTTGACCTCGGTGAGCTTGCCTTCGGTGACCTTCACCACCACCGGCTCGCGCACGCTCGCGTCCTTGGCCCCGACGGCCGGGGTCGCGGTGAGCTTCGCCACCGGGGCGACCGGCTTGCCGCCGTTGTCGCCGCTCCCGCCCTGCGGCGACGCGGTGCCGTCATTGCTGCCGCCCGAGCACGCGGCGGCCAGCGCCGCCGCGCCGGTCGCGAGAACGGCCTTGAACACCGTACGGCGCTCGATCACGGTCTTACCTCCACTTGTCCCCCGCACCGGCATCTCCCACGCACATCAGCGCCGGTGAGCGCTTTGACGTTACCTGCGAACCGGAAATTCCACTCCATCCCGCAAGACGTTTCACCCGGTGCCCGGTTGCTGCCGATTTCCTGTCGCCTGGCTCACCCGGGTTACCCCGATGGCGTCAGAGCGAACAGTTGATCAGCAGCGGTTCCGGTCGCAACCGCACTCCGAAGCGCCCTTCGACCCCGTCCCGGACCTCGCGAGCCAACTGCAGCAGGTCTTCCGTGCTTGCCCCGCCGCGGTTGGTGAGCGCGAGCGTGTGCTTGGTGGACAGCGAAACCCGACCGCCAGGCCCGGGGTACCCCTTGCCGAACCCGGCCCGCTCGATCAGCCACGCGGCGGACAACTTCACCCCGCCGCTGGCCGGGTACTGCGGGATCTTCCCCTCAGTCGACTCCGCGATCCGCTCGAGGACGGCTGGCGCTTCTTCTTCGGGGACGATCGGGTTGGTGAAGAACGACCCCGCACTCCAGGTGTCGTGATCAGCGGCGTCGAGCACCATGCCCTTGCCGCGCCGCAACCCCAGCACCGCTTCCCGAGCCTGCGCGGCGGGGACTTTCGCGTCGATCTCGACACCCAGCGTGCGCGCCAACTCGGCGTACCGGACAGGCGCGGACTGCCCGCTCGGGTCGATCCGGAACCGCACGCTCAGCACGACGCCGCGATCGGTGCCCTTGAGGACGCTGGTGCGGTAGGCGAAGCCGAGTTCGTCAGCCTTGACCGTGCGCACTTCTTTCGCCGCCCTGTCGTACAACTCGACAGAGACGATCGACTCAGCCACCTCGCCGCCGTACGCCCCGACGTTCTGAATCGGCGTCGCCCCCACTGACCCCGGGATGCCGGAGAGACACTCGAGCCCGCCGAGGTCGTTGTCGACCAGCGCGGCGACGAACGCGTCCCACTCCTGCCCGGCGGCCACCTCGACGATGTCACCGTCTCGGGTCCAGCCGGTGTTGGCGATCCGCACGAGAGTGCCCGCGAAGCCTTCGTCGCCGACCACGAGATTCGACCCGCCGCCGAGCAGCAGCACGGGCTCGCCAGCGTCGTCGGCGTCGCGCACGGCGGAGACGAGTTCCGCGGCGGTGGTCGCGGTGACGAACCGGCGCACCGGCCCGCCGAGGCGCAGCGTCGTGTACTCGGCGAGGTGAGCCGGACCAGGCGTTTCAGCGATGTCCACGAAGCTTGACGGTACTGCGCGCCCCCGCCCCCGCCCGCTCGGACCGTCCGTGAGGGGAACCCTGAGGGAATCAGAGTCAATGAGGGTTCCCCTCACGACCCGCCCAGCCCCTCCCCCAACCGGCCACAATGTCGCCGCCAGGCGACGAGCAACCCACCCGGTACTGTCCGTTTCATGGGATCCCGGATCGAACACCGCGGCGAGTTCGACGGCTCGCTAGCGGACGTCTTCGCCGCTGTAGCCGGAGAAGAAGCCCTCCGCGCCCGCCTGGAAGCGCTAGGCGGAGACGACGCCAAACTCCTGGCCTACACCGCCGAAGCCGACTCCGTCCGCTACGAACTCCAGCACGGCATCAAGGCGGCCAAACTCCCCCAAGCCGTCCGAGCCCTGCACAAAGGCGACATCATCGTCAACCGCACCCAGACCTGGAAGCGGTCCGGCGACGAGTACACCGGCCGGTCCGACGTCAGCGTCGGCGGCGTGCCCGGCGAAATCGGCGCCTCCACCTACCTCACCCCCAAAGACGGCAAAGTCCTCCTCCGCACCTCAGGCGAGGTAGTCGTCCGGATCCCCCTCTTCGGCGGCCGGATCGAGGAGTTCGTCTCCGAGCAGGTGGTCAACCTGCTGCGGAACGAGGACGAGTTCACCGCGCAGTGGCTGGCCGAGCACGCCTGACCCCGGTGGGCGCCCCGACCAGGGGCACCACCAATCCCAACCGGTTGCGCAGGGTCGACCGCTGGCTCGCGAGCGACCCGGCCGTCACCCGCCTGCTGCGACGGGGCGAAAGTCCCCTTGTCGTCGATCTCGGCTACGGAGCGTCGCCGGTCACGACGGTCGAACTGGCTCGCTGGCTGGCGCGCGTACGGCCGGACGTCCGCGTGCTCGGGCTCGAACTCGACCCGGAACGCGTCGCCGCCGCCCAGCCCGCCGCCGATCCGCCCCGGCTCGATTTCCGGCGCGGCGGCTTCGAACTCGCCGGGGCGCGGCCGGTCCTGGTGCGCGCGTTCAACGTGCTCCGGCAGTACGCCGAGGACGAGGTCCCCGGCGCGTGGCAGCTGATGCTCGACGCGATGCCGCCGGACGGCCTGCTCGTCGAGGGCACCTGCGACGAGATCGGCAGGCTGGTCACGTGGGTCGTGGTCGGAGCCGACGGCCCGCGCACGCTGACCCTGTCGCTCCGCCTCGCCGAGCTCGACCGTCCGTCCACAGTGGCCGAACGGCTGCCGAAGATCCTCATTCACCGCAACGTTCCCGGCGAACGCGTGCACGCCCTGATGTCCACATTGGACGAATGCTGGGCGGCCGCCGCGCCGCACCGTTCCTTCGGCGTACGCGCCCGCTGGACCACCACCGTCGCCATGCTCGCCGACCGCGGCTGGCCCGTTTTCGGCAATCCGGACCGGCGCAGGCTCGGCGAACTGACCGTGGCCTGGGAAAGCGTCGCGCCGCGCTGAACCCACCTGTTCACCACCCGCACCCCGCTGGGTCATCCCTTGGTGACCTTCAGTGCTGACGATGAGCGGGTGGAACTGCTGGAACACGTCACCGACCTGATCCGGGGCACCCTCGGCTCGCCCTGGCTGTGGGTGCTCGTGTTCGCGATCGCCGGACTGGACGCGCTGCTCCCGTTCATGCCGAGCGAAACGACCGTGGTGACCGTGGCCGTCCTGATCGGACCCGACGTCGGCAGGCTCGCGCTGCTGGTCGTCGTCTCCGCCGCGGGCGCGTGGGCGGGCGACTGTCTCGGCTACGCCGTGGGCCGCGCCGCCGGACCGCGCGCTGTCGCCCGGCTGCAGCGCGGACCGTCCGGACGGCAACGCTACGAATGGGCCCGTGACCAAGTCCGCCGGCAAGCGCCGCTGCTGATCATCGCCGCTCGGTACCTGCCCGGCGGCCGCGTCGCGAGCGCGCTGGCCAACGGCAGCCTCGGCTACCCGCTGCGCCGGTTCGTGCCGCTCGACGCCGTGGGCGCGGCGCTGTGGTCGGTGTACAGCGCGCTGATCGGGCTCGCCGGCGGCACCGCGTTCGCCGACCGTCCGGTGTACGGGCTGCTGCTGTCGTTCCTGCTCGGCCTGCTGCTGGTCGCGCTCATCGAATTCGGCCGACGGGTGCGGGTGCGCAGGCTACGGTCAGTGCATGGACGCGCCACGTCTGCTGGAAGCGATCGACATTCACGCCGACCGGATCAAAGCCGCGACGCTCGCCGCAGGCCCGGCCGCGCCCGTCCTCAACTGTCCGGAGTGGACAGTGCAGGACCTGGTGACGCACCTGACGACGGTGCTCTCGTACACGGTCGCGGCGATCACCGACCGGAAGGCTGAGCCGCGACCGGTGGCCACCTGGGAAGACGCACTCGGCTGTTTGGACGGCGAACGCATGGCCGTCCGCGAAGCCCTGCGCCGCCCGGCGGACACCCCGCTGCGGTCGCCGTTCCCGCGCGGCGGCCCGGTCACCGTCGGAGACTGGACGCGCCGGCTCGCGCACGAGTTCGCCATCCACCGGCTCGACGCGGAAAGCGCCCTGCCCACGCCGCCGGTCACCCAGTACCGCACGGAATTCGCCGAGGACGGCATCGACGAGTTCCTCGCGTTCCTGACCCCGCGCCGCGCCCAGCCGAGCGGCCGCGGCGGGATCGTCCAGGTCAGCACCGACACGCGGACGTGGACCGTGCTGCTGCACGCCGACCAGCCGCCGACGCTGGGCGAAGGCGTCCCGGACCTCACGCTCACCGGCCCCGCCGACGACGTCTACCGCGCGCTCTGGGGCCGCCCGAACCACGCCGGGAAAGTCGGCGACGCCACCCTTCTGGAGCCCCTCGCAGCGCCCTGACCAGCGGCCGGTGAGAATGGGCGCGTGTCAGATCCTCAGCGTTACGTGCTCACCTTCGGCTGCCCCGACCGCACCGGCATCATCGCCCGCATCTCGGGCTTCCTCGCCGACCACGGAGGAATGATCGCCGAGGCGGCGTATCACACCGACCCCGACTCGGGCTGGTTCTTCACCCGCCAGGTCGTGCGCGCCGATTCGCTGCCGTTCGACGCCGCGGGATTGCGCGAGCGGTTCGGCGAGGTGGCGAACGAGCTGTCCGCGGAGTCGAGCTGGCAGGTCCGCGACACCGGCGAGCGCCCGCGCGCGGTGGTGCTGGTGTCGAAGGCCGGGCACTGCCTGTACGACCTGCTCGGCCGCGTCGCCTCCGGTGAACTGGACGTCGACATCGCCGCGGTGATCGGCAACCACGACTCACTCGCGGACATCACCCGCGCGCACGGGATCCCGTTCCACCACGTGCCGTTCCCGGCGGGCGACCCCGACGGCAAGGCGGCCGCGTTCGCCAAGGTCCGCGAACTGGTCGACGCACACGACCCGCACGCGATCGTGCTGGCGCGGTTCATGCAGGTGCTGCCCGCGGACCTGTGTGCGGAGTGGGCCGGGCGCGCGCTGAACATCCACCACAGCTTCCTGCCGTCGTTCATCGGCGCGAAGCCGTACCACCAGGCGCACACGCGCGGCGTGAAGCTCGTCGGCGCGACCTGCCACTACGTCACCGCGGACCTGGACGCCGGGCCGATCATCGAACAGGACGTGATCCGCGTCGACCACGGCGATTCGGTGCAGGACATGGTGCGCAAGGGCCGCGACATCGAGAAGGTGACGCTCGCCCGCGGCCTGCGCTGGCACCTCGAGGGGCGCGTTCTGGTACACGGCAACCGGACCATGGTGCTCTGACGCGCCCCAATGTGGCATTGGGTGCGTTCAGCGCACCGAACGCCACATTGGGTGCGTTGAACAGGCCAGCGGCGCGCAGCGCCTCCGTTGAGGGCGGCGGCGGGGGCATGGATGGAGCACCCAATGTGGCATTGGGGCGCGGTCGGCGAGGGGTCAGCCGATCGTCGAGGTGTCGATCACGAAGCGGTAGCGCACGTCGCTGTTCTCGACCCGCGCGTACGCCTCGTTCACCTGGTCCGCGCTGATCGTCTCGATCTCCGCGCCGACGCCGTGCTCTGCGCAGAAGTCGAGCATCTCCTGGGTTTCCGCGATGCCGCCGATCATCGAACCGGCGAGCACGCGGTTGCCGCCGAGCAGGGAGAAGACGTTGTACTCCAACGGTTCTCCCGGCGCGCCGACGTTCACCATCGCGCCGCCGACGCGCAGCAGGCTGAGGTACGCGTCGACCGGCAGCTTCGCCGAGACGGTGTTGAGGATGACGTCGAACTGGCCGGCGAGCGCCTCGAAGGTCGACTCGTCGCTGGTCGCGTAGTAGTCCTTCGCGCCGAGGCGAATCCCGTCTTCCTGCTTCTTGAGGCTCTGGCTGAGCACGGTGACGTCCGCGCCCATCGCGACGGCCAGCTTGACCGCCATGTGCCCGAGCCCGCCAAGCCCGACGACGGCGACCTTCTTGCCCGGTCCCGCGCCCCACCGGCGCAGCGGCGAGTACGTGGTGATGCCCGCGCACAGCAGCGGCGCGGCGATGTCGAGGGAGATGCCTTCCGGGATGCGGCAGACGAACGCGTCCTTCACGACGATCTGCTGGCTGTAGCCGCCGTAGGTGTTCTCGCCGTCGAAGCCGACCCCGTTGTAGGTCTGCACGTTGCCCTTGACGCAGAACTGCTCGGACCCGGCGCGGCAGTACTCGCACTCGCCGCAGGAATCGACCATGCAGCCGACTCCGACCCGATCGCCGACCTGGTACTTCGTGACGTCCGAGCCGACCGCAGCGACGACGCCGGCGATCTCGTGGCCCGGGACCATCGGGAAGATCGCGGTCCCCCAGTCCTGGTGGACCTGGTGCAGATCGCTGTGGCAGATGCCCGCGTAGGCGATGTCGATCAGCACGTCGTCCGGCCGCAGGTCGCGGCGCTCGATCGTCGTCGGGGCGAGCGGTCCGCCCGGCGCCGCGGCGGCGATGGCGGAGGTGGTCGTGGTCATGAAGCCCTCCTGGGTGTCCCGTCCGGTGCGGGACAAATTCGATGTAAGAACCCTCTTACATAGACTAGCGTGGGCCTCGGCTTATTCCTCGGCACGACCACGATCGGGTGTGACACACGGCATGGCGGCGCAGTACCACCACCGCAATCTGCGCGCCGAACTCGTGCGCGTCTCGCTCGACTTGATCGCGGAAAACGGGGTCGCCGGCTTCTCGGTCGCCGAAGCCGCGCGGCGGGCGAAGGTCTCCGCCGCCGCGCCGTACCGACATTTCCCAGATCGCGCGGCGCTGCTGGCCGCAGTCGGCACGGTCGCGGCGCGTCAGCTTCGCGAGCTTGCCGAGGAAGCGGCCGCCGCCGAGACGGACGACGGTGCCGCGCTGGCCGCGGTCGCCGCCGCGCACACCGAGTTCCTGATCGACACCCGAATCGGGCTGCACGTCTTCTTCGCCGCGGAGTTGGCCGACGCGCAGTACGGCGAACTGCACGAGGCCCGCCGTGAACTGATCGACGCGTCGCTGCTGCGCTGCCTCGCGATCTCGCCGGATCCGGCTACCGCGCTGGAATTGATGGAGCAGCTGCACACCCAGGCCTACGGCTACGGCGATTTCTACCTCAACGGCGTCTATCAATGGCTCGGTTATCCGACGGAGCAGGTCGTCGCCAAGTCCCGGCGGGCGGCGCGGATCGTGGTCGAGGCTTATCGCGCCGGGAGTCCGGAGATCAGTCCGGCGGAGTGGTGACGTAGCGGGCGGCCAGCCATTCTCCTAAGGCGCGCAAGCGATCGGTGAGCGCGGACGGCTCCAGGACGTCGAAATCCACATCCAGGTAGGCCAGCCAGCGCGCGGCCCAGTCGAGATCGTCGGTGCCGAAGCGGAGTTCGCATTCGTCGCCGTCCTCGACCACGGTGGCCACGCTCGGGTCGACGAGCTCCCGGACCAGTTCCGCGGAGGTGTGCACCTGCACGCGGACGCGATGCCGCCAGCCCGCGTCCGTGACCAGCTCGGCCACAGTGGACGGTGGCTCCGGCGCGGGCAGCTGGATCCCGAGCGGCTGAACCGCCTCGATCCGGTCCACCGCGAAGGTTTTCCATTCTCCTACCCCGCGCGGGCAGGCGACGAGGTACCACTGCCGCCTGACCGCAATGAGCCGATGTGGTTGCACATCAACCGGTTTCGCGGACGGAGCGTCCAGGGCTCGATGCCGGATCCGGACCGCCTCGCCAGCCCGGCAAGCCAACGCGAGCGGAATCAAAGTGTCCCGAGCCGCACGCCAGAAAGGCTTGCCCGGCAACGATTCCACGTCCGCCAGCGCGGCTAGCCGGGTCTGCCAGCGCGCCGGGACCACCTGGGTCAGCTTGGCCAGCGCGGTCACCGTGGCGGTTTCGAGCCCGTCGACCGCCACCGCTGTCTGCAGGCCGAGCGAAACGGCGGCGACCTCGTCCGCGTCGAGCAACAACGGCGGCATCGCGGTCCCGTGCGCGAGCCGGTAGCCGCCGACCCGGCCCGGCTCGCCGTCGATGCGGTAGCCGAGTTCGCGCAGCTGAGCGATGTCGCGGCGCGTGGTGCGCTCGGTGACGCCGAGCCGGGCCGCGAGGTCGGTGCCGGAGATGCCGGGACGCGCCTGCAGCAGGGCCAGCGTTTCCAGGCGACGGCTCGTGGTGGTCATGGTGCGATTCTCGCGCAAAACTAGGACAGTATCCGACCGGGTATCTGGTCATACTCGTCTCATGACACAGCTGCTCCGCCCCGAAGGGCTCGTCCAGTCCCCCGCCTTCACCCACGTCGCGGTGGTCCCGCCCGGCGCGACCACGGTCTACGTCGGAGGCCAGAACGCCGTCGACGCCGAGGGCGGGATCATCGGCGGAACCGACGTCGCCGCGCAGGTCGAGCGGGTAATGGCCAATCTGAAGACCGCGCTGGCCGCCGGGGGTGCGACGATCCAGGACGTGGTGCTGCTGAACGTCCTGCTGGTCGAAGACGTCGACATCAACGAGGCCTATCCGGCCGCCGCAGCGGGCCTGGAGGGCGCGACCCCGCCGGTCGTCGCCCAGCGGGTGGCCGGGCTCGGAGTGCCGGGCGCGCTCGTCGAGGTCAGCGCGATCGCGGCGGTGGTCCGGTGAGCGTCGGGCAGACCAAGGACGCGGGCTGGCAGATCGGCGTCTCGAAGACGATCGGCCGCTCCGCCGAAGAGGTGTGGGACTTCATCACCTCGCCGGAAGGCGTGGCGATCTGGCTCGGCGAGGGCGTGACTGTCCACCCCGAACCCGGCGTCGGATACGAGACCGCCGACGGAATCCGCGGCGAGACGCGCAGTTTCCGCGAAATGGACCGGATCCGGCTCACCTGGCAGCCGACCGGCTGGTCGCACGAGACGACCCTGCAGCTGGCGGTGCGCGCCAGCGGTCCCGGCAAAGCGATGCTGCGCATTCACCAGGAGCGGCTGGCCAATGCCGCCGAACGGGAGCAGCAGCGCCGCCATTGGCAGGGAGTTCTCACCGAACTGATCACCGCGCTTGCCTAGCCCGCGACTGACGGAGGACCCTGGTACGCAAGCGGTTCACCGGCAGGAGGCGCGATGCTCTGCGTGTTCGACGTCAACGAGACGCTGCTCGATCTGACCGCGCTCGACCCGCTGTTCACCCAGCTCACCGGAGACCCGGCGGCGCGGCAGGAGTGGTTCACCCTCGCGATCCACACCGTGCTCACGGTGACCGCGGCGGGCCAGTACCGCGATTTCGCGCAGATCGCCGGGGAAGCCGCGGCCGCCGTTTGCGCGCGGCACGGCCACGAACTCACCGACGCCGAGCTGGGGAAGGTCGGCGACGGCCTGCGTGCACTGCCCGCGCACGCCGACGTCGTACCCGGCCTTGACCGCTTGCGCCAGGCCGGACATCAGGTTGTCGCCCTCACGAATTCGCCGCTCGCCACCGCCGAAGCGCAGCTGCAGAACGCTGGCCTGGCAACGAAATTCGACCGGATCTTCTCCGCACAGCAAGTCAGCCGGTTGAAGCCCGCGCCAGCGCCGTACCACCAGGTGCTGCGCGCCTTCGGCGTCGAACCTGGTCAGGCGGTGATGATCGCCGCGCACGGCTGGGACATCGCCGGGGCCCAAGCCGCCGGACTCCGGACCGCGCTGCTCGCGCGTCCCGGAGTCCATCCGCTGCCCGGCCTGCCCGCCGCGACCTACACGGCGGCGACGATGCCCGAGCTGGCTGACGCGATCGTCAGGAACTGAGGCGCACCAGCATCTTGCCGGTGTTGGCCCCGCTCAGCAGACCGAGGAACGCTTCCGGCGCGTTGCGGATACCGTCCACAAAGGTCTCGGAGTACTTGATCTCGCCGGACGCGACGAGCGGCGCGACCTCGGCCACGAACTCCTGCATCAGGTGCCAGTGGTCCAGCACGAGCAGGCCGCGCATGGTGATCCGCTTCGCGATGAGCTGCACCAGGTTGCGCGGCGCGGGCGTCGGCTCGGTGGCGTTGTACTGCGAGATCATGCCGCAGATGGCGATCCGGCCGTGCAGGTTCATCGAGGCGATCGCGGCTTCCAGGTGCTCGCCGCCGACGTTGTCGAAGTAGACGTCGATGCCCTCGGGCGCGGCCGCGGCGAGCTGCTCGGCGACCGGACCGTCCTTGTAGTTGAAGGCAGCGTCGAAGCCGAGCTCCTCGGTGAGGTAGCGGACCTTCTCCGCCGAACCCGCGCTGCCGATCACGCGCTTGGCGCCCTTGAGCCGCGCCAACTGACCGACGAGCGAGCCGACCGCACCGGCCGCGCCGGACACGAAAACGGTGTCGCCGGGCTTGAATTCCGCGCTCACCAGCAGTCCGGCGTAGGCGGTGAGACCCGGCATCCCGAGCACGCCGAGGTAGGTCGAAAGCGGCGCGACGGAATCGTCCACTTTGACCGCTCGCTTGGCGTCGAGCACCGCGTGCGTGCGCCAGCCCGCCTGATGCAGCACGTGATCGCCGGGCGCGAAGCCGTCCACAGTGGACTCGATGACCTCGCCGACCGCGCCGCCCTGCATGGCCTCGCCGACGACGAACGGCGGCGAGTAGGACTTCACGTCGTTCATCCGGCCGCGCATCGCCGGGTCGACGCTCATCACCGCGTTGCGCACCAGAATCTGCCCGGGACCCGGCTTCGGCACGTCGGTCTCGACGATGTCGAAAGTGTCCATGGTCGGGACGCCGTGCGGACGGGCCGCGAGCCGGACCTCGGTCGCTGTGTCGGGCGCTGTGGGTGCGTTCACCGTCGAACTCCGTTTCGTTCAAGCTGGACTGAAGCGGGGCGCACGCCCCGTCTATCCGGCCAACGGAGCAACCGGGGCGCGCATTCCGATTGTCCCCGGAGCTGTGGCAAGCGCTACACGATCTCCGCGAGCTTGCCGAGAACGCCGTCGTAGATCTTCTTGAGCCCGCCGGGCGCGAAGGTCTTCTCGAAGAAGCCGCCGACGCCGCCCGCGCCGTCCCAGCTGGTCTGGATGCGGACCAGCGAACGCTCGCCGGAGGCGGTGACGGTCCAGGTGGTGACCATGCTGGAGTTCGCGTCGGTCTCGACGAGGGTGCCCGGCGACGGCTCGGTCACCGTGGCCGCGACGTCGCGCACGCGCTTGGCCGTGGCCTGCAGCTTCCAGCTGGCCTTCGTGCCGGCGCCGACTCCGCCTTCGCTGACCTCGTAGTCGCGGTAGTGCTCGGTGAGCAGCTTCGGCCGGGTCTCGGCGTAGTCCGCGACCAGCTCACGCACGCGTTCCACCGGCGCGTCGATCGTGCGCTCCGCGGTGGCCGTGACCTTGCCCATGTCGTTTCCTCTGCTCTCCTCAGGTTCCGCCGAGGTCACCTTCGCACATGGGGGTCGTGAGTGGCGATCCCGGTTAGAACCCGTGATCGCCACTCACGACACTCAGCTGAGGCCCTGCTGCTTCAGCCAGTCCTTGGCCACGTCGGCCGCGGGCTCGCCGTCCGCGTCGACCCGCTTGTTCAGCTCGCGCATGCCCTCCGTGGTGAGCTTCGCGCTGACCGCGTTGACGACCGTCGCGAAGTCCGTGCCGCGCTCGTCGAGCACCTTCTTGTTCACCGCGGGCACCACGTTCTCGGTGGGCACGATGGTGAGGTCGTCCTTGAGCGCGACGTACTGCGAGTCGCCGACCAGCGGGCTGACCGAGTCGACCGGGATCACCGTGACCGCGCCGGAATTGAGCTGCTGCACGCGCGGCCCGGCCTCCTGCACGGTCTGGAAGGTGGCGTTCGCCAGCTTGTAGACGTCCTTGAAGCCCTTGAAGCACGGCAGCCGCTTCTCGCACTCCGGCGGACCGGCCATGACGACCTTGTCGAGCTTCTTCAGGTCGCTGATCGACGCGATGCCCTTCGACTTCGCGACGTCGGCCTTCATGATGTAGGTGTTCTTGTCCTCGGCCGCGGCGTAGTTCAGCAGGCCGACGCCCTCCGGCGCGAACAGCTTCTCCAGCTGGTCGTGCTCGGCCTTGGCGTCCTTCGTGGCCTCCTTGCCGAAGCCGGTCGTGATCGCCGCGCCCTGGTACTCCGGCAGGAACTGCAGTTCGCCGGATTTGAGCGACGGGTAGACCAGCTCCCGCGAGCCGAGGTTCAGCTTCCGGGTGACCGGATAGCCCTTGGCCTCCAGCGCGCTCGCGTAGATCTCGGCCAGGATCTGGCTGTCGGTGAAGTTGAACGAGGCGACGACGATCGGAGCGCCGCCCTTGCTCGGCGCGGCCGGCTGGTCGCTTCCCCCACCGCACGCGGTCAAGCCGAGCGCGGCCGTCGCCAGCAGCGCGGCCACTCGGATGTTCCGGGTCCAGCGCACGTGTCCCCACACTCCTCAGTTCACTCTTTCAGTGGAGTTGGACCCTAACCGCGCGCACCGACAGAAACCACTGGTTAGGAACATCGCCACGCAATCTCAACTGTCGGAATATTGTCGCTCGATCGGGGTAACCTCGTGCGGTGCACGCGTCCGTGACCCCGCTGCTGGCCGACAGCAGCCGTCCCCTCTTCGAATGGCGGTGGGTCGAACGCAACGCTGACGCGATTCTTCAGCGGCTCGGCGAGCACGTCGCCCTCACCGCGACCGCGCTCGGCGTCGGTCTCGTGCTGTCGCTCGCGCTGGCCACGCTGTGCCTGCGCTACCGCTGGTTCTATCCGTTCGTCGTGGGCGCCGCGGGCGCGCTCTACGTGATCCCGAGCCTGGGCGCGTTCGCGCTGCTGGTCCCGTTGCTCGGGTTCACCTTCGCCACCTCGGTGATCCCTCTGGCGACGTACACGCTGCTGATCCTGATCCGCAACATCGTGACCGGCGTGCAGCAGGTGCCGACCGAGGTGCGCGAGGCCGCGGTCGGGATGGGCTTCACGCGACGGCGGCTGTTGTGGCAGGTGGAACTGCCGCTCGCGCTGCCGGTGGTGATCGCCGGGCTTCGAGTGGCCGCGGTGACGACGATCGGCCTGGTCACCGTCACGTCGCTGCTCGGCAACGGCGGGCTCGGCTACTTCATCCGCGCCGGAATCCAGACGCCGATCCCCAACCCGAGCCCGATCATCGTGGGCATCGTGCTGTCGATCGCGCTGGCCGTGCTCGTCGATTTGCTGCTGTGGCTGAGCGAACGCGCGCTCGCCCCGTGGGCGCGGAGGGCGGTCCGATGAGCTTTTTCGCGCAGCTGAGCCAATGGCTGGCCGACCCGAACCGCTGGAGCTGGACCGATCCGGCCGGGATTCCGTTCCGGACCGTGCAGCATCTGTGGTTTTCCGCGCTGGCGCTGGTGATCTCGATCGTCCTGACGGTCCCGTTCGCGCTGTGGCTCGCGCACTACCGGCGCGGCCAGTTCCTCGCCAGCAGCGCGGTGAACATCGGCCGCGCGATCCCGAGCTTCGGGCTGATCATCCTGTTCTGGTTCCTGGCCAGCAGGTGGGGCGCGAACACGGACTTCTGGCCGCTGCTGCTCGCGCTCGTCGCGCTGGCGCTGCCGCCGCTGTTCACCAACACCTACGCCGGGGTGGTGCAGGTGGAACAGGAAGTCGTCGACGCGGCGCGCGGCACCGGGTATCGCGAATGGCAGATCATGCTGCGCGTGGAACTGCCGCTGGCGTCGCCGGTGATCGTGGCCGCCGCGCGAGTGGCGTTCCTGCAACTGGTCGCGACGGTCGCGATCGGCGCGATCGTCAACGACGGCGGCGGTCTCGGCCGCTACATCGTGGACGGTTTCGCCCTCGGCGAGCAGGGCCACGGCGAGATCTTCGGCGGCGGCGTGGCGGTGGTGATTCTGGCGTTGGTGTGTGAGGGATTGTTCGCGCTGCTGACCAAGCTGGCTACGCCTCGCGGTCTCGCGCTCCAGCAGGCACGGCGGGACTCGTGAGGGGTTATCCCGGTTCTAACCGGCATGGGAACTCACGACACACCGCGGCCAGTCGCTCGATTTCCGGCCCCAGCGACCGGTCGACCACCACCGGCTCGACCCTCTCGGCCAGCCAGGCGTAGGCGTCGGCCAGCCCCGGTGCTCCTGGGGTCTTGAGCAGATACCGCGCTTGCCGTCCGGCGATCAACTCGCACGCGGTGATGGCGAAGAAGCGTTCGATGACGGTCTCCAGCTCGGCACCGGCCTTGCTGGCAAACGCTTGCACGTCCTCCTGACCAGCGGAAGTGTCGAGCGATCCGAGCGTCGCCGGTGCGGCCAGCCGCCGCATCGCGTGCAGCTCGCCCGCCGCGCGTTTGTGCAGCGGCGTGAGTCCAGCCTGTGGACCCGGATCCACCGCCAGCTGGGGCGGGAGGCCGCTGAACTGCGGGTCGAGGAGGCGGTGCAGGCGCTGTACCGAGACCTCCGCCGCGTGGATGAGCGCTGCCTTCACGGCGTCCATCCGAAGCCCGAGCGCGGCTGCGTGATAGCCGGTCGTCGGGACGAACTCTCCGTCGAGGAAGGCCGGTGAGTCCGCCGGAGTTTCCCAGGACTGCTGCAGGGTTTCCCGCAGTTCCTCGACCGTCTGGCTGACGTATTCGAGCACCTTCGGGCCTACTCGCACCGAGATCGGCGCCTGCACGACTCCCTTTCTCGTTTTGCCCCCGTCGATAAGTCTCTCGATCCTCGTGCCGCGGTAAATCGCTTGCGGCGCACCGAGAACGTCCACGGTGATCGCCGCGCAGACCGTCTGCCAATCAACCAGCCGACGTGCTCTTTCGCCGCAGACCCACGCGTACGCCTCGGCCAGCGGCGAACCTTGGATCAGGCTCGCCCCTTCCTTCGGCCCGAGCACGAACGGCTTCACCCCGCGTTGGTGCAGCGCCTCCGCCGCCGGGACTTCGATGCCGTCCTCGATGACTGTGCCGAGCCCGACGAAGGTCTGGAACGCGTGCGCCAGCGGGATGATCTCGCCCGCGCTGCCGAGGCTGTCGCGCGGGACGGCGGGGAGGAACCCGTCGTTGATCCGGTCGGCGAGGAAGGTGACCAGCTCGGGGCTGACCGCCGCGTCGCCGCGGAGAAACCCGCGCAATCGCATGCGCAGCACCGCACGGGTCAACTCCGGCGACAACCACGGCGGCCCGCCCACTGCCCGGCCGACCAGGAGATTGCGCTGGTGGTGAGCTTGCTGCTCGCTGGTGAGCCGGGTCCCGGCGAGCCGCCCCATCCCGGTGTTGATGCCGTAGATCGGACTGTTGTTGTCCAGCGCGGCCAGCATCGCCTCGCGCTGCCGCTTAAGGGCTTCGAGGACTGCCGGGCTGACCTTGACCGGTTCTAATTCGTCCATTATGGACAGTTCAGCGCGCGAGCCCGTCGATGACCTCGGCGTTCGGCAGCCCCGCGAGGGCCGAACCGGAGATCAGGAGCTTGCTGCCGCGGATTCCGCTGCCGATCACCAATTCCGGCGCGTCCGCGACGGCCTGGTCAACGAGGATCGGCCAGTCCGCGGGCAGCCCGACGGGCGTGATGCCGCCGTACTCCATGCCAGTGAGGGAAACGGCCTCGTCCATCGGCGCGAACGACGCCTTGCGCACGTCGAGCCGACGCTTGATGACGCCGTTGACGTCGGCGCGGGTAGTCGCGAGCACGAGCGCCGCCGCGAAGCGAACCTCGCCAGCGCGCTTGCCAGCGACAACAACGCAGTTCGCGGAGGCTGTCAACGGCGACCCGTACGCCTCGCAAAACGCCGCCGTATCGGCGAGTTCCGGATCGATCTCGGTGACGCCGAGCGCGTCCGGCGCGGGCATCGCGGCCAGCGCCTTGGCGACGGGTTCGGCGAGCAGGTCAGTACGGGTCGGCGCGGGAACGACGGTGAGGCTTCCGGCGATAGTCCAGGTGGTCACCGACCCGAATGTAATCCGCCCGGTGCCCCGGTCACCAGTTGCGGTGGCCCCGCTGGACCTCGATGAGCTTCGGCCGCACGTCGACGATGTAGACGAGCGCCGCCGCCATCGCGGGCACCCAGAAGATGAACCCGGGTCCCTGGATCTGGAACAGCACCAGCGCGAGCGTGGCCCCGCCGGTGATCAACATCCAGATCGGCTTGGTCTTGCGATCGGCCGCCGAGTACGCGTCGGCCCGCTGCAGCAGCGCGTGAACGAAGGCGAAGAGCCCGACCAAGGCGCTGCCCCAGTGGATGACCCTGAGGATCCATTCGGCAACCAGCACGACGTCAGCTTACGGCAAACCGCCCACGCCGCCCGCTCCCCCGAAACCCGGCGTCACGACGTGACTGCTGGTCAGGGTCGGGTCGAGCGGGTTAGCCATGGTCGACCGCCGCGACGGGGCTCGAGGTGACAACGGTCACTCCCGGCGGGCCGCCTTGGCTCCGGCCGAGCTGCGGTTCGAGTGCGGCTCGTTGCTCGGGTTAGGTCGAACCCACCCGCTTCGCCGCGAACTTAGGCCGGGTCCAATGGGGCTCGTCCTAGCTAGGCCGAACCTAATCACGCGCGCCCAAGCTAGGCCCGACCCAGCAAAACTCCCCCGAGCTAGGCCCGACCCAACCACGCACGCCCAACCTAGGTCCGACCCAACGAGACTCCCCCAAGCTAGGCCCGACCCAACGAAACTCGGCGAAACCTAGGCCGAACCCAGCCACGCCCCGCCAGTCAGGCCGCACCGAACGAATCTCGCCGAATTAGGCCCAGCCCAAGACCGGCCACCGCCCCCACGGCCCCCGCGCACCGATACCCCGACGCCTCCGCCGAAACACCCCCAACGCAGCACACGGCGACCGGACCAAACCTCGGTCCGGCCGCCGTGCGACCCCTCGTTCTTCAATTCTCGCCCTCGGCGACTCCGGCGCAAACCGAGTCACCCCAACGATTCCAGCGCCGAAGCGCCCGAACCGCCGTCAGCGCGGTGCAGTGCGGTGCGAGTGCGACCGTCACTTCTCCGTCTTCGGCGCGGCCGGCTTCTTGGCGTTCGCCGTGGCCGTGCTGCTGGCGGTGGTGCGACGAGCAGGCGTCGCGGTCTTCGGCGAGGTGCGGTTCGCGGCCTTGCGGGCCACCGACCGGGTCTCGTGCGCGACGTTCTCGCCGATTTCCTCAACCGCGTCCGCGGTCTCGCCGGCCACCTCGGTCACCTTGCGGGCGGCCTTCTCGCCAGCGGAACGGGTGCGCTTGGTGACCTTCGACAGCACGCCGTCGACGCGCTCGCGGGTCTCCTCGGTCAGGCCGTCGACGCGTTCCTGCGCGGCGGTCAGAGCGTCGTCCAGCTGCTCGAGGGCCTTCTTGACCTGCGGCTGCGCGGCGATCTTGTCCCAGGCCTGCTCGCCGGACTCGGCCAGCTTGTTGTACAGCTTCAGCGCGGCCTCGGTGTACTCGTCGATGGCCTTGCGCAGTTCGGCCGGGTCGAGCTTCTCGCGGAGGCTCTCGACGTCGGTCGGCAGCTCCTCGAAGCCCTTGCGGGCGGCCTCGGTGTTCTTGGTGACGTTGGCGCGGGCCTTGGAAACCGCGTCGGTCACGGCCTGGCTGGCCAGGTTGCCGGCGCCGAGCGCGGCGAGCAGCGGGGTGCGGACCTGGTCGAGCGCGGTGTTGACGGCCTTGCGGACGTCCTCGGTCTTGGGCGTGGTCATGCCGACTCCTCAGTGGTCTCTTGGGTGGTCTTCGGTGCGGTGGTGCTCGCGGCGGCGTTTTCGCGCCGGAAGGACTCGTAGACGTCGAGCAGGACCTGCTTCTGCCGTTCGGTCAGCTCGGCGTCGGCGCGGATCGCGTCGCCGACCGGGCCGCCGGTCGGCAGGTCGAGAATCCCGGCCTGCACGTACAACGCTTCGGCCGAGATCCGCAGCCCCTTGGCGATCTGCTGGAGGATCTCCGCGCTGGGTTTGCGGACCCCGCGCTCGATCTGGCTCAGGTACGGATTGGACACTCCGGCGAGTTTCGACAGCTGGCGCAGCGAAATCTTCGCGGAACTGCGCTGCTGGCGGATGTACTCGCCGATGTCGGAGGCGATGTCCGCGACCTTGTCCATGGGGCGCTGTGCTCCGCCGGGTTCTGTCATCCGGTCACCTCCTCGCGACCTACTCGACAGTACGCTCGCGTGCTAGCTATTGCAAGCACCCTGCTTGCAACCATCGGGTGTGGTTCCGCTCACCCCGTTACCCTGGGCTTATGCGGGCACAACGGTTGCGTCGACGCCTGGTCCGGCAACTCGTCGAAGAGGACGTGCTGCACGACGAAGCCTGGGCCGAGGCCTTCGCCACCGTCCCTCGGCACGCGTTCCTGCCGCGCTTTTTCGTGCCCGCCGGCACCGGCTGGGCGGCGGTCGACCGCGGCGATCCGGATTGGCTGGACCGCGTCTATTCGCGCGAAGTCCTGGTCACCCAGCTCGACGACGACCCGGCGCGCTGGGACCGCGCCCGCGCGCACGGACCAGTCCCCGGCGTGCCGACCAGTTCGTCCAGCATGCCCGCGATCATGGCGATCATGCTGGAAGAACTCCTGGTCCGCGACGGCGATCGCGTACTGGAGATCGGCACCGGAACGGGCTACAACGCGGGTTTGCTGTGCCACCGCTGCGGTTCCGGCCAAGTGTCCACAGTGGATATCGACGCGACCATCGCCGCCGCCGCGCAGGAACGCCTTGCCTCCTGCGGCTACGAACCCGCGTGCGCCACCGGCGACGGCGCGCTCGGCTTCCCGGCCGGGGTTCTCTTCGACCGAGTCCTCTGCACCGCGTCGGTATCGCGGATTCCCCTTGCCTGGCTTGAGCAAACACTCCCCGGCGGGCACATCGTCACCACCCTGAACCGCCCGCTCGGCGGCGGGCTCGTCCGCCTCACCGTAGGCGAAGGCGCGACCGCCGAAGGCCAAGTCCTCGCCCGCGACGGCCGGTTCATGCCCCTGCGCGCGCATCGCCTGCCACCGCTCGCGGACCTGCCGGACGCCGCCGCCACACAATGGCGGCCGACTGAGGTGTCGATGTCAGATGTCCTTAAGCCACAACGGCATTTCGAATTCTTCGCCTCACTGGAGCTGCCCGACGTACGCCCGGTGCACGTCGAGCCGAACGGAGCCTTCGCACTGTCCCATGCGGACGGTTCCTGGGCCCGAACCCGCCGCACCGACTCCGGTTTCGAGGCAGCGCAAGGAGGTCCGCGCGCCTTGTGGGATCTCGCCGAGGACGCGCACCGCCGCTGGGAATCGCTGGGCCGCCCCAGCCGATCCCGCTTCGGGCTCACGGTGAACAGCGAGGAACAAACCTTCTGGCTGGACGATCCACAGTCCGAAAACCGATGGCCGTTGCAGGGTCTCAAATCCGATGGCGGATCCGCCAACCGGTAGCGGTCACTGGCGGGAAGAAATGCCATCGAACTGAGGCCGATCTTGAGTGGCGCAGCCGCTGTTCGAGGCCGCGCAGCCGTGCGGGTGCTTCGATCAACCCGCCAGCCCGCGAAGCAGTCCTTCCAAATCACGCTCGCCGACCCGCGTCTGCGCACCCCGCGCCAATCCTCCGCGAATCAGCGCTTCCGCTGCGGGACGAGTGAACTGCCCCGCCCAAGCATCGTGTTCCCGCTGAAATCCGTTGGCCAAATCATCCGGGACCAGAGCCTGTTTCGCCGCCGCGACCACGCCTTCCGGCAACGCGGCGATGTTGCGCGCCAACCGATCGACGAATTCGTCCAGTTCATCGTCAGGCACCGCCCGATTGACCCAGCCGTAGCGTTCGGCCGTCCGCGCGTCGTACAACCCGGCCCCCAGCACCGCTTCCAACGCGCGGTTGCGACCGATCCGGTTCGCCAGGTACTGCGTTCCCCCGCCGCCCGGAACGATCCCCATCAACGCTTCGATCTGGCCGATCCCCGCAGTGTCGATCGCCGCGAAAACCATGTCCGCGGCGGCGACGAACTCCGCCCCGCCGCCGCGCGCCAGACCGGCCAGCTTGACGATCGTCACCTGCGGCTGGTGCCGCAGCAACTCGCCCAAGGCCTGGAAAACGTTGAGCCCCGGCGGCACGTCGGGGGCGAACTGGTCGAACGCGTCCGGCGCGTCGACCAGCGACATGTCGACGTGGGCGATGAAGAAGTCCGGGTCAGCACTGTCGAAAACGATCACCCGAGCCGATTCGTCGTCCCGCAGCGTCGTCAGCAGCCGCCGGAGGTCCGCCATGAGAGCGACGTCGAGGACGTTGACGGGCGGGTTGTCGAGGGTGACGCGGACGAGGCCGGCCTCGCGACTCACTCGCAGGGTCGCGTAGGCGTCGTGGTGCATGCGGGTCTCCGATACGTATTCGGCAGGCAGCTAGGTTCCTGATGTATACCTAGACTCGGACCCCGGTCGACCAGCGTCAATAACGCACTTTGGGCATCGCAAGGATCATGGAGGATACCGAGATGGCCGCTCCTGACACCGGAACCGTCTACCGGGCCGACTGTCCCAGCCGCCCGATCCTCGACCAGATCGCTGACAAATGGTCGATGATGGCGATGGCCGTCCTGGAGGAGCCGCGCCGGTTCAACGACATCAAACGCCGGTTGGAAGGCGTGACGCAGCGGGTGCTGACCCAGACCCTGCGCCGCCTGGAACGCAACGGCATGATCGTCCGGCGCGTACTGCCGACATCCCCGGTCGGAGTCGAGTATTCCCTTACCCCGCTTGGCGAATCCCTCCGCGAGCCGTTCGGCAGGCTGTACGACTGGACTGTCGCGCACACCGGTGAGATCCAAGAATCCCAGCAGAGTTACGACGAACGGCTCCGCGCGGAAGAATCGTGAAGGGTCGCTAGGTCCGGCCCAATTCTGGCCCGAACCCATTTCTCCACCGCGGTAACGACGTCGTCGAGCCGGGCGTCGGTCGTGTCGATGGATTCGACCTGCCCGCGTATCCACAGGTTGAACTCGAGCATCTCCTCGATGCGCGGCTCGTCCCACTCCCGCCACGCGGGCCGGGCGCGCAACCGCCGCCGAAGGGTCTCGTTGTCCGCGACCAGTGCCAGATAGTGCACGTCCGAGAAGAAAACCCGCTCGGGCAACGGTTCCAGCTCCTGCGGCGCGACCGTCCCGCACAGCACGACCGGCCGTCCGTTCTGGTGCAGCATCGCCGCCATCCGCAGCCAGGCGCCGCGGAACGCGGGATTCCCCGGTTCGTCGTCGCGCAACGCGCCGGTCCACAGCACGTCCTGCTCCAGCACGACGGCCTCGCCCGCCAACCGCTGCGCCAGCTTCGGCCCGACCGTCGATTTGCCGCCCGCGCTCGGACCGGTCAACGCGAACAACGGCAGCCGCCGGAACGGCCACCGCTGCCCGCACTCCGCGCACTGCAAGAGGTCGCCGTCAGCCTGTGGACAACTCGCCCGGTCGCCGCAGGACGGACAGATCCGCAGGTCGAGCGCTACCGGATCGGTGGACAACTCAGTCGAAGAGGTTCTCGAGGAAGCTGCGCTTGCGGCGCCGGTCATACGGCCGCGGCGAATCCCCGTAGCCACCGCGGTACGGCCGCGGCGAGTCCGCGTGCCCGCCCCGGTACGGGCGCGGTGAATCCGAGTGCCCGCCCCGATGCGGACGGGGCGAATCCGAGTACCCGCCTTGATAAGGGCGAGGCGAATCGGCACGGGCGTACTGCGGCGGCTGCTGCCGGTAGAACGCGCTCTCCGCACCGGCGATCTGCTCCAACTCGCCGCGGTCGAGAAAGATCCCGCGGCAGCCGTCGCACTGCTCGATGTGGACGCCGTTCTTGTCGACCGTGCGCATCATGTTCTGACACTTCGGACAAATCACTCATCCGACCCTACGCGGATTCGCCGCGCCGTGTCAGCAGGCGGTCAGCAGGCGCAGAGGCAGAACGGGTGGCCGACCGGATCGGCGTACACGCGGAAAGTCTCCGGGGAATCGTCGAGCAGCTTCGCGCCCAGCCCGAGAATGCGCTGGTGAGCGGCCTCGAGATCCGTGACGTCCAGGTCGAGATGCGCCTGCTGCGGCGTGTCCTGCGACGGCCATTCGGGGGCGCGGTAATCAGCTACCCGCTGAAATTCCAGCCGGACGCCGCCGCGCGGGTCGACGAGCGTGGCCCAGTGGCCGTCCTCGGCGATCTCAGGTTCGGCCCACTCGAGCACGGAGCGGTAGAAGCCGGCGAGCGCCGCCGGGTCCGGACAGTCGAACGCAACGCCGCCGAACGTCGGAATCGCACCCATGTTTCGTCCATCCTCTCCTCGTCGCGTAACCAGTAAAACGAGTATGTCGGTTATGCCACCAGGTCGCAACCGATATTGCCCGTACACTGGGCAGGTGCACACCGACGCTTCCCTGGTGGTCGCCTTTCTCAACACCGTCGACATCGAACGGGGCGACGACCTGCTGGACGATCCGGGGCTCTGGCGGCAGTGGGCCGCGGACCACGACGTGACACCGAACGATCCCGCCGAAGCCCGCGCGGTGCGGAACAGCCTGCGCGCCGCGGTCGGCGATCCGCGACTGCCCGCGACCGCGCTGAACGTCCCGCTCCGCTTCGCGCTCACCGACACCGGCCCGACGCTGCTCGCCCCGGACGCCGTCACCGCGACCCTCGCCGCGGCCACCCGAATGGCCATCCGAGGCGACTGGGTCCGGCTGAAGATCTGCCCCGCCGACGACTGCCTGTGGGCCTTCTTCGACGAATCCCGCAACCGCTCCCGCACCTGGTGCTCGATGCGCGTCTGCGGAAACCGCGAAAAAGCCCGCTCCTGGCGCGCCCGCACGGCGGCTGTGCACAACTGAGACCCTGTGGACAACTTGTCCACACTCACCACATATGCACGTGCAGATGCCCCGGATCCCCACAAGTTGTGGACAGCGATTAGGCCATCACCGTGAATTCCTGTGGATAACCCCGGGGATAACTCAGCTTCCTGTGGACAACTGGTTTGAGCCCCTCCCGGCTGTGGTATAGGACGGCGCGCATACGACCGACCACCCGCCGCATCCGGCCGGGGCAGGGGAAAGACCGGGGAAACGTGGCCGACGCAGCGGCACCAGACCGCTGAAGGCAGCCCCAGACTCGGGCGGCTGCGGCGTGTGGCCGGTCGCGGGCTGCGGTCGCGGGCTGCGGTCGCGGGCTGCGGCTGCGGCTGCGGCTGCGGCTGCGGCTGCGGCTGCGGCTGCGGGACAGTCTCCGCTCCCGAGGCACGTGCGCTAGAACCAAGATCCGCTGAGGTCGCGAGCGATCGAACCGGAGCTTCCCCGCCGACGAATTCCGCTCAACCACAACGAAATCCACCTCAGCCAACAGCCAGACCCCGCCGCGCTGCCCTCGCCACAACCGGCAGCCAGCCCCACGCACGGCCCTCACCGCAATCGCCAGCTAGCCCTCAACTAGCCCGCCGCACAGCCATCACGACGGCCCTCAGCGAACCTCACCGCACAACTTTCAAGACGGCCACCAGTTTCACGACGGCCACCAGCCAGACCCACCGCACGGGCTTCACCACGGCCGCTGCCCAACTCTCGGCCAGCTTCGCGACATGGCTCTCGCCGCAACCGCCTAGCCCCAGTCCGCCTCACGACACAGCTCTCGTCGCAATCCCCCAGCCCCAGTCCGCCCCGCGACACAGCTCTCGCCGCAACCCCCCAACCCTCGCCGCACCGCCGCCCGACCGGCCCCCAGCCAGCCGCACCGCACGGCCTCCGCCACGACCGCCTAACCAGCCCCAGCCCTGCCCCGCGCAGCAAAACCGCAGCAGAACCCCGGCCGTCAGAACAGCAACTGCGCCACCGCGTAAATCACCAGCCCAGCCAGCGCCCCCACCACAGTCCCGTTGATCCGGATGAACTGCAGATCCCTCCCGACCTGCAGTTCGATCTTCCGGGAAGTCTCCTCGGCGTCCCACCGCTCCACCGTGTCCGTGATGATCGTCGTGATCTCGCGCGAATAGTGGGTCACCAGGTAAACCGCCGCGCTTTCGACCCAGCCGTCGACCTTCGAGGTCATCGACGGGTCGTCCACCAGGCGCTTGCCCAGCGATTCCAGGCCGCCGCGCACCCGCTGGCGCAGTTCGCTCGACGGGTCCTCCGCGGCGTTCAGCAGCATTTCCTTGGCCGTCGCCCACGCGTTGCCGATCAGTTTCTGCACTTCGCCGTGGTTCACGATCTGGCCCTTGACCTGCTCGGCCCGCTCCATGGTCTTCGGGTCGGTCTGCAGGTCCTGCGCGAACTCGCCGAGGAACTTGTCCAGCGCGAGGCGCATCGGGTGGTTGACGTCCGTTTTCACAGCCCAGGCGAAGGTCAGTACCTCGCCGTACACCTTGTCCGCCAGCATTTCGTCCACGAACTTCGGCGACCAGCTCGGCGCGCGGTCCGAGACCACGCGCAGCATCGTCTGGTGGTTGTCCCGGACCCATTCGTACGCCCGGTCGCACATCAGGTCCACGAGCTTGTGGTGCGCACCGTCCTCGAAGACGCCCGCCAGGATTTTGCCGAGCGGCGGGCCCCACGGCTTGTCGATCACGCGCTTGACCACGGCCTGCTCCATGATCGCCTGCACGTCCTCGTCACGGAGCACCGTCACGGCACCGCGCACGACCGTCGCCAGTTCCGACGTCACGCGTTCCGCGTTGTCGCGCTGCGAGAGCCAGGCACCGAGCCTGCTGGCGACCTCGACGCGGCGGAGCTTGTCGCGGATGACATCCGGGGACAGGAAGTTCGAGCCGACGAACTCGCCGAGGCTGTTGCCGAGCGCGTCCTTCTTGTTCGGGATGATCGCGGTGTGCGGGATCCGCAGCCCGAGCGGATGCCGGAACAGCGCGGTCACCGCGAACCAGTCCGCGAGCGCGCCGACCATGCCCGCCTCGGCCGCGGCGCGCACGTAGCCGACCCAGCCTCCCCAGCCCGCCGACTGCGCCCAGCTCGTCAGCAGGAACACGATCGTCGCGCCGAGCAGGAAGGACAGCGCGACCAGCTTCATCTTGCGCAGGCCGCGCCGTTTCGCCTCTTCGCCGGCGGTGCCGCCGGGCGGGTCCGCGGGCGTGACCTTGGCAGGGGTGAGTTGCTCCACACCGCCATTGTCCGTGAGGATGCGTTCTCGTGCGTGAACCAGCTCTCGTCCCCCGCCTCCGCCCGTTCGCCTCGACGGTCTTCGCGGAGATGACCGCGCTCGCCGTCCGGCACGACGCGGTCAACCTCGGCCAGGGCTTCCCGGACACCGACGGGCCCGCCGGAATGCTCGAAACGGCGAAGAACTCGCTGTTCGGCGGCGACAACCAGTACCCGCCGGGACCGGGCCGCCCGGAGCTGCGCGCCGCGATCAGCAGGCACCGCCAGCGCTACGGCGCCAGCTACGACCCGGACACCGAGATCCTGGTCACCGCGGGTGCGACCGAGGCCATCGCGGCGACGCTGATCGCGCTGACCGAGTCCGGCGACGAGGTGATCGTGGTCGAGCCGTACTACGACTCGTACGCCGCCGCGGTCGCGATGGCGGGCGCGCAGCGGCGCGTGATCGGACTGGTCGAAACCGAGAACGGACAGCTCGAACTCGACCTCGACGCCCTCCGCGACGCGATCACGCCGAACACCCGCGCGGTGCTGCTGAATTCGCCGCACAACCCCACCGGCACGGTGTTTTCGCGCGCGCAACTGGAGGAGGTCGCGCGGCTGTGCGTCGAGCACGACCTCATCGCGGTCACCGACGAGGTCTACGAACACCTCGTCTTCGACGGTGCCGAGCACCTTCCGCTCGCGTCGTTCCCCGGCATGCGCGAACGGACCGTCGCGATCTCGAGCGCGGGCAAGACCTTCAACTGCACCGGCTGGAAGATCGGCTGGATCTGCTCGACGCCGGAGCTCGTCGCCGCGGTGAAGGCGGCGAAGCAGTTCATCACCTTCGTCTCAGGCGGACCGCTGCAGCCGGCCGTCGCGTATGCGCTCGACAACGAACTTGAGTGGATCGAAAACCTGCGCGTGAGCCTTCAGGAGAAGCGCGATCGGCTGTCTGCCGGTCTTGCCGATGCGGGATTCGCCGTACGGCCGAGCGCCGGGACCTATTTCGTGACCGCTGACGTGCGTCCGCTCGGCTTCGAAGACGCCGCCGAACTCGCTTGGACGCTGCCGGAACGCGCCGGAGTCGCGGCAGTACCCGTCAAGGTGTTCACGGATCACCCGGACGAGTGGAAACATTTGCTGAGGTTCGCGTTCTGCAAGCGCAACGAGGTGATCGACGAAGCGGTCGAACGCCTGCGGAAACTCGTCTGACGACTGCGGCCCGGCCTCGGTTTCTCCCTGCGGGAACGGCGATACCGAGAGTGTCGCGGTGGCCGAAACATCGGGTCAACGCCCGAATTCGCGCCGTCGGACGGCCGCCCGGATGGCCGCATTCGCCCCGGTTGAAGCGACGCTGGGTGATCGACTAGGGCGGATCGGACACCAGAGCCGGTGGGGACGTTCCGCCGTACGGGGTGGATCGAGCGCGGGAGAGATGAAACACTCGCGTCCGGTGCTAGAAAGAGGGCAGCCCCGGGGGACCTGCGACCTGGCCGGAAGAGAGCCCCAGCAAGATCAGCCTCGTGCGGTGGGCCGCATGAGCTTCAGGCGCGGACGGTGGTGGTGGCGTGACCGGCATGGCGACCCCGCGCGGCCTCGCACATCCCGCGCCCTCCGGCGCGAGCGCCAGTCCGCTCGGGAACACGGGTTCGGTGTTGCTGGGCATGGTCGACCGCGCTGAGCGGAATTCCTCTTTCGCGCGCGCGGGCGCGCGACGACGGCCACGCGCCTGGGCGGCGCCGATCGCCCGGCCTGCCGCCCGAATCGCCGTCGCCGGCGGACTCACGCTGGCCGGATGGCTGCTCGGAGCGGCGTTGTCGCAGGCGAACGCGGCGACGGACGACCACGTCGACCATCCGATCTCTTCCACACACGACACCGAACCCGAGCACCGGTACGCCGGAACGGCCACGTCCGGCACGCTCACCTGGGCCATGCCGGGCGCGGCGACCGGCGCGAAGCGCGCCAACCTGCACCGGTTCCACGTCTCCGCCAAGGACTTCGAGCCCGACGTGAGCTTCCGGCCGACCACAGTGGCCGGAAGCGACCCGGGCACGCAGAATCCGGGTCTCCACGCTTCCCGGCCCGCCCCCGCGGCGAAGGTCACCAAGCCCGCCAAGCCGAAGAGCCCGGTCCAGCCCAAGCACCACGCGCCTGCCAGTGACCCCGCACCGGAAGCCGCCACCCGGCCCGGCCTGCTCAGCAGCATCAGCGGCGAACCCGAGCCCGGCATCCTCAGCACCGCCAGCCACGAACCGCGGCAAGGACTCCTCGACGGCCTGCTCGGCGGCTCCGATCGCGACTCCGGCCGTGGTCTCCTGGACGGCCTCCTCGGCAGCCCCGAACACGACCAGCCGGGGCTTCTCGACAGCGTCCTCGGAACCGTTGACGACACCGTCGACACGACCCTGCACACCACCGTCACCTCGGTCGACACCGTGATCGACACCGCGCCGGTCCGAGTCGTCGAACCGCCGGTCCACACAGTCGAACCCACACCGGTGGCCAGCGGCTCGGTCAGCGCCTCCGTCCCCGCGACGAAGCTGGCGAAAGAGCCTGACGCGCCGGTCGCCGAGAAGGTCAGCAAGCAGGCCCCCGCCGTCGTGCACACCGCGCCCGCCCGCGTCCTCACCGGACAACCCGCCGCGAAGCAGGAAACCCAGCCCGCGCCGCCGGTCAAGGAGCGCAGCCGGGCAGGCGGCGGCAGCAGCGGTGGCGGCGAAGGCCTCCCCTCGGCACCGGCCGCGCCTGCCGCGCCCGCGTCGACTGTCTCAGCGGGACACGACGGTTCCGGCGGCCTGCGCCAGCTGTTCGCGCTGGCCGGCGACGGCGACACCGTCACTCAGCTCAAGCTCATCGGCGTCAGCCGCGACCACGAGGTCGACGGCGCGGGCAGGGATGCCGCCCTGCCGACCACCTCCCCGGACTGACCGCCCGACCGGTTTCCCGGGGAGAGCTACGTCCACGTCAAGATCAACTTCTTGATCGCGCGCGCCCGTTCGCTGCGCCGGGCTCACCCCTTCACACCAATGCCACTTCGAACCAGGGGCTGAACCATGACCGCACTTCCCGACCGGCCGACCGCGCCCGGCCGGATCGGGTCCTGGTCCCGGCGTCGCGCTGCCCCCGCGGCGCCGGGACCCACCACGGGCGTGCTCCGGAGGTTTTCGCTCACCGCGCCGAGCGAAAGCCTGCGCCAACCGAAGCTCGCCTGAACCGAGGGCGCTTCCCGGCACTTCGAGGGGCTGTGCCGGGAAGCGCCTCGGACGATCGGCCGGTGCGCCGGACAGGAGACCGCCACCCTCCCTGGAGTGGCTGGATCCCATCCGGTGCACCGGCTGTTCACTTTCCGGGGTCGTGAGTGTTCCCGCCGGTGAGAACCGGCAACGCCACTCACGAGCCCGCTACGTCACCGGAATCCGCTCCGCGTGCACATCCGCGCAGCCGCGTACCGAAGCCGCCGCCGCGCTGACCCGCCGCACCGCCTCCGGCAATTGCTCGCGAGGCAGCCCGAACGGCAGCCGCAGCCAGCGTTCCAATCCGCCGTGCACCCCGAACCTCGATCCCGGCGCGAGTTGCACGCCGCGAGTCGCCGCCGACACCGCCAGCCGCGTGCTCATCGGCTCCGGCAACCGGCACCACACCGACAGTCCGCCGGACGGCACCTGGAATGTCCACTCTGGACAGTACGTGCGCAGTGCCGCGACCGTGATGTCCCGCTGCTCCCGGAATTCCGTACGACGCCGGGCAAGCACCTCGTAGCCCTCCGGTTCCAGCAGCGCCGCCAGCACGAGCTGATCGAACACCGGCGCCCCGAGATCGACCGCGAACCGCGAGGACTGCAGCCGGTCCAGCAGATCCGTCGACGCCCGGATCCAGCCCAGCCGCAACCCGCCCCACTGCGATTTCGCCGCGGATCCGACGCTCAGCACCAGATCCCCGCCGAACGCGGCCAGCGGCGGCGGACCGTCCACCGGATCGCCCTCGTAATCCAGCTCTACCAACGATTCGTCGACCACGACCGGCGTCCGCGTCCGGGCGAGCAGCCCGCCGAGCCGTTCGCGGCCAGCCGCGTCGAGGCGCAGTCCGGTCGGGTTCTGGAAGTCCACCACGAGGTAGCCGAACCGGGGCGCGGCCTGGCGCAGCGCGGCTTCAATCCCGGGCAAATCCCAGCCGTGCACCGGATCGAGCGCGACCGGCACCGGCAACGCGTGCGTCGCGCGGACGGCGTCGATCGCGTTGGGATACGTCGGTTGTTCAAGCAGGACGCGATCGCCCGGCCCGGTCAGCATCCGCAGGCACAGCACGAACGCGGAGTACGCGCCGGACGTCACCAGCACCTGGTCCGGCGAGGTCGGCAGGCCACGCGCGGTGTAGCGCTCGGCGATCCGCTCGCGCAGTCGCGGAAGGCCGCCCGTGAGGTAACCGTTGCCGCTGGCGTACTCGACCAGGTCCCGCCGCGCGGTGTCGAACGCGGCCATCAGCCCCGGCACCGCGGGCGGGGCGGCCCGCGCGAGGTCGAGGAGGTCGTCGCGGACCGCCTCGGCCTCGTCGCGGTTTCCGACCCCGGCCACCCACGACCCGGCTCCGCGACGGCTGGCGACGAGGCCGTCCGCGCGGAGCCGGTCGAGCGCCGCCCCGATGAGCGTGCGGCTGACGCCGAGCGCGTCGGCGAGTTCGCGCTCGGCGGGCAGCCGGGTGCCGATCGGCAACTGCCCGTCGAGCACGTGCAACTCGACCGCCGCCGCGAGGTCGGACGCACCTTGCCGGGAGCCACGCTGCCGCCATTCCCCCAGCAATGTGGCCAATCGACGTCCCGAGATGCGTCCACCGAGCGGTTCCATAAGGCCAATTATTGCGCATTGGCCATGGCATATCAGGCCAGTTGTCGCCAATAGTGGAGAAGTGGCAGCTATCGACCTCAGTCCGCTCAGCATCCGCCGATCCCCCGCGCGCCGGGGCGCCCAGTTGTTCGCCGGACTCGCCCTCTACGGCGCGAGCATGGCCATGCTCACCCGAGCCCGCCTCGGCCTCGACCCGTGGGACGTGCTGAACGACGGCCTGACCAAGCTCACCGGCCTGACGTTCGGCACGATCAGCGCCGTCGTGGCGGTCTTCGTGCTGCTGCTGTGGATCCCGCTACGGCAGCGCCCCGGCATCGGCACCGTCGCGAACATCGCGGTGATCGCGGTGGCCGTCGACGCGGTGCGCGCCGTGCTGCCGGACCAGCACGTGCTCGTCTGGCAAATCCTGATGCTGATCGGCGGCGTGGTCCTGAACGCCGTCGCGACCGCGGTGTACGTCGGAACCCGCCTGGGCCCCGGCCCACGAGACGGCCTGATGACCGGCCTGCACGCCCGAACCGGCTGGTCAGTGCGCCTGGTCCGGACCGGCATCGAAGTACTCGTCTTGGCCGCGGGCTGGCTGCTCGGCGGCTCGGTCGGCGTCGGAACGGTCCTGTACGCCCTCAGCATCGGCCCGCTGACCCAGGCTTTGCTCCCCCTGGTCACTTGGCGCACCGGGCCGGACGAGCAAGAACAGCATTAGCGTTTGCCGACGGCGTGGCGGACCGCCGGATAATCCACGCCGCGCGCCGCGAGGAAATCGGCGACCGGACCGCGCTGTTTGACGAGCGCGAGCAGCAGATGCTCCTGCCCGAGATGCTTGTCGCCGAGGTCGTGCGCCTCCCGCACGCTCATCTGCAGCGCGTTCTTGGCCTCCGAGGTGAACGGCAAGTGATTGCGCCGGCTGCGCCGCCCAGCCTCAGCGAGCGCACCCGGCCCGTGCGTCTGCTCGATCCGGTCCACAATCTGATCGACGTCGATGCCGAACTCGGTAAGCGCCTCGGCATCGGCGTCACTGATCCCCCCACGCCGACGCACCCGGGCAAGCTCAGCGAAGACGTCGTCCCGAGAAACCCCGAGAACCCGCAGCAGCCGCACCGCCTCGCCGTCCTCAACCCGCGCCAACCCAGCGAAAACGGCCTGCGCGGAAATCTCGCGCGCCCCCGCTTCGTGCGCCGCCGCCTGCGCCTCGACCACCGCTCTCCGGGCGTCATGGGTGAACTTCTCGAACATCAATGCCTCCCGTACTTCTTGTGCACGGCCTGCCGGCTGACCCCCAACTCGGCCGCGATGTCCTGCCAAGACCAGCCGTGCATGCGCGCACTGCGCACCTGCACGGCCTCCAACTGCTCCAGCAACCGCCTCAGCGCCGCCACCGCCCGAAGCCCCACCCGGGGATCCCGGTCACCGGCGCGAGCGGCCAGATCCGTCGCTTCCGTCATGATGTCAATCTAGGTTGACACTCAGGGCTCTGTCAACCTCCGTTGACACCGCAAGGTTCGTGAGGGCCACCCTCACAGCCCCTGATTCCCTCAGGGTTCCCCTCACGACCACCGCCCGCCGCGATGCGCCCCAATGCCACATTGGGTGCGTCCCACGCACCCAATGCGGCGTTCGGTGCGTCCCACGCACCCAACGCCACATTGGGGCGCTAGCCCAAGCCCACCACGAACCGCAGCCGACGCACCCAACTGCCGAGGCACCCAGCCCCTCCCCGCACCCCGATACGAAGCCTCCCTGCGGTTCGGGGGTGCTTGTCAAGGCATCTTTCCCGCCTTGACAAGCACCCCCGAACCGTCAGCACAAT